>NZ_CP016756.1:1236666-1545833 GCF_001700965.1 Stenotrophomonas nitritireducens
GGTCATACGGCACCACGCCGTCGTTGAGTGACAGCCGGCCATCGCGAATGCGCAGCACATGCCACTCATCCAGCGTCGCCGGCTGGCCCTGCTCGAAAAAGTGCACCGCTTCCGGCTTGCCGCACCCGGCCAGCACCAGCAAGGCAGCCACCAACACCATTCCCCGCACCATCAGCTTGCGCATGCCCAGGCCTCAACCACGCTTCAGGTCGATGGCCGGCAAGCGCGGCAGATCGCATTCGAATGGCTTGGCGTCCTTGCTCGGGTTCTTGTAACCGCCCGGGCCATCGGCGTTGATCACGCCACTGACGTTGCGCAGGCAGATCTGCGGGCCGACCTTGACCCCGTCCACCACCCGCGCCTTGTTGTAATAGCCATCCCACAGCACGTCCGGAAAGTTGCCGGTCAGGCCGTACATCGCCAGCTTCAGCGCCTTCAGGTCCAAACCATCGGGCGAGTCGCCACCACCGGACAAGGTGTTGTTGTGAATGTAGATGCGCTCCGGGTACGGATCGAAGTTGGGCGAGGCGCTGCTGTCCTTGTAGCCGGTGGAATACACGCTGGAAACGATGATGTTGGTGGTGGCGTTGTCGCGCACCTCGTTGTCGAACACCTCGATGTCATCGTTGGAATTGATGACGATGCCCGAGCCAGCAGGCACGCTGGCCACCGGCGTGCCCTTGGCGCCGAAGTTTTCGTAGTTGTTGGCGATGACCTTGTTGTTGAACACGCGGATGTTGCCACCCTGCTGCGACAGGCCCGGCATGTTGAACACCAGGATGCCGCCGGTATTGCCGGTGGCCACGTTGTCGTACACATCCGCATTGCGGGTGTTCTCGACCTCGATGCCGGCCACGTTCTGCTCGGCGCGGCTGTTGCGCACGATCACCCCATCAGACTGGCCGACATAGATGCCCGCATCGGAGGCACCGATGGAGATGGTGTTCTCGATCAGCACGTTCTTGGTCAGCACGGGGTAGATGCCATAGGCGCCGTTCTTGGTGCTGGGGCCGCCGGTCCACTGCACCTTGACGCCACGGATGGTTATGTTTTCCGACTCGCTGATCTTCAGTCCGTCGCCCTTCGAGTCCTCGATGGTGAGGTTCTCGATGGTGAAGTTGTCGCCATTGACCAGCAGCCCCTCGGCGCCGGCTTTCTGCCCCTTGAAGCTGAGCACGGTCTGGTCCATGCCGGCGCCGCGCAGGGTAACCCCGTCGGCACGCAAGCTCAGGCTGCGCTCGAACTGGTGGCGGCCGGCCGGGATGTCGATCACATCGCCGGGCTTGGCATCGAGCAGGCGCTCCTGCAGCGTGGCTGCGAATGCCCCATCCGCAGCAGCGACAGCCGGCGTCTGCTGTTGCGGCTGCTTCTGGCAGCCGGACGCCAGCACGGCCAAGGTGGTGGCAACTGCCCAGGGAATGCTGCGCTGCATGATTCGGGACTCCATACGCCTGCCAATGTTGATTTGCAGTCTCACCTTCAGGCGGTGTTCACGCGAAGGGCAAGACCGGCATACTTGGGGGGGAAAAGCGGACAAGCTGGAGGGGCTTGAATGCAGCGCAGGAACCCGGGCGGCGACCGCCTGGCCATTGCCAATGTGCCAACCAACATGCTGTGCGGCCTGTTGCTGCTTGGCAGCGAGCTGGGCGTGGACACCGACAGCTGGCTGCTCGGGCTGCACCTGAGCCAGGACCAGCTCAACGATCCGCGCACCCGCATTTCCTACCGCCAGGCCTACGAAGTGATTCGCCGCGCCCTGCCTACCCTGCCGATGGATGCGGCCGGGCTGGCGATGGGCGGTGCGCAGAATGGCGGCAATTTCGGCCTGCTGGGGCTGGCGATGAAAACCGCGCGCACCTTTGGTGACGCCGTGCGGATCGGCCTGGACTACCAGCGCAACCTGGGCCCGTTGATGGACCTGGTTCTGGAAGAAAACGACGCCGACACGCTGGCCGTCATTGCCACCGCGCCGGAGCAGGTGAACGATCTGCTGCCGTTCCTGTGCGAAGAGATGTTTTCCAGCATTCTGATGCTGGCCCGTGAACTGGCCGGTGATGCGTTCAGCCCGGCCGGCCTGGAGCTGAGCTACCCGGCCCCGGCCAGCATCGACCAGTATCGTGCGGTATTCCGCTGTGAACCCCGCTTCGACCAGCCGCGCAATGCGATGCTGGTGCACCGGCATTGGATGCAGCTGCCGTTCGCCAGTTACAACCCGGTGACCTCACAACAGGCGTTGTCGCTGTGCCGCGCGCAGTTGGCCACGCAGGCATCGCATGGCGAAACCACCGCGGCGCTGGAGCGCCTGCTGCGCAGCCGGCTGCGCGACAACCCGCAGATGAGCGATGCCGCACAGGCCCTGCATCTGAGCGAACGCACCCTGCGCCGGCAGCTGGCCGAGGAAGAAAGCAGCTTCAGTGAAATCCACGACCGGCTGCGCACCGAACTGGCGCTGGAGCTGCTGCAGGACGCGGAGCTGAGCATCGCCGCTGTCGGCAACCAGCTCGGCTTCAATGACGCGCGCGAGTTCCGCCGCGCGTTCAAGCGCTGGACCGGCCATACCCCCAGTGACATCCGCCGCCAACCAGGCTGAAACGCAGATGCCCGGCAAAGGCCGGGCATCCGCATGCAGCGTTGAACGGTGCTGGATCAGTCGATGATCATGATCGCATCGACTTCGAATGCGGCGCCCTTCGGCAGGCCCGACACTTCGATGGTGGAACGGGCCGGGAACGGGGCCTGGAAGTATTCCTGCATCACTGCATTGACCTTGGCGAACTCACCCAGGTCGGTCAGGTACAGGCCCAGGCGGACCATCTTGTCCAGCGAACCACCGGCTTCCTCGGCAACGGCCTTGAGGTTGTCGAAGGCGCGGCGGGCCTGTGCGGTCACGTCGACGGCGACGATCTCACCGGTAGCCGGGTCCAGCGGGATCTGCCCGGAGAAATACACGGTGTTGCCGGCGCGCACAGCCTGCGAGTACGGGCCGATGGCGGCCGGGGCGTTGGCGGTGTTGATGATCTGGCGGGACATGGACAACTCCAGTCTGGAAAAGGTGGGCCATTGTAACGTCGCCACCTTGGCGGCTGCCTGACCGCGCCGGGCGGGCGCTGGTCAAAACTTCACCACCTCCCGCAAAGCAAGGCTGCACAAGGGCTGCGAAGGATTATCCACAGCTTGTGGATACAGCAGGACACAGCCTGTGTGGATAGCACAGCAAGGTAGAGCCGAGCCATGCTCGGCTGGGGCTTTCCCGCTGCATCCGATGCGGTCTTTGTTTGTGGGAGCGGCGTAAGCCGCGAAGCAGATGCTCCAACAGACTGCAGGCAACGCCATGATTCCAACAGCCCAAGCTTCGCGGCTGACGCCGCTCCTGCAGATGGCCGGGAAAGCACCTGCCGAGCATGGCTCGGCACTACGGGAGTCATCCACAGCTCATGGACAAAATATCACCATGTTTTGCAGAGGCCCGCCGCGCAAGGGCTGCGCGTGCTTATCCACAACTTGTGGATGCAGCAGGACACAGCCTGTGTGGATAGCGCGGCAAGGCTCGCCCGTGGCATTCCTGGAAATCCCAACATGATTCTGTAGGAGCGGCGTAAGCCGCGAAACAGATGGTCCGGCAGATTGCAGGCAGCGCCATGATTCCAGCGATACCCGCTTCGCGGCTGACGCCGCTCCTACAACGCGTCGGCAAAGCCCTTGCCGAGCATGGCTCGGCACTACACGACAGCTGCTGCCTGCGCGGTCGGGTTCGGGGTCGGCGCGCCGATCCTGCGCAGGGTATTGCGGTCGGTATGTGCGAACGGTTCGCTGCGGTCAGGAATGATCAGCACCGTCTCCTGCTCATAGGACCAGGTTCCATCGTCATTGATGGTGACCTGAATCTCGTAGCTCTCGGTGCGGAAGGCATGCTCCAGAAAGGGATTGGAGCTGATGCCATTGGTCGTCGAACCGCGCTCGGCACGCAGGCGGAAGGTCTTGGCATCGGCCGCCGCCTTGCCCACCGCCATCGCGGTCTGCCCGCGCGGGATGCTCAGGGTCTGGATCAACGTACCGGTGGCAGGCTCCCACAGCCAGTAACCGACCTGATCGTGAAACGTCTCCACTTCACCGGGTTTGACGATGCGCGTGTGGTAACGCAGGCCGTAGAACAACTGCGGTCCGTTGGGCTGGGCATCAATCGGCTGCAACTCGACCCGCTCGATATACGCCTGACGCTCGGGGCCATCGGCTTTCGGGTTGACGTCCATGCCGCGCTCACCGATCCAGATGCCGGCCAACGGCGCCAGCGGCCCAAGGTTGGCCAGCGTATCGGGATCGGCGCTGGGTTCGGTATAGATGTCTTCGGGGAACGTCGTCATGGGGCACAGTCCTGGGGTTATGCCGCCGATGGTACGCAGAACGTGGCACAGGCTCATCCCTGGCTGTCCACAGCTCGTGGACAAAATATCACCATGTTTTGCAGAGGCCCATGCGCCAAGGGCTACCACGCCTTATCCACAGCTTGTGTAGGCAGCAGAACACAGCCTGTGTGGATAGCGCAGCAAGGTAGAGCCGAGCCATGCTCGGCTGGGCTTTCCGGCGCATCCAAGGCGGCTTTGCTTGTAGGAGCGGCGTCAGCCGCGAAACAGACGGTCCAACAGATTGCAGACAGCGCCATGATTCCAGCAGCCCAAGCTTCGCGGCTTACGCCGCTCCTACAGGTAGCCAGGAAGGCCCCTGCCGAGCATGGCTCGGCGCTACGGTACTCATCCACAGCTCATGGACAAAATATCACCATCTTTTGCAGAGGCCCATGCAGCAAGGGCTGCCGCGCCTTATCCACAGCTTGTGTAGGCAGCAGAACACAGCCTGTGTGGATAGCGCCAAACAGGTAGAGCCGAGCCATGCTCGGCTGGAGCTTTCCCGGCGAATCCAAGGGCTTTTTTGTAGGAGCGGCGTAAGCCGCGAAGCTGATGGAACATCCGCAGAGCAGACATGGCTGTTGAATCATTGATAGCAGCTTCGCGGCTTACGCCGCTCCCACAAAAACCACTGTCACTACCCCGGTAGAGCCCCTGCCGAGCATGGCTCGGCACTACCCTGCTACTGGCGGCGGACGGCCTGCACGACCTGCAGGCGACGCAGGCGGCGCATCACTTCGGCCAGATGGTTGCGGTCGCGTACCTGGATGTTGAAACACAGTACCGCGGCGTTGAAATCGCGGTCCAGGTAGTCCACCCGCTCGATGTTGGAATGGCTCTGCGCGATGGCCGCGGCCAACTGCGCCAATACGCCGGTGCCGTTCTCCACCTCGACCACCAGGGCGGTGTCGTAATCGCCCACCACGCTGGTATCCCAGCCAATCGGCACCCAGCGGTCCGGCGTCTTGCGCAGTTCGGCCAGGTTCGGGCAATCCAGACGGTGCACCACGATGCCCTTGCCGGCAGTGTGGTAGCCCATGATGTCGTCGCCAGGAATCGGCTGGCAACAATTGGCGAAGCTGACCACGCCGCGCTCGCTGCCATTGATCAGGATCTTCTCCTGGGCACGATGGGTCACGCCGCTGGCGCGCAGCTCGGCATAGGACATCAGCGCCTGCGCGGCCTGGGTCGGCATCCAGTTGCCCAGCGCCACGTCGGCCAGGAAGGCCTCCAGGCGCGGATAGCGGTGCTCGCTCAGGAAGGCATCCAGGCGCCCCTTGGGCAGCCGTTCGATCGAGCTGTCCATTGCTTCCAGCGCGCGGTCCAGCATGCTGTGGCCAAGCTGCACGGCGTCCTCGTGCTCCAGCTGCTTGAGCTGGTGGCGGATGGCGGTACGCGCCTTGCTGCTGACCACGAATTCCAGCCACTGCGGCTTGGGCGAGGCCGAGCGCGCGGTGATGATTTCCACCGTTTGCCCGCTCACCAGCCGGGTGCGCAGCGGCACCAGCTTCTTGTCCACGCGCGAGGCCACCGCGCGGTTGCCCACGTCGGTATGCACCGCATAGGCGAAGTCCAGCGCGGTCGAGTTGCGTGGCAATGCCAGGATCTTGCCTTTGGGCGTGAACAGATAGACCTCGTCCGGGAACAGGTCGACCTTGACGTTGTCCAGGAACTCCAGCGACGAGCCGGCGGTACGCTGCGAATCGATCAGCTCCACGATCCACGCATGCGCCCTGCTCTGCGCGCTGTTGGGGCCGTCACCGCCGAACTTGTAGGTCCAGTGCGCGGCCACGCCGCGCTCGGCGATCAGGTCCATTTCCTCGGTGCGGATCTGCACTTCAATCGGCGAGCCATACGGGCCGAACAGCACCGTGTGCAGCGACTGGTAGCCGTTGGCCTTGGGAATGGCGATGAAGTCGCGGAAGCGCCCGTCCAGCGGCTTGAACGCGGCATGCACGCCGCCCAGCGCGTGGTAACAGTTGGGCACGTTGCGCATCACCAGGCGGAAGCCGAACACGTCCATCACCTGGTCGAAGCTTTTGTTCTCCTCGCGCATCTTGGTGTAGATGCTCCACGGTGTCTTGATGCGGCTGATCAGGCGATGTTCCAGCCCTTCGCGCGCAAGCCGCTGCGACAGCTGCACTTCCACCTGCGCCATCGACTCGCGACGCACCACCGGCTGGCTGCGGATGTGTTTCTCGATGATGGCGTGGCGCCACGGGTACAGTGCGCGGAAGCCCAGGTTCTGCAGCTCGGACTTGATCAGGTTCATGCCCAGGCGCTGGGCGATGGGCGCGTAGATGTCCAGCGTTTCGGTGGCGATGCGGCGCCGCGCTTCGGCACTCTGCGCGCCGAGGGTGCGCATGTTGTGCAGGCGGTCGGCCAGCTTGATCATGATCACGCGCAGGTCGCGCGACATCGCCAGCAGCATCTTGCGGAAGCTCTCGGCGGCCGCTTCCTGGCGGTCGCGGAACTTGAGCTTGTCCAGCTTGGTCACGCCCTCGACCAGATCGGCCACGGCCTGGCCGAACTCGGTGGCCAGTTCCTCGCCGGTGAGTGGGGTGTCCTCGATGGTGTCGTGCAGGATGGCGGCGATCAGGGTTTCAACATCCAGGCCCAGTTCGGCCAGGATGCGCGCCACCGCGACCGGGTGGGTGATGTAGGGCTCGCCGGATTTGCGGGTCTGGCCGGCATGCGCGGCCGCGCCCACTTCCCAGGCACGACGCAGCAGCGGCAGCTGCTCGGCGGGGAGATAGCTGGCTGCGCGTTCGAGTTGCAGTACATAGTCAGGTATCACCCCGCCCGCGGGCGTGGCTACCTGGGCGGAAGGGCCTGGGTTCATGTCAGAAGACTATTCCAGCGGGCGTTCCACGGCAATTGCCACAACGCAAACAGCCCGCTTGCGGCGGGCTGTTTGCAGACAACATCAATCAATGCCGTAGCGGCAATCAATCGTCGTTCTTGGACATGTCTTCGTCGGCAACCACTTCAGCGGCAGCCCACTCAAGCGCTTCACGCTCGGCGCGCTCACGCTCGGACTTCTCGACTTCCTCGATCAGGTCGTTGTCGATGCGACGGGCGGCGATCTCGCGCAGCGCCAACACGGTCGGCTTGTCCTCGGTCTCGCTGTTGTCGATCGTCGCCTGGACACCATTGGCCAGCTGACGGGCACGCTTGGACGCCATCATGACCAGCTCAAAACGGTTGTTAACGACTTCCAGGCAATCTTCTACGGTAATGCGGGCCATGCGGGCTCCCGGCGACCTGCAACGGCCGCTCGATCGAATGAGGGAAAGGGGACGGATTGTAGGGGCAGGCGGGGGTTGAAATCAAGTCAACGCCTGAACAGCCCCTTGCGGATCAATCACTTGCTCGGTTTTCAGGGGTCAGCAGCGAGGCAATCAGCTCGGCGTGGCGCTGCTGCTGGGGGGCGCAGCGCAGCCGGCTGGCGGCGAAGATCGAGCACATTTCGCCCACGGCGGTGTCGAAATCCTCGTTGATGATCACGTAGTCGAACTCGTCGTAATGCAGCATTTCCTCGCGCGCGGCGGCCAGCCGCTGGGCCATCACCGCCTCGCTGTCCTGGCCGCGCTTGCGCATGCGCTCGTCCAGTGCCTGCCGCGAGGGCGGCAGGATGAACACGCTGACCGCGCCGGGCACCTTGTCGCGCACCTGGCGCGCGCCCTGCCAGTCGATTTCCAGCAGCACATCCTTGCCGGCCGCCAGCTGCGGCTCCACCGACTGCCGGGCCGTACCCTTCCAGTCGCCATGCACCAACGCGTGCTCGAAGAAATCGCCGGCGGCGATCATCTGTTCGAACTCGGCGGCGGAGACGAAGTGGTAGTGCTTGCCGTTCACCTCGCCCGGGCGCATGGCCCGCGAGGTGAAGGAGATCGACAGCGAAATGTGGGGGTCGCGCGCCAGGGTGGCGTTGACGATGCTGCTTTTGCCGGCCCCGGATGGGGCAGCGACGATGTAGAGGGTGCCACGCATGCGGTGGGCCAACGGCGGAATGGCCCGGCATTGTACCGGCGTGGGCGGGTCTGTGCAGGGACCGGGGGTTCATGGCCGCCCAGAGCCTTGTGGGAGCGGCGTCACCTGTAGAGCCGAGCCATGCTCGGCTGGGGCGTTACCCGTAGAGCCGAGCCATGCTCGGCTGGGGCGTTACCCGTAGAGCCGAGCCATGCTCGGCTGGGGCGTTACCCGTAGAGCCGAGCCATGCTCGGCTGGGGCGTTACCTGTAGAGCCGAGCCATGCTCGGCTGGGGCGTCACCGGTAGAGCCTTTGCCGAGCATGGCTCGGCACTACAGGAGCTTTGCTTTGCCGAGCATGGCTCGGCACTGCAAGAGCTTTGCTTTCTGCGCTTACTCGATGTTCTGGACCTGCTCGCGGATCTGGTCGATCAGCACCTTCAGCTCGACGGCGGCATTGGAAGTGCGCGCGTCCACCGACTTGGAGCCCAGCGTGTTGGCCTCGCGGTTGAACTCCTGCAGCAGGAAATCCAGCCGGCGACCGACCGGCTCGCGCTGGCGCAATACGCGGCGGATTTCGGCGATATGGCTGTCCAGGCGGTCCAGCTCCTCATCCACGTCGAGCTTCTGCAGCCACATCACCAGCTCCTGCTCGGCGCGGCCTGGGTCAACCGGGTGCGGCAGGTCGGCCAGGCGTGCGGCCAGCTTGACCCGCTGCCCTTCACGGATGGCGGGGATCAGTTCCCGCACTTCGGCGGCGATGCGCTCGACCGAATCAACGCGTTCGCTGATGGCGTTGGCCAGGTTGTCGCCCTCACGCTCACGCGCCTGCACGAAGCTGCCCACGGTTTCTTCCAGCAGCGCCAGCGCTTCGGCGTGCAGGGCGGTGCTGTCGACGGCCTCGGCGCGCAGTACACCCGGGTGCTGCAGCAGGTCGGTGAAGCCCACCTGCATTCCCGGGAAGCGGCCATGCAGCCGCTGCGCCAGTTCAGCCAGCTGATCGACCAGCACTTCGTTGACAGCCAGCGAAGTGGCGGTTTCCGGTGCGCGCAGGCGCATCACCAGGTCGAGCTTGCCGCGGCTGACCCGGGCGGCAACACGCTCACGCAGCTGCGGCTCCAGCGCACGCAGGTCCTCGGGCAGGCGCACGCCCACTTCCAGGAACCGGTGGTTGACCGAGCGCAGTTCGCAGCCCAGCGTGCCCCAGGGGGTGATGCGTTCGCCGCCAGCGTAGGCGGTCATGCTCCGAATCATGTGTTTTCCGATGCGTTTCAAAGGGCGAATGGTAACCTAGCCGCCTCTGGACGCTGGTGCATCAACCGCCCGGACGCCCACCTGATCATCTCGTACTAACGGATCCCCCATGACCTTTTCCCGTCCCAGCGGCCGCACGGCCGACCAGTTGCGCACCGTCACCATCGAGCGCTCCTTCACCCGTCACGCCGAAGGTTCGGTGCTGGTGAGCTTTGGTGACACCCGCGTGCTGTGCACCGCCAGCGTCGAAAACCGCGTGCCGGGCTTCCTGCGTGGCAAGGGCGAAGGCTGGGTGACCGCCGAATACGGCATGCTGCCGCGCTCCACCCATACCCGCTCCGACCGCGAAGCCGCGCGTGGCAAGCAGGGTGGCCGCACGCTGGAAATCCAGCGTCTGATCGGCCGCACCCTGCGTGCCTGCATTGATCGCAATGCCCTGGGCGAACGCACCATCACCCTGGACTGCGACGTGCTGCAGGCCGACGGCGGCACCCGCACCGCTGCCATCACCGGCGCCTATGTCGCCCTGGTCGACGCGGTCAACCTGCTGATGAAGCGCGGCGATATCAAGCGCAACCCGCTGTTCGGCGCAGTTGCCGCCGTTTCGGTTGGCGTCTACAAGGGTGAGCCGGTGCTGGACCTGGATTACGCCGAGGACAGCGACTGCGATACCGACATGAATGTCGTCATGAATGATGGCGGCGGCTTCATCGAACTGCAGGGCACGGCCGAAGGCCACGCCTTCCGTCGTGACGAACTGGACGCGCTGCTGGTGCTGGCCGAAAAGGGCATCCGCGAGCTGTTCGACGCGCAGCAGGCGGCATTGGCGCAGGCATGAACCGGCGCCTTGCCCTGGTCACCGTGGTAGTGGCCGACTACGACGAGGCGATTGCCTGGTACACCGGCAAGCTGGGCTTCCAGCTGCTGGAAGACCTGGACCAGGGCCGCAAGCGCTGGGTGGTGGTCGGCCCGGCCGATGGCAGCGCCGCAGCGCTGCTGTTGGCACGCGCCAGCGACGAGGAACAACGCAGCCGCATCGGCAACCAGACCGGCGGCCGCGTTGGCTTCTTCCTGCACACCGATGACTTCTGGCGTGACCACGCCGCGATGACTGCACAGGGCGTCGAATTCCTCGAAACCCCGCGCGAAGAGCCCTATGCCACCGTCGCGGTGTTCCGCGATCTGTATGGCAACACCTGGGACTTGTTGGAGCCCAAGCAATGAAACTGGTACTGGCCAGCGGCAACGCCGGCAAATTGAAGGAACTGCAGGCCATGCTGGCCGGGCTGCCGCTGCAGATCGTGCCGCAGCGCGAACTGGGCGTGGACGACGTGCCCGAAACCGGCCTGACCTTCGTCGAGAACGCGCTGATCAAGGCGCGCCACGCCTGCGAAGTGACCGGCCTGCCCGCGCTGGCCGATGATTCCGGCCTGATCGTCGACGCTCTCAACGGCGCCCCCGGCCTGTACAGCGCGCGCTATGCCGGCAGCCCCACCGACGATGCCGCCAACAACGCCAAGCTGCTGCAAGCGCTGCGCGATGTGCCGGCCGAGCGCCGCACTGCCCGCTTCTATGCGGTGATCGTGCTGCTGCGCCACCCCAATGATCCGCAACCGCTGATCTGCGAAGGCAGCTGGGAAGGCCGCATCATCGATGAAACGCGTGGCAGCAATGGCTTCGGCTACAACCCGGTGTTCCTGGACGAAGAACTCGGCCTGACCGCCGCGCAGATGGAACCGGCGCAGAAGAACGGCCGCAGCCACCGTGCCAAGGCGCTGCAGTTGTTGATGCAGCAATTGTCACAACTCAAGCTCGATTGACCACGGAGAGCAACCGATGACACCACGCCGCTATCGCACTGGACTGGGACTTTTAGGATTGGTCGCCATTCTTGGCGGTATCAGCGGCGCTATTGTCGGTGGCCTGCTGGCGTACGACGGCGAGCACTCATGGCTCGCCCTTCCGCTTTGGACGCTTGGCTGTGCCGTCGCGATTTCGCTGATCGCCGCGCCCATCATGTGGCAGCGTGTGGTGCTGGACGAGCGCGCTGGGCAGCTGCGTTACCACAACATCGCCACCGCACACCGGTGGCGTCACATACCCTTGGTCGATGTACTTGAAGTGCGCTTCGACAACTGCATCGACAAACGCAAAGCCATGGTCTCGGGGCTGTATCTGCATATGCGCAACGGCACCCGGCCGGCGCGCCATCGGCTCATGGACAACGAGGTTGGTGGCTTTCAAGGGCCATCGCCGCTGTTCCGTGATGTTGCCGCGACCGTGTTGCGCGCACAGCCACGTTCGCTGATCGATCCAAGTCTGCTGGCCGCGCAATAGCGCCCGCACCCTCCCCTCTTACGTATCTGCCGTCCATGCCGCACTCCCACGATCACTGCAACCACCTTCCCGGCGAATCCTGCTCGGTCGAGCACGGCCACACTGCCGGCGTGCAGCTTGTGCCGCCGCCACTGGCGCTGTACGTGCACCTGCCCTGGTGCGTGCGCAAGTGCCCGTACTGCGATTTCAACTCGCATGCCGCCAAGGGCGAGCTGCCGTTCGATGCCTATATCGACGCGCTGATCCGCGACCTGGACCAGGACCTGCCACTGGTCTGGGGCCGGGTGGTCAGCAGCGTGTTCTTCGGCGGCGGTACGCCCAGCCTGTTTCCGCCGGAGGCGATCGACCGCTTCCTGCAGCAGGCCAGCGCACGGCTTCGTTTCGCGCCGAACCTGGAAGTGACGCTGGAGACCAACCCCGGCACCGCCGAGCACGGCCGCTTCGACCGCTACCGCGCGGCCGGGGTCAACCGCATCAGCTTCGGCATCCAGACCTTCAACGATGAAGCGCTGCAGCGGCTGGGCCGCATCCACGACAGCAAGGAGGCCGAACGTGCGGTCAAGCTGGCGCAGGACGCCGGCTACAACAACTTCAACATCGACCTGATGTATGCGCTGCCACAGCAGACGCTGGCCCAGGCCGAGTACGACCTTGAACGCGCCTTCGCGCTGGACCCCACCCATATCTCGCACTACCAGCTGACGCTGGAGCCGAATACGGTGTTCTTCGCCCGCCCGCCGCAGGGCATTCCCGACGAAGACAGTGCCTGGGACATCCAGGAACACTGCCAGGCGCTGCTCGCAGAACGCGGCTATGGCCAGTACGAGGTCAGTGCCTACGCCCGTGACGGCTGGCAGTGCCAGCACAACCTCAACTACTGGCGCTTCGGTGACTACCTGGGCATCGGCGCCGGCGCGCATGGCAAGATCAGCTCAGGCGCCGAGCAGCACGTGCTGCGCCGCTGGAAGCACAAACACCCGCAGACCTTCATGGATACCGCCGGCAGCCTGGCCAGCATCGGCGGCGATGACGTGATCGGCGCCGAGCGGCTGCCGTTCGAGTACATGCTCAACCTGCTGCGCCTGCACGAAGGTTTCAGCCTGCGCGACTTCGAATCGCGCACCGGTTTGGCACGGAGCGTGCTTCTGCCATCGTTGGCGGTGGCGGTGGAACGTGGCTGGCTCATCAACAACGGCGAACACTGGGCACCCACGGAACTTGGCCGCCGCTTCACCAACGATGTGGTGGAGTTGTTCCTGACCTGAGACCGTCAGAAAGTGACACTTACATCACATAAATGGTAGAAAACGCCCATTCAGGGGAAGGAACGCAGGATGTCAGGCACCGCACCACGCTCATCCAGCCAGGCCATGGCACGGATTGCCGCCACGCAGGCACCTGCCCGCGTCCGCCACCTGCTGGAAATCGCGTTCCTGGCTACCGACGAGGTGCTGCGCACGCCGCTGCAGTTGACCGCCATCGACCTGGAACGGGCCCTGTTCAAGCAGGCGGAAATGGCCCACAACAGCCAGATCCAGTCCGACATCTATGCCCAGCTGCGGGTGCTGCGCGACCACGCCGAACAGCTCCCGGATTTTTTTCTGGACGCGCTGGCTGCACAGGTAGCCGCCTTCAAGGAGGCTCCCAAGGCCACGCCCGAAGCGCATGCGGCGGCATTCAAGGCGATGACGCTGGTCGAGGACACCGATATCGACCGCGACATCGTGCTGCACGAGATGGCACGACGCGAAGCGTTCCGCACCACCAACCCCTTGTTGCTGCTGGGGCAGCGTTTTGCGGTGTTGGCCGCGCAGCCGGCGTTTGACCCCGAGCGCCTGCCGGTTGGCCCCTATGCGCTGTGCCGCGCGTTGCGCGACTGCGGCGAGCAGATGCAGTTCAACCTGGATACGCAGTTGGCGCTGTACCAGGTATTCGAGCGCTTGGTGATGCCACGCCATGGCGAGCTGCTGGATCGGCTCAACATCCTGCTCGAACGCGAAGGCGTACTGCCGGGCCTGGTATATCGCCCGCATCTTCCCCGCCCTTCCGCCCCGCGCGGCACCGGAACTGTCGCCGGGCAGGCTGATGGTGGCAGCGCCGGACCCCGCGCGGCAGGCAACGCCCCGTTGACCAGTTGGCAAGGCCAGGCCCCGGCGGCCTCGTGGGCAAGTATTTCCAATGAGCTGCAGGGCGCCGCAACGCCTGCGCCGGTCCAGGCCGGGCGTGCAACGGCGCAGATGGCGGGCGTTGCCGCCACCATGGCACCGATGGAAAGCCTGCACAGCCTGCTTGATGCCGCACGCAATGCACTGGCGATGGGCGCCGGCGGTGCAGCCGGTGCAGCTGCTGGCGGCACGCACGCCGGCCCCGCCACTGGCGCGCCGGCAGGTACCGCCATGCCCGACTTCGCCGCCCTGCAGGCGCAGGCCCAAGCCGGTGGCGCTCCCGCCTCGCCGCCGACAGCCCGCAATGCAGCCGGTCCGGCGCCCGAACCGGTCTCCACCCAGACCGCGATGGACGTACTGGGCAAACTGCAGGCCGCTGCGTCGTCACCCGGCAGCCGCCACGGCATGGCGGACATCCGCAATGCGCTGATCGCCCAGGTCAAGGCCGAACACGGCCCGGCGGCGACCCTGTCCGCACGCGACGGCGACACCATGGACCTGCTGGGCATGCTCTATTCCGAGCTGCAGCGGGAAGTGCGCAGCGAAGGCCCGGCCGCCGACCTGCTGCGGCGCCTGCAGGTGCCACTGGCGCGTGCGGCCATCAGCGACCATGAATTCTTCCTGCGCGACCAGCACCCGGCCCGCGAACTGCTCAATGCGGTGGCCGAATCCGGCGCGGTCTGGCTCAGCGACGACGACAGCGATCCGGTGCTGCTGCTCAAGCTCAAGGACGCGGTCAACAAGGTCGTCACCGATTACCAGGGCGACGAGACGGTCTTCGTCGAAGCAAACGACATCATCCAGGGACACCTGCGCGCTGCGGCCCGCCGCGCGGAAATGGCCGAGCGCCGCCAGGTGGACGCCGCGCGCGGCAAGGAACGCCTGGAGGCCGCCAAGCAGCTGGCCAACGGCACCATCGATGCGCTGTGCCAGAGCAGCGAACCGCCCAAGTTCGTGCAGACCCTGCTGCGCAAGGCCTGGGCCGACGTGCTCACCCTCACCCTGCTGCGCCACGGCGAAGGTTCGGACGAATGGCAGCAACGGGAGCAGGCCACCCGCCGCATCGGCGAGATCACCGGCCTGGCGCCCGGCGGTGCCGCCGACACCAGTTTCGGCGAGGAAATCGAGCAATCGCTGCTGCAGGTGGGCTACCACCAGGACGAGGCCGCGGCCATCTCACGCCGGCTGTCCACGCCGGGCGGCGAGGATGCCATCACCTCGCGCACGGAGCTTGCCGCCAAGCTCAAGACGCGCGCGCGCCTCGGCGAGTCCGGTGAGCCCGAAGAAGAAGAGCGCCGCAGGAAAGCCGAGCCGGCACGCAGCGAGCAGGAGGAGGCGCACTACCGCCAACTGCGCACGCTGCCGTTCGGCACCTGGTTCGAATTCATCGTCAACCAGCAGGGTGACAACCGCCGCCAGCGCCTGTCCTGGTACAGCCTGATCACTGGCAACGCCCTGTTCGTGAACCAACGAGGCCAGAAGGTGTCGGAGCATTCACTGGATGCGATGTCGCGGCTGATGGCCAAGGGCCAGCTGCGCATCGTCACCGAAGACCGCGGCCGCCTGATCGACCGTGCCTGGCAGGCCACCGTGCGCGCGCTGCGCTCGATCGCCGGCGGCCAGGCCACCAACGCCGGGGAGTCGGCATGATCACCAATACCCGCCGCGCACCGCGCCTGCAGGTCCCCGAGCTGGTGCCGGTACGCGACCAGATGACCGGTGCCCAGATCGGCCGGCTCGGCAACATATCCGAAACCGGCATGTTGCTGATCACCTCCGTGGCCCTGCAGGACGACGCCCTGTACCAGCTGCAGTTTCCGATCGACGACGGCCGCGGCGGCCAGCTGCAGATCGACGTCGGCGTGCACCTGCTGTGGAACGAGCCCACCCATGCGCCCGAGCAGTCCTGGGCCGGGTTCCGCTTCCTGACCCTGGACAAGGGCCAGCGCGCGCAGCTGCAACGCTGGATCGAGGACCGGCTTCCGCCAGCCTGAGTGCCGAAAACGGCACAGCAGCGGTGCGCCGATTGCGGCAAAATCGGGGTCTGCATTCCGCATGTCCGAGCGAGCCACCGCGATGAACCAGCCCGATCCAGCCAACCTATACGCCCAACACCTTGGCGAAATGATACGCCGTGCCGACGCGGCGCTGGCGCGCGGCGGTTTCGATCACCTGGTGGTTCCCAGCGGCACCCAGCATTACCAGGTGTTCGATGACCGCGATTACCCGTATGCGGTGAACCCTCAATTCAAGACCTGGCTGCCGCTGACCAAGCTGCCCTACAGCTGGCTGATCCACACCCCGGGCAGCCGCCCGACCCTGGTGTTCTACCAGCCCTTCGATTATTGGCATGTGGTACCGGACGCACCGAGCGGCTGGTGGGTGGAGCACTTCGACATCCACATCATCCGCAAGCCCGAAGAAGCGCTGGCGCTGCTGCCGGCCGACCCAAGCCGCTGCGCCATCCTCGGTGAAGCGCAGAGTGCGCTGGGCGGCTTCGCGCCGAACAATCCGCCGGCGGTGATCAACTACCTGGAATGGCATCGCGGCTACAAGACCGCGTACGAAATCGCGCTGATGCGGCAGGCGCAGGTATTGGCCGTACGCGGCCACCGCGCCGCCGAAGCCGCGTTCCGCGCCGGGGCCAGCGAGTTCGAGATCCACATGGCCTATTGCAGCGCGGTGGGCCAGGACGCCAACGAGCTGCCCTACGGCAACATCATCGGCTTGAACGAACACGCCGCCGTGCTGCACTACACCGACCTGGGCAAGCAGGCCCCGCAGCCGCTGCGCAGCTTCCTGATCGACGCCGGCGCCTCGGCCTACGGCTATGCCAGCGACATCACCCGCACCTATGCGGCAACCGGCCACAGCGAATTCCAGGCCTTCATCGACGCGGTGGACGCAGCACAGCTGAAGATGTGTGCCGCGGTTCGTGCAGGCTTTGATTACAAGCAGCTGCATGTGGACGCCCACCTGTCGCTGATGGGCATCCTCAAGGATTTCGGCGTGATCAATGTCTCCCCGGAGGCGGCGTTGGCGACGGGTGTGAGCGCGGCATTCTTCCCGCATGGCATCGGCCATCTGATCGGTGCACAGGTGCACGATGTAGCCGGCTTTGCCGCTGGCGAAGACGGCGGCCGCATCGAGCGCCCGGCCGGCCATCCCTATCTGCGCATGACCCGTGTATTGGAACCGGGCATGGTGGTCACCATCGAGCCAGGCCTGTACTTCATCGACATGCTGCTGGACGAGGTAAAGAAGGCCGGCAACGCCACCAGTGTGAACTGGGACCGGGTGGACTTCTTCCGTCCTTATGGCGGCGTACGCATCGAAGACGAAGTGCTGTGCACCGAGGGCGAAGCGGACAACCTGACTCGCCCGGAATTTGCCGCACAAGCATGATCGCTTGCCTGGGCGGCAGTTAGCTCTCGCCCAGGTTGTTGGTTCGCAGATCGGATGTATCTGATTGTGGTCAGGCGAAAGCCGGACGGTATTCGGCTGCGCTCCGTCCCCTACCCCGTTTGATGTCCAGGGCTTCCCGGGTGCGCTGAGGCTTACCCGGGCTACGGATGACGCCAGCCTTTCACTTCCGCCGAACGATATTCAGCCCAGCAAGCAACGCGGCTGCAGCTGCAGTTGCAGCTGCAGTTGCAGTTGCACTTGCAGTTGCACTTGCAGTTGCAGTTGCAGTTGCCCTCCCTTACGCAAAGCGTAGGGGAGGGTATGGGAGGGGTGCTCTGCCTTGGCTCTGCCGGGTGCATTCGCCTTTGCTTCTGCCTTTGCTTCTGCCTTTGCTTCTGCCTTTGCTTCTGCCTTTGCTTCTGCCTTTGCTTCAACGCTGTTGCTTCAACGCTTTTGCTCTACCGGGTCCCCTTCCGCAGCGACGGAGCTGGCAGACAAGACCCCGTACGGGGCGACGTGCAGGACGCACGTCGTTTTTCGACGATACAGGGATGTATCGTCGAAAAATCCTGCCAGCGGAGTGGACCTGGAGCGCGCAGCGCGGAAGGCGCGTAGGCAGGGTGTGCTTTCTTTTGGTTATCTTTTCTTTGCACAAGCAAAGAAAAGTAACTCGCTCCCCGAAGGGGAGTGAAAGCATTTGCTTTGACTTGCCCGTTGGCATTTGCGAAACAGGCAGAAACAACAGAAACAGAATCAAGGGCTTTCGCCCCCCTTCGGGGCGCGAGCGCACCTTTCTTTGCTTGTGCAAAGAAAGGTGGCCCAAAGAAAGCACACCCTGCCTCCGCGCCCACGCCGCTTCGCGACACGGGTCCACTCCGCCGCCGGGATTTTTCGACGATACATCCCTGTATCGTCGAAAAACGACGTGCGTCCTGCACGTCGCCCCATTCGGGGTCTTATCCGTCGACTACGTCGCTGCGGAAGGGACCCGGTAGATCAAACGCTTGGGAGCAACTGCAAAGGCACATTCAACTGCAACTGCCGGAGCCAAAGCAAAGCACCCCTCCCATACCCTCCCCTACGCTTTGCGTAAGGGAGGGCAAGTGCAGGAGCAAAGGCAATAGCAACGGCAAGTGCAAGTGCGAGTGCGAGTCCGCACACTGCCGCCAAACACCTCGCGTCTCAGCGCTTGGCCATGAACGCCTCGATCTCGTCGGCACTGCGCTCCAGCGCAGCGGTCAGCACCCGGTGACCATCCTCGGTGATCAACACATCGTCCTCGATGCGGATGCCGATACCGCGCCAACGCGCTTCCACATCCCGATCATGCGGCGAGATGTAAAGCCCCGGCTCGATCGTGAACACCATGCCCGGTTCCAGCAGACGCGACTCGCCAGCCACCCGGTAGTCGCCGACATCGTGCACGTCCAGACCCAGCCAATGACCGGTCTTGTGCCGGTAAAAACGCTGGTAATGGCCCTCGATGATGTTCTCCTCCAGGTCGCCCTTCAGCAGACCCAGTCGCAGCAGGCCCTCGGTCAATACCTCCACCGCCGCCAGATGCCCTTCTTCATAGGCGATACCCGGCCGCGCCTGCTCCAGCGCCGCCGCCTGTGCCGCCAGAACAAGATCGTGCAAGGCGCGTTGTTCCGGGCTGAAGCGGCCGTTCACCGGAAAAGTGCGGGTGATGTCACTGGCATAGCCGCGGTACTCGGCACCGGCATCGATCAACACCAGATCGCCATCGGCGCTGCCATGCGTGTTGTCGCGGTAGTGCAGCACACAGGCATTGGCACCGGCGCCGACGATGCTGCTGTACGCAGGCCAGCCATCCGCCGCGCGGAATTCGCGCTCCAGTTCGGCCTGCAGTTCGTACTCGTGGATACCCGGCCGCGCCGCACGCATCGCCGCGCGGTGCGCGCGTACGCTGATATCGGCCGCCGTCTGCATCAGTGCGATCTCATCGGCACTCTTGTACAGCCGCTGCTCATGCAGCAGATGCCCCAACTCCAGGAATTCGTGCGGTGGTTGCGCGCCATTGCGTACCTGCGAGCGGACCCGGTTCACCCAACCAATCAGCTTCAGGTCGAAATCCGCATCGCGGCCGAAGTGGTAATACACCCGCGACCGCCCTTCCAGCAGCCCTGGCAAGATTTCGTCCAGATCGTCGATTGGATACGCATCGTCCATACCGTAGCGCGACACCGCACCGTCCTGACCTTCGCGTGGACCATCCCAGGCTTCGCGGTCGGGATCGCGTTCACGGCAGAACAGGATGACCTCACCGTGCTTGCGGCCCGGTATCAGCACCAGCACGGCTTCCGGCTCTTGGAAACCGCTCAGGTACCAGAAGTCCGAATCCTGCCGGTACGGGTAGAACGTGTCGTTGCTGCGCACCCGTTCCGGTGCGGCAGGCAGCACCAGGATGGCGTCATCACCGGCAGCCTCCATCAACTGGCGGCGGCGGCGGGCGTACTCGGCAGGGGTAATCCCGGAAAGACGCTTCATCACCAACCTCAGTTCAGGCTTTGCCGATGGCGCGAGCCCATCACGCAGTCGCCATGCAACAGCAGCGCCGCAACCCGCACGAATTCCTCGATCTCGGACAGCGCGTCCTCGTCTTCGTCGGCACTGTCGAATTCATCGCTGGAGGCCTGCGCCAGACGTGCCAGATCCTGCAGCGCCTCTTCGCCCTCCTCGCTCAGCGCCGGGCGCTTGCCCGAGGCCAGGCCGAAGCCACCCAGGAAGGCGCGGCACCACTCGAACAAAGCATCAGTACGCGCCTGCAACGGCTCGGCGGCGTCCACCAATACCAGCTCGAAGGCGAAGTCACGGTCTTCCAACTGGGCAACCGTGGCCTGCCGCAGCAGGTCCAGCGCCGAGCCCGGCTCGGGGGTTGGCAGGCCGTCATCGGCCAGCACCTTGGCCGGCCACGCAGGCAGGTCGGCACCACCGGCGGCCAACCAGCCGCACAGTCCGCCGTGGAGTTCGGCCGGGGAAGCACCCAGGCCCAGCGACTGGCTGGCCTGGAGGATGTCGTTGACGGCGGGAAGATCGGTCATGTCACTGGTCTGTAAAGCGGAGAGGATCACCGTCACACTGGGATGACGGCGGCCCTACAGTGTACCAACCGCACCGCAAACTCCTTCTTGACCGGCCCTCATCCGCATGCCTATCGTGCCGCCCATGGACTCCTTCGACCCCGCTGGCCAACTACAGGCCCTTGTCTCCCGCCTCGAGCTGCTGCTCGAGCGCAACCAGCGGCTGAGCGATGAAAACCGCAGCCTGCGCCAGCAGCAGGAACAGCTCATCAGCGAGCGCTCGCAGCTGCTGACCAAGAACGAGCAGGCCCGCTCGCGGGTGGAAGCCATGATCACCCGCCTCAAGTCGCTGGAGCAGCACACGTGAGCAACAACGAACCGGTCAGCGTCCATATCCTGGACCGCGAGTACACCGTTGGCGTGGAACCGGCCGAACGCGAAAGCCTCACCGCAGCGGCCCGCGTGCTCGACGGCAAGATGCGCGAGATCCGCGGCAGCAACCGGATGGCGGCGGTGGACCGCATCGCGGTGCTGGCCGCACTCAATCTGGCGCATGAACTGCAGCAGCTGCGCGACGAGCAGCTTGCGCAGCAGCAGCGGTTCCAGTCCGCCATGAACGAGCTGAACCGGCGCTTGGACATGGCCATCGACAACGCGCGTTGATCCAGCTGAGCAGCTCAGGCAGATGAATCCGTAATGAGCCAAAAACACTGCACGCAACCGCGCAACCTCGCTATACTGGCCACGCGTTCTCTGCTGTGAACGACGGCGTGTGCAAACATTCGCCTTGTCCCTTAATTACGACCACGGGGGCGCGACGGAGCCGGGTGTGCAAGTCCGCCTTGTAGCGGGAAGCCCGATGGCCCCCCAGCGTTCCCACTTGAACCCCGGGTTCAAGGTCGTTTCGCACGCATCGTCACCGCGGAGAATGCAATATTCCAGAACGGCGCCTAACGGCGCCGTTCTTTTTTTGTCCTTCTCCCTCCGGGAGAAGGTGCCCGAAGGGCGGATGAGGGTAAGGGGCAAACCGTCACGAAGCTTGGCTACGCCAGTGCTTCGCACTTACCCTCTCCCCAACCCCTCTCCCGATGGGAGAGGGGCTTCAGCTCCCTGCCCGCAGACTTTTCCCCCATGACTGCCGATCCCCGCCAACTCCTTCGCCAGCAACTGCGCCAGCGCCGCCGCGACATCCCCGCCGCCGAGCGCATTGCCGCCGCCGAGACACTTGCGGCGCATCTGCTGTCCCTGCCCTTCGCCGGTATCAGCGGCCATGTCGCCGGCTACTGGGCAATGGACGGCGAGATCGCCCTGCACCGCTGGCAGATGCAGCTACCCGCACAACAGACGTATTGCCTGCCGGTGCTGCACGGCAAGCTGCTGCGCTTCGCGCCGTGGCGGCCCGGGCAGGCGCTGGTCAGCAACCGTTATGGCATTCCCGAGCCCGACGTAGACCCCGCGCAGGCGCTGCGGCCGGAAGAAATGGCCCTGGTGGTCGCGCCGCTGGTCGGCTTTGATGACGGCGGACGGCGGCTGGGCATGGGGGGCGGCTGGTATGATCGAAGCTTCGCATTTCGGCAGCGCCAGGCCGCGCCGCCGTGGCTGGTGGGGGTAGGTTTTTCCGCCCAGCAGCTGCCGTCATTGCCGGTCGAGCACTGGGATGTGGCGGTGGATGCCATCTGTACCGAGCAGGCCACTCTCTACCCGGAACCGTTGAACGCATGACCGCCCGCAAGCGCTACTGGCTGATGAAGTCCGAACCGGACGCCTTTTCCATCGACGACCTGCAGCGCGTAGGCACCGAACCGTGGAACGGCGTGCGCAACTACCAGGCGCGCAATTTCATGCGCGATGGCATGAAGGTTGGTGACGGCATCCTGTTCTACCACTCCAATACCAAGGTACCGGGCATCGTCGGCATTGCCACGGTGGCCAGCGAGGCCTACCCGGACGACACCCAGTTCGATCCCAAATCTGACTACTACGACCCCAAGAGCACGCGCGAGCAACCGCGCTGGATGCTGGTGGACGTGGGTTTCGAGCGCAAGCTGGCGCAGGTGATCGCGCTGGACGAGATCAAGCTGCATGCCGAGGAGCTGGGCGAAGGGTTTCCACTGACCGCCAAGGGCAACCGGCTGTCGGTGTTCCCGGTCACCGCTGCGCAGTGGAAGCTGCTGCTGTCGCTGGAAAAGAAGCCCAAATAAGCACCTTTTTGTTGTGGGAGCGGCGTAAGCCGCGAAGCTGACACTCTTTCAGATCTCCGGCTTCGCGGCTTACGCCGCTCCTACAAACAACCTGTTTTCCAACCTGATTGAGCCCACCATGTCTGAAGCCAAGCGCCTGGCCGCCGAAAAAGCCATCGAGTACGTGCAGAAGGGAATGATCGTCGGTGTCGGCACCGGTTCCACCGTTGCCTATTTCATCGAAGCGCTGGCCCGCATCAAGGACCAGATCGAGGGCGCGGTTTCAAGTTCCGACCAGAGCACCGCCCTGCTCAAGGGCCACGGCATCGAGGTGCTGGACCTGAACCACACCGGCGGCCTGTCGCTGTATGTGGACGGCGCCGATGAATGCGATGGCAACAAGAACCTGATCAAGGGCGGCGGCGCTGCATTGACCCGCGAGAAGATCATCGCCGAGGCCAGCAAGCAGTTCGTCTGCATTGTCGACCCCAGCAAGCAGGTCAAGGTGCTGGGCAAGTTCCCGCTGCCGGTGGAAGTGATCCCGATGGCACGCAGCCTGGTGGCCCGCGAAATCCTGGCACTGACCGGCGGCCAGCCGGTGTGGCGCGATGGCGTGGTGACCGACAACGGAAATCTTATTTTGGACGTGCACAACCTGGCCATCACCGACCCGGTCAAACTTGAGCAGCAGCTCAACCAGATTCCGGGCGTGGTCACGGTTGGCCTGTTCGCGCGCCGCCCGGCCGACGTGGTCATCATCGGCGGCGAACCGCCGCAAGTGCTGTAAGCCAAGGCAGCACGGCTTTGGCTTTGGCTTTGGCTTTGGCTTTGGCTTTGGCTTGATGCTCTGGCTTGATGCTCTGGCTTGATGCTCTGGCTTGATGCTCTGGCTTGATGCTTTGGCTTGATGCTTTCGCTCTAGCTGTCGCTCCCGCTTTGGCTTGATGCTCTCCCTTCTCCCGTTCACGGGAGAAGGTGCCCAACGGGCGGATGAGGGCAAGCTTCTGACTTCCACCGAATCCGCCAGAAGGCCTCCCAAAGGAACCAGGTCCCAACCCATGTCCAACTCCTTCCTGCGTACGATCTTCACCCTTTCCCTGCTGGCCCTCGCCGGCTGCGCCAGCGCCGACGGCAAGCACTGGGTGGAACTGGCCGGCACCCGCTACCACGTGGAACTGGCCCAGAACGATGAAACCCGTGCCCGCGGCCTGATGTTCCGCGAGCAGATGGACGCCGACCGCGGCATGTTGTTCGTCCACGACCGCGAAGAACCGCAGGCCTACTGGATGAAGAACACCAAGATCCCGCTGGACATCCTTTACTTCGACAGCCAGCGCCGCCTGGTCGGCCAGCAGCGCGACGTACCGCCGTGCTCGGCCGGCGACATGTGCCCGCCCTACCCCAGCTTCAACCCGGCCCTGTACGTGCTGGAGCTCAACGCCGGCCAGGCCGCCAAGCTCAAGCTGGAAGACGGCGCCGTGCTGACCTTCGGCCCCGGCATCAGCTCCGGCAACTGACTGGAATACACCGTTTGAACAGCGGCGCCCTTGAACCGGCGCCGCTTTGCCGCCAGTCTTGGGGCATGTCTGAAACGCGCATTACCCTGCCGCAGTGGGAAGAACTGGCCGCCTTGCCCGACGAGGCGATGCCGCTGCTGCCCACCGCCCTGCTGATCGCACGCGACGAATACCCGCAGCTGGACCCGGCCGCCTACGACCGCGTGCTGCAGGCCCATGCCGACCACCTGCGGGTGGAAGTGGAGGCCATCGGTGAATGGCCGCTCAAGGTTGCCGCCATCAACAACCACCTGTTCAACGAGGTGGGCTACAGCGGCGACAACGACGAGTATTACGACCCGCGCAACAGCTATCTCAACGAGGTGTTCGAGCGCCGCCTGGGCAACCCCATCTCACTCGCGCTGGTGCAGATCGAAGTTTCGCGCCGGCTGGGCCTGCCGCTGGAAGGTATTTCCTTCCCCGGCCATTTCCTGGTGCGACTGCCGGTGGAAGATGGTGTGCTGATCATGGACCCATTCAACGGCGGCCGGCCGCTGGGCGTGGACGAACTGCGTGAACGCGCGCGCAGCAACCTCGGCGGAGAGACCCCGGACGACAGCGTGCTCGCCCAGATCCTCGACCCCGCACCGCACCGCGCCATCCTGATGCGCATGCTGCGTAACCTGCATGGCGTGTACGCCGAGCGTGGTGAATGGGACCGCGCCGCACGCAGTGCCGACCGCATCCTCAAGCTGGCGCCCGAGCAGGCCGATGCCGTGCGCGACCGCGGGCTGGCCTATCTGCAGCTGGAACACCTTGCTGGTGCCCGCGTCGACCTCGCCCGCTACCTGAAAATGGAGCCCGACGCGGCGGACGCCGTCAGCATCCGCGAGCGCCTGATCGAGCTGAGTGGCGGAAAGCCAAGGCTGCACTGACCTCGCGGTGCCTGCCTTGGCTTTTGTGGGAGCGGCGTCAGCCGCGAAGCCAGGGCTGCATCCGAAGCCGATGAATATCCCTATCCCCCCCCGAGGGAATGGGCTGACATTGCTTACGAAAAGCCGCCTCCACGAAGAGAACATGTTTGCCCATGGCTTCGGCTGCAACCCTGGCTTCGCGGCTGACGCCGCTCCCACAAACCAGGCGCTGCGGCTCAAGGCGGTGCGGCTCAATCCAGCTCGACCATCTCGAAATCGTCCTTGGTCACGCCGCAGTCCGGGCAGGTCCAGGTGTCGGGTATATCTTCCCAGCGCGTGCCTGGGGCGATGCCTTCTTCCGGCAAGCCGTCGGCCTCGCGGTAGATGAAGCCGCAGACGACGCACATCCAGTTGCGCAGGGTGGAGGCCGTAGCGTCGGACATCGGGGATAATCACCGGACAGAGAAACGGCGTTGATTGTCACATTCCCGCCGCCGTACCGGTAGCCACCCATGACCCAGTTTGCCGACGCCCGAGGCGTCTACCTGATCACCCCCGACGAAACCGACAGCGCGCGCCTGCTCGAACGGGTGCGCCCGCTGCTGGCCGGCACCACCTGGCTGCAATACCGCAACAAGGCGGTCGATGCCCCCACCCGCCTGGCCCAGGCCACAGCCCTGCAGGCCTTGTGCGCCGCCGCTGGCGTGCCGCTGATCATCAACGACGATGCTGCCTTGGCCGCACAGGTAGGCGCCGCCGGCGTGCATCTGGGCGAGGACGACGGCGACATCGCCGCAGCCCGCGCCCTGCTCGGCCCACAGGCCATCATTGGCGCCTCCTGCTATGACCAACTGGCCCTGGCCCAGCGCGCGGTCGCCGCCGGTGCCAGCTATGTGGCCTTCGGGGCGTTCTTCCCCAGCCGCAGCAAGATCACGCCGCGTCGCGCCAACCCCGAGCTGCTGCGACAAAGCGCCGCACTGGGCGTACCACGGGTGGCGATCGGCGGTTTGACCCCGGACAATAGTCGGCCTGTGGTGGAAGCTGGCGCGGAGCTGATCGCGGTGATCAGCGGCGTGTTCAGCGAGGCGGACCCGGTGGCTGCGCTGGACGCTTATCGGCGCTGCTTCCAGCACCAATGACCTATTCCTTCTCCCTTCGGGAGAAGGTGCCCCGAAGGGGCGGATGAGGGTAGGTTTCCGCGTTCGCTTGCTAGAAGCTTCCCCTCCCCCCAACCCCTCTCCCGCACGCGGGAGAGGGGCTAACGCTCCGCTTCGCTCAGCAACTCGATCTAGCGCTCTTTCAAAGGACTCACAATGAACCACGCCCAATCCCACGACCTGTTCACGCGCGCCCAGACGCTGCTGCCTGGCGGCGTCAATTCGCCGGTGCGTGCGTTCAAGTCGGTCGGCGGTGAACCGTTCTTCGTGCAGCGCGCCGGTGGTGCCTACCTGCATGACGTGGATGGCAACGCCTATATCGATTACGTCGGCTCCTGGGGCCCGATGGTCGTTGGTCACAACCACCCGACGGTGCGCGAGGCCGTGCAGCAGGCGATCGGCAATGGCCTGTCGTTCGGCGCGCCGTGCGCGGCTGAAGTGACCATGGCCGAGACCATCACCCAGCTGGTGCCGTCCTGCGAAATGGTGCGCATGGTCAACTCCGGCACCGAGGCCACGCTGTCGGCGATCCGCCTGGCGCGTGGCGCCACCGGCCGCAACAAGATCGTCAAATTCGAAGGCTGCTACCACGGCCACGGCGACTCCTTCCTGGTCAAGGCCGGCAGCGGCATGCTGACCCTGGGCGTACCCACCTCGCCGGGCGTGCCGGCCGGCCTGAGCGAGCTCACGCTCACCCTGCCTTACAACGACTTCGACGCCGCCACCGCGCTGTTCGAGCAACAGGGCAAGGAAATCGCCGGCCTGATCATCGAGCCGGTGGTCGGCAACGCCAACTGCATCCCGCCGCGCGAAGGCTATCTGCAGCACCTGCGCGCGCTGTGCACGCAGTACGGCGCGCTGCTGATCTTCGACGAAGTGATGACCGGTTTCCGTGTCGCCTTGGGCGGCGCGCAGGCCTATTACGGCATCACCCCGGACCTGAGCACCTTCGGCAAGATCATCGGCGGCGGCATGCCGGTCGGCGCCTATGGCGGCCGCCGCGAGCTGATGTCGCAGATTGCCCCGGCCGGCCCGATCTACCAGGCCGGCACGCTGAGCGGTAACCCGGTGGCGATGGCCGCCGGTCTGGCAATGCTGCAGCTGGTGCAGGCACCGGGTTTCCACGAACGTTTGACCGCAGCCACCAACACGCTGTGCGACGGTTTGGAAGCCGCAGCGCGCGATGCCGGCGTGGCCGTCACCACCAACCGCGTCGGCGGCATGTTCGGCCTGTTCTTCACCAACGAGAAAGTGGAGACCTACGCACAAGCGACCGCCTGCGACATCAAGGCCTTCAATGTGTTCTTCCACGCCATGCTGGAACGCGGGGTGTTCCTGGCACCGTCGGCCTATGAGGCGGGCTTCCTGTCCAGCGCACACGACGATGCGGTGATTGAGGCCACGCTGGTGGCAGCGCGTGAAGCCTTCAAGGTAGTTGCTGCAGGTTGATCCTGCAGCGGCTTCGGTAAAAAAACAGGTCCGCTTCATCCGGTAACGCTGTTCTTCCTGACGAAGCAGCGTTACCTGGAACGGAAAGCCGATTGCACACCGATTTGTGGGAGCGGCGTCAGCCGCGAAGCAAGCGGCATCATCGGATTGCAAAGATGCCATGGACTGAAGCAACGTCAGCTTCGCGGCTGACGCCGCTCCCACAAGGAGCCAGCCAGCTCGTCACCAACGTAGCCCGGGTAAGCGCAGCGCACCCGGGATTCAAAACTGATCAATCAACCAAAAACCAGCTTGCCCTTCATCATTCCCCAATGCCCCGGGAACGAGCAGAAGAAGGTGTAATCGCCACCACGCGTCAGCTTGCTGGTCTCAAAGCGCACCTGGGTGGTCTGGCCACCGCCAATGACCGGGGTGAACGCGATCACCCGCGCATCATTCTTCGGCAGGTAGCTGTCGGCGAGCGTTGAACGCATGCCCGCCGTGGCCAGCGGCTGGAAATCCGGGGTACGGCTGAGCACCCAGTTATGCCCCATCGCGGTGGCCGGCATCCTGCCGGTGTGCTTCAGGGTCAGGTCCACCTGGGTGCAGTCGGCGGCAACCCGGATCTGCGGCTGCGAGAACTGCATGCGATCGTTGCTTTCGATGGTGACCGCACAAGTACGCGCCATTGCAGGTGCAACGGGCAACAGGCCGACAAGGGCAAACAACAGCAGGCTGGAACGCTTCAAGGTGAACTCCGGGCAGGGACAACGATATTGGCTGGATTCTAGGCAAGCGCGTGGATTTCCACCTGTGACGCGATGTCGCAGGCTGCACTGAGGCGCAGCGCCAGCGATACTGCAAGCCCACATCTGCCTTGCCCGCATGCAAAGACCCCACGCCCTACTGCTGGATTTCGATGGCCTGCTGGCCGAATACGACCATCGCACCCATCTGAGCGAGTTGGCCGAGGTCGCGCACTGCACCGCCGCACAAGTTGATGCGGCACTACGCGAGGAAGGCCTGGAACTGGCGCATGCGCGTGGCGAACTGGATGGTCCGCAACTGCTGGCCGCCCTGAACCTGCGCTTGCACAGCCGCTTGCAGGCGGAGGACTGGCACCGTGCACGCCGTGCCGCTACCGTCGTGCGCCGCGACAGCGTGACCCTGCTCCACCACCTGCGACCTGGCGTGCAGGTGGCCATCCTCACCAACAACGGCCTGCTCACCCAGCCGGTGATCGAACAGCTGCTGCCCGGCATCCCGGTGCTGTGCAGCGCGACGCTGGGCGTGCGCAAACCCGATCCGGCCGTCTATCGCGCCGCCTGCACGGCCCTGCACTGCGAACCGGCGCGCACACTGTTCGTCGACCATCTGTTCCGCAATGTGCAAGGCGCACGCGCCGCCGGCCTGCTGGCCGATACCGCTCACCACACTCAATCGCTGCGCAAACTGCTCAAGCGCTACCAGCTGCGCTGAGCAAACCGGTCCTTCGGCACTGCGCTGTTGGCTACGATGAAACAACAACGCCGGCGTTGGCCGGCGTTGTTGTCGATCACTTGGGCTGAGCACCCGATGGGGCGCTACAGCGCATGGAAGAACCGCGACAGGGACGCGAAGACACCCCGCCCTGTTGCAGGCCGGCTTCATCGCTGTACTTCGGCACATCTGCACCCTGCTGCCCAAAGCGCACCTGCAAGCCGACGCTGTTGCTGCGCATCGCATTGCGACCCTGCTCGTGGCCCAGCAGCAGCGAGAACATCCAGCCGCTGTCCAGTTGCAGGTCCATACCTGCCCCCAGCACCAGCGTGTCGTCGTTGTAGCTGCGCATCGCCAGCACGTAGTCCGTGCTCTGCGGGCGCTGCAGGTAGTTCATGGCGACATCACCGCGGTTTTCCAGTGCGCTGCGGTACTCGATGCTCCAGTGCGGGCGCCAGTTCAAACGCTCGCGCTTGAACGCCAGACTGCCTTCCAGGCCCACTGCCAGCGCGCTGTTGTCCACCTTCTGCCGGCCATAGGCCAGGTCATAAATGCCCAGCCCCTGTTCCCGATAGCCATCGAGCGTGGCGCGGTGGCCGTCATAGCGGCCATAACCGGTGAGGGTCATGCCCGCAGCGTTGCGGTGTTCATAGCCCAGCGTCAGCGAACCGAACCACTGGTCGCCGGTGCGCGATGCCTGCGCGCTGGCGTTGGCCGGCTCACTCCAGCGGATCAGATCGAAGTCCAGCTGGCCGTTGGCCAGCAGGCCATCCACAAACAGGTGCTCGCCCAGTCGCCACAGGCCGTAGGCGGCCAACGAACGCTGGTCTGCATCGACCTTGGACGGGGTGCCATCAAAGTCGGTGCCCTGCTTGCCCCAGCTGCCGGCCATGCCAAGCAACAGGTTTTCACCCACCGCGCGGTCGGCGCCCAGCGTGATACCACCGGTGTTGAAGTCGAAACCACCACCAGTGCGGCCATTGCGACCAACCTTGCCGAAGGTCGCCGTGCCAGCCAGCCACAGCCCCCAGCCCTCGGGCAGGGCCGGCAACGCGGCCTCGGCCACACGGCCTACCGGCACCGACAGCCCTGGGATGCTCTGGCTGCCGGCATAGGCCAGCGCGAAGTTGACGTTGTTGGCGTTGCGGCCACTGCGCACCTGGCGCAGACGGTCACGGATGTTGGCGCCCTGCACCTGCGCAAAGCGCACGCTGGCATCGACCTGCGCCTGGATGCCACCGCTGACCTGTGCATCCAGCGTGGGGTCGGGGCGGGGGCTGACCACCAACGTCAGCGTCACCGCGCCGGTGAGGTGGTTGCTGGTCGCCGCCTGAGTGGCGGTCAGCGTGGCGCTGCCTTCGCCGACCAGAGTGACGGTACGACCGTTGACCGTGGCCACCGCCGGGTTGCTGCTGGTAAAAGTGAACGCACCGGCGCTGTTGCTCTGCGGCAGCGGCAGCTCGAAATCGGCCTCGCCGTATACCTTCTGCAGGTCGCCGATCCAGCTCAGGGTCGGCGCGGCCAGCAGTTCCTGCGCGCTGTCCGACGCACCTTCGCCGGCCAGGTTATAGGCCGCCACGGTGAACACATAGGTCACGCCCTCGGCCAGCCCCTGCACCAGGATCGGCGAGCCGCTGCCGGTGGCCGTGACCACGCCCGGTGTGCCGGCCGCACGCAGGCTCATCGCGCGGATGGCCGGCGCCGCCGTACCCTGCGGCGTGGCGGTGACGCGGTAGCCGTCGATGGTCGCGCCGCCGCTGAACGTCGGCGGCGTGAACGCCACACTGACCCGCCCAGATCCCTGCCGCGTCAGCGTCTGGATCGCGGGCACGCCTGGCGGCACCGCTTCGATCCGGAACGTACGCGAGGCCGAGGCCGGGCGATGGCTGGCATCGCCGGCCTGCTCAACAACCAAGGTGCAATCACCTGCCAGCACAAAGGCCAGCTGGCCATCGGCCGTGACCGTACACACCACCGGCGTCTGCGAACTGAACGTCAACGGCAAGCCGGAGTCGGCGCGGGCGGACAACACCGGCACCTTGTCGAAAGGCTGCGTGCCCACCGCATCGAAGCTCACTTCCTGCAACACCTGCGGCACCACCGGAGCCGACGGCGCCGACGACGTGCTGTTGCCGGCCTGGCCGGTGGCGCTGACCGTGAAGGTGTAGCTCACCCCATCGGTCAGACCGGTCACCTTGATCGGCGAACTCGTGCCGCTGGCGGTGACGCCGCCCGGCTGCGCGGTCACAACGTAGGTGATGGTTTCGCCGGTGGCGGCCGAGGGCGTGAAGGCAACTTCCACCTCGCCCGAACCGACCACGGTCACGGTACCCAACACCGGCGTCGCCGGCACCGCCGCGGTCACGTTGAACGTCTGCGACAGTGATGCCGCCTGGTGGCTGGCATCACCGTCCTGATGGACCGTTACCGTGCAAGTGCCGACACTGGTGAAGCTCAACAGACCATCCGCGGTGACCGCGCACACTGCCGGCGTCGACGCGACAAAGCGCAGCGGCAGCCCGGAATCCACCGAGGCCACCAGCGTCGGCGTGGTGCCGAAGTCTTGCGCGCCGGGATTGGCGAAAGTGATGACCTGCGTTACTGCCGGGGTGACCGCGTTGGAGGCTGCCGATGCCGGGCCCGGCCCCACGCTGTTGCTGGCGGTCACGCTGAAGGTGTAACTGGTCCCCGTGCCCAACCCACTGATGGTGACGGGCGAACTGCTGCCGGTGAACGGCCCACCCGGCACAGCCGGGCTGGGCGTAACGGTGTAGCTGAGTGCCGCATCGCCGCCGTTGAAGACCGGCGCGGTGAAAGACACCGCTACCTGTGCCGCGCCAGTCACCGCGGCCGTGCCGATGGTCGGCGCGCCCGGAATCACCGCATCGATGGCAAAGCTGCGGCTGACCTGGGTCGCGGCCAGATAGCTGCCGTTGCCGGCCTGGTCGGCGTTGATGGTGCAGGTGCCGACAGTGATGAAGGTCAGCACGCCACCACTGGTGATCGTGCACACCCCGGTTGTGGACGAGGTGAGCTTCGGAGTCAGCCCCGAATCGGAGCTCGCGCTCAGCGTCGGCGTGGTGCCGAAGTCCTGCGCCCCGGGGTTGCTGAAGGTGATCGTCTGGGTCGCTGCCGGGGTGACGCTGTTGGAGGCGTTCGAGGTAGACCCGGTGCCGGCGCTGTTGTCGGCTGTCACCGTGAACGTGTACGGCTGCCCATTGGTCAGGCCGGTGACCACGATCGGCGACCCGACACCGTAGACCGACGCCACGTGCGCCGGGCTCACGGTCACCGTGTAGCCGCTGATGGTGGTGCCGCCGGTATTGGTCGGTGCCGCAAAGGCGATGCTGGCTTGGGTGTCACCGGCCGTGGCGACCACGGCGGTCGGCGCGCCGGGAATGATCGTGTTAACGGTGAACGACTGGATGACCTGGGGCGCGGCCAGATAGCTCGAATTGCCGGCCTGGTCGGCCAGGATGGTGCAGGTGCCCGTGGTCACGAAACCCAACACGCCCTGGGACGTGACCGTGCACACCCCGGTCGTGGACGAAGTGAAGCTCACATCCAGCCCGGACGTGGCCGATGCACCGCCGTTGAGGATGCGCAGGTCGGGCGTGGTACCGAAGGTCTGCGACCCCGGATTGGCGAAGGTGATGGTCTGCGGCGCCGCCGGGGTGACCGCGTTGGACGCGGTCGAGGCCGCGCTGATGCCCGCCGAACTGGTCGCGGTGACGGTGAAGGTGTAGTTCACCCCGTTGGTCAGGCCGGTAACGATGACTGGCGAGCTGGAGCCGGTGCCGGTGGCACCGCCCGGATTGGCAGTGACGGTGTAGCCGTTGGGGCTGATGGCCGCCCCCCCGGTGGAGGTCGGCGCGGAGAAGGTCACCATGGCCTCGGTGTCCCCGGCCGTGGCGGTGCCGATGGTCGGCGCATCGGGGGCGATGGCGCTGACGGTGAAGCTTTGGATGACCGTGGGGGCGGCATTGGTGAAACCGTTGCCGGCCTGGTCGGCGTCGATGCTGCAGGTGCCGGCGGTGACGAAAGTCAGCTCGCCCGCGGAGCTGACCATGCACACGCCGGTGGTCGACGAGGAGAACGTCACCGGCAGAGATGAGCTGGAGCTGGCCGACAGCGTGGGCGTGGTGCCGAAGTTCTTCGTACCCGGATTGGCGAAGGTGATGACCTGGTTGGCTTTGGGGGTGACGGCGTTGGAGGCCCCAGAGGCGCTGCCGGTACCAATGCTGTTGGTCGCAGTCACGCTGAAGGTATAGGCGGTGCCGTTGCTGAGGCCGGTAATGGTGGCGGTGCACGCCGCCGGCCCGGCGCAACTGCCGGTGGCGCCGCCGGGGCTGGCGGTGGCGGTATAGAGGGTGATGGCCGAGCCGCCGTTGCTGCCCGGCGCGGTGAAGGTCACCGTGGCCTGGCTCTCGCCAGCCGTCGCCGTGCCGATGGTCGGCGCATCCGGCACGACAGGAATCGCCACGGTATGGACTGCGCCGGAGGTAAACGCGGCCACGCCGGTGTTGCCGACCGAGTCGGCAATGTTGGTGGAAGCCTTGAGCTCAAGCCTGAGCGTGCCGTTGCCACTAATCGAGCCGACGGTGACGTTGTACACCGTGCCGCTCTCGGCCGACACGCTGTTGACGATGCCGGATGCGGTACTGGTAGCCGACGGGGTGAAGTCATCTACGGAGACGCCGCTCACCGGCTCGCTGAAGGTCACCGTGAAGGCCATCGAGCTGTCGGTGCTGGCGGGCGCACCACTGATCACGATGCTGGCGACACTGGGGACCACGCCGTCGATGACGAGGCTCTTGTTCGCGCCCAGCGAATTGGTCGCGCGGGGCGAAGGCAAGGTCAAAGCGGCGTTATTCCCCGCCGCATCCTTGATGGTGCCCCCGCCCAATGCCAGAGAGTTAGTTGCGACATAATCCAGGTCATTGGAGTTGTCACCCGCCTGAACGGCATAGCTGAATGTCAGCGTAGAAGTACCACTACCGCTTGCATAGTTGATTGCCCGGTCAGATGCACCCGTCTCCAACGTTAACTGGGGCGTACCGGTCACGATTACAGCTTCGCTGAAGTTGACTTGGATACTGATTACATCATCAACCTTATAAGCTCCATTTGCTGTGCTGGAATTTACCGATGTTACTGTGGGCACCACACCATCAACAACCAAGGCCTTATTATTACCCAACGAATTGGGCGCACCGGGGCTGGCCAGCGTGAGGATGGCATTATTGCCAGCCGCATCACGGATGGTGCTACCGCTCAAAGCCAAGGCAGTAGTGGAGATGTAATCCAGATCGGCAGTTGCATCACCCGCCTGCACAGTATAAGTAAAGGTCAATGAGCTACTACCAGTGCCACTGACATAGTTAACAGTTCTATCGGTAGCGCCAGTTTCCAGCGTTAATTGCGGTGTACCACCTGCCACAATTACGTTTTCACTGAAATTCACCTGAATGCTGATGGGAGAACCCACTTTATAGGTGCCGTTTTGTGTACTGGAGTTGACAGAGGTTACTGTGGGCGGTGTAATATCAGGTATAACGGCAGGTTCAAAATCCAAATTATCTATTGCGACGACTGCATCTGCGCCCGTAAAGCGGATTTCATCGATATATTGCCAATCTGCATTAAAGGTCAGGGTGCCGCCGTTATACCCGCCACCCATTCTTGTATAAGTCACAGACCCTGATGCATCCGAAACACCGGCATTAATGGTATCTGATGCAACAGGAGTGTTATCTCGGTAGCCTGTCACTGTCAGGTTTGTGCTGGTTCCATACAAGCCTGTATCAACCTCCATGGACACTATACGAAACTTGGAACCATCAGCCGACCTGATCCTCGCATCCAAGGCTCCAAGTTGAATGGCACAAAATTCATCGCAGTTGAACATGACACCATTGTCACCACCACCCTCCGCAATACCAAAATTTACATCTGTGAATAGAGTCATGCCCCCAGCGCCAGGGGACAGCAGCCTATAAGTAACACCATCTATCGTGTCGCCAGAAGGAGTCATGATCCGCGGCACCTTTGCATCAAAATTTTGATCCAAGGGGGTGGCAGCAAGCGCACTGAATGACAGCAACGCCATCAGGCCGCCCGACAGCAACCGCCGCGCATAACGTCGGTAACTCGAAGAACGCTTTTCGGTCGCGTCAATTGGTTTGCGGGAAGTGCGCAGCATGAGGTATCACCGTAAATGGTTTGCTTTCAACAAAAGGCAGCACGCATCCCCTGCGCACCGGTTGACGTAGGTCCCGCATTTCGAAACTGTTTGAATCTGACCGCGCGAAGGGTTGGCGCCTTCACCTGGAATCCCTGGCGATAACGCAATCCACCGCCGGTCGCGTAAGCCGCGCTGCCCGGTGATATCTGGCCGGCCAAGGCTTCGCGCACACGGCGACGTGGACGTCCGCGCACCACTACGCTTGCCGCACCCCCAGACATCCGTTTTCCCCTTGGCTGCTTGCCCGCGAACATGGCCGGAATACCCCGGCATACGCCCCTTTCGTCGCCTGTATCCACTGGCCTGCGCTGTATTTGATGCTCACATCGCCCTGGCCGAAGACATTCGAGCCGTGGTAGGCACCTTCGTAGAAGCCGGACGAATTGAAGTTGATCGTCACACCGGAGGAGATTGGAGCGGCAGACGCGCCGGCCGGATATGCCAGAGCAGCGGCCATCGCCCAGGGCACCAGGCGCAGCGCACGGGATACCTTCCCGAGCAGGTAACGAGTAAAAGTGGCTGGCATATCGGTCCCCTGTAACTTGCATAAAGGAACAGCCCGCACACCAGCGGCCCGCCCACGAATGAATCCTTCAATTAACTAACCGCAGAAAGCGGCCGAATCCAATCACGCAGATCTTCATCAGGCCGATTCGCCGCCAACTGCCGTACCCGGGGGCGTGGCGATTCGTGGGTTGCTTTGGGTTATCGGCAGGCCCGGCACGGCCTTGAGCCATGCGCCCGCCGAGGCCGGAAACGCGAAAGGCCGCCCGTTGCGTGGCGGCCCTTGGTCAGCAGCGGTGTTGAGGTGGTCTAACCGTTTCAGGGCGCCGCCTTGGCGTTCGGCGGACGAAGGAGTCGAACTTGCGGCGCTGGATTAGCTGGTCAGCTACTGCAAGCGGCCGACGCCGGGGCCGGGCACGGTGAGCAGGTCGAAATCCTCGCCGGCCAGGATCAGCGCGCCAGCCACCTGTCAGGTCGCGAGGTCAGGACCATGTTCTGGTCCTGCTCGCCAGCGCAAAACCGGGGTCAGCGCGACGCCATATACGCCGCAATCGCTTCACGCACGCGCTTGATGCCTTCTGCGAGTTCTTCATCGCTGATGTTCAGCGCCGGCACGAAGCGCAGAACGCTGGTACCGGCCTGCAGGATCAGCACCTGCTTTTCGGCAGCCAGATCCAGCAGCACGCCGATGTCAGCCACGTACTCGGGCTTGAGCACTGCGCCCAGCATCAGGCCCATGCCACGCACCTGCTCGAACACGCCGAACTCTTCGCCGATGGCTTCCAGCCCGGCTTTCAGCGCAGCCGACTGACGCACGACATTTGCCTTGATTTCATCGGAGGCCAGCTTGCGCAGCGCCACGCGGGCCACCGCTGCCGCCAGTGGGTTGCCGCCGAAGGTGCTGCCGTGCGCGCCAACGCCCATGATGTCGGCCACCTTGGGGCCGGCCAGCATCGCGCCGATCGGGAAACCGCCACCCAGCGCCTTGGCCAGGGTGACGATGTCCGGGGTCACGCCCCAATGCCAATGCGCGAAAAGCTCGCCGGTACGGCCCATGCCGACCTGGATTTCATCCAGCACCAGCAGCGCGTCGTGCTGGTCGCACAGCTCGCGGGCACGGCGCATGAACTCGGCCGAGGCCGGCATCACTCCGCCCTCGCCCTGCACCGGCTCGAACATCACCGCCGCCACGTCGCCGCCGGCCATCGCTTCTTCAAGCTGGGCCACGTCGTTGAAATCGACATAGCGGAAGCCACCGGGCAGGGGCTCGTAGCCTTCCTGGTACTTGGGCTGGGCAGTGGCGGTCACCGTGGCCAGGGTGCGGCCGTGGAAGCTGCCACGGAAGGTAACGATGAAACGCTTGTCCGGGCCGCGGTCCTGCGCACTGGCCCACTTGCGCACCAGCTTGATCGCCACTTCATTGGCTTCGGCGCCGGAGTTGCACAGGAATACACGCTTGGCAAAACGCGAGGCGTCCACCAGTTCCTGCGCCAGGTGCAGCGGCGGCTCGCTGTAGAACATGTTGCTGGTATGCCACAGCTTGTTGGCCTGCTCGAACAACGCGGCCTTCAGGTCCGGGTTGTTGTGGCCCAGGCTGCACACGGCGATGCCGGCGGCCAGGTCGATGAACTCACGGCCCTGCGTGTCCCACAGTCGCGCGCCCTGGCCTCGCTCCAGCACCAGCTGGCGCGGGCGGTAGACCGGCAGGTAGTAATTGGACAGGGACAACAGCGGCTCGACGACAGCGGTCATGGCGTTCCAGATCAGTGGGTGTGAATTGTCCATTGTCCTCCATTCCACGGGCCTGCGGCACAATGGGCGCATGCGACTGTTCTCTGCCCCCCAACTGAACCCGGCCAGCGACAGCGGTTGGCGCCGCCGATGGTTCGACATCATTCACCGTACCGATACCCCGCCCTCGCGCCGTTTCGACCTGCTGCTGGTCTGGGCCATTCTGGCCAGCGTGCTGGTGGTGATGTTCGACAGCGTGCAGCGCATCCATGTGGCTTGGGCCACGGGCTTCTACATCGTCGAATGGGGTTTCACCCTGCTGTTCACCGCCGAGTACGTACTGCGCCTGCTGGTGGTGCGGCGGCCACTGCGTTATGCGTTCAGCATCTGGGGCATCATCGACCTGCTGGCGATCCTGCCGTCCTATATCTCCTTCTTCATCCCCGGCACGCAGAGCCTGCTGGTGGTGCGTGTGCTGCGCCTGCTGCGGGTATTCCGCATCCTCAAGCTGACCCGCTATATCGAGGAGAGCGGCGTGCTGATGGCGGCGCTGTGGCGCAGCCGTCGCAAGATCCTGCTGTTCCTGTCGATGGTGGTCACCATCGCGATCATCGCCGGCGCCCTGATGTACGTCATCGAAGGCCCGCAATACGGTTTCAGCAACATCCCGACCAGCATGTACTGGGCGGTGGTGACGATGGCTACGGTCGGCTTTGGCGACATCGTCCCGCATACCACGCTGGGCCGCTTCATCACCTCGGCGCTGATCCTGATCGGCTACAGCATCCTGGCCGTGCCCACCGGCATCTATACCGCCGAGCTGGCCGGCAACATGCTGCGCGAAAGCCGCCACGACAACCGCGGCTGCACGGTCTGCGGGCATGAGGGACATGAGTTCAAGGCGAAGTACTGCAACCGCTGCGGGCATGAATTGCCGGAGCATATCGAGCATTGAGCCGCTCCGCGCAGGCTGTAGGAGCGGCGTAAGCCGCGAAGCTGGTGATGCAGGAAAGGCCCTGAAAGCCAACCCCTCCCCAGCCCTCCCCTACGCCTACGGCGCAAGGGAGGGAGCGTGGTGCCGAGCCATGCTCGGCAGAGTTATTCCCGGTAAAGCCCCAGCGTAAAGCCCCAGCGTAGTGCCGAGCCATGCTCGGCAGGGGCATTACCAGTAAAACCCTTGCCGAGCATGGCTCGGCACTACCGCCCCCCTTGCGCGTTCGGCGCAAGGGGCGAGGCAATCAGAGAAACAGATCCGGCATCAACGGCCGCGAGGGATCCACCGCATACCCCGACAGATCGGTGATGCCGGCTTCGGCCAGCACTTCGTCATCCAGCAGGAACTGCCCACTGAACCCGGCTGCGTTCCGGGTCAGCACCGCATGCGCGGCATCGGCCATGATCTCCGGCTTGCGGCAGCCACCTACATCCACGCCCGGAATCATGTTGACCGCATCGGTGGCGATCACCGTGCGCGGCCACAATGCATTCACCGCCACGCCTTGCGGGCCGAACTCTGCGGCCAGGCCCAGGGTGACGAAACTCATGCCCATCTTGGCCAAGGTATAGCCGGTGTGCGGGGCCCACCACTTCGGGTCCAGGCTGGGCGGCGGTGCCAAGGTCAGGATATGCGGGTTCGGGGCCTGCAGCAGATGCGGCAGGCAGGCCTGTGCGCACAGGAAACTGCCGCGCGCGTTGACCTGCTGCATCAGGTCGAAACGCTTCATCGGCGTATCCAGGGTGCCGCGCAACCAGATTGCCGAGGCGTTGTTGACCAGGATGTCGATGCCGCCGAACGTATCCACGGTAGCTGCGACCGCTGCGTTGACCTGATCTTCTTCACGGATGTCGCACTTCAGCGCCAAGGCTTGGCCGCCAGCGGCCCTGACCGCCTCGGCAGCGCTGTGGATGGTGCCCGGCAACTTGGGGTTGGGCACGGCCGACTTGGCGGCAATGGCGACATTGGCGCCGTCGCGCGCCGCGCGCAGGGCAATGGCCAGGCCGATACCACGGGAAGCGCCGGTGATGAAAAGGGTCTTGCCTTGCAGGCTGCTCATGCGCACTCCAGAACCGGTAAGAAAGCAATCGGCATTATGCCGATACCGGCCTCGCCGCACAGTCCTGCAAGACGTTAGGTTCCCGACATTTCGCGTTCATGCGCGGTGCCGATACTGGTGCGGTATCGCGCAAGGATTCCCGATGAAAACGTTGCTCCACGCCGCCCCCGTACTGCTTGCCCTGGGCCTGGTGGCCTGCCAGAAACCCGAACCTGGCGTGCAGGTGCCGCCGCCTGCCTCCGATGTCACCGCCCACACCACCGGGCTGGGCGAAGAAGCCGCCCGCATCGGCCCCAACGCGGTCTGGCAGGGCTCGGTCGACGCCTGCCGCAGCAGCACCGCCGCGGACAGTTGCCTGCTGCAGGCAATGCGCAGCGGCGGGGCCTCGCCGGCCGCATTGGCCGCTGCCAGCACCTTGTCCGCGCAGGGCAAGCCCGGTTATGTCACCGCATGGCAGAACGTTGAAGGCATTGGCGTAGCCACGCTGGAGTTCCCGTTCCGCGCCAATACCAACCAGGGCACCTGGCTGGTGGATGCCAACGGCAAGGCCATCGACGTGGATGAAGACGTGCTCGACGATACAGTGCGCGCCAGCGATGCCTTCAAGGCGTTCAGCGCCAGGCATCCCGATGCCGGCCCGTTTGCACCCGCCTTGGCGGCCGGCAGCCAGACCCTGCCGGATGGCGGCGTACGCCTGCGTTACAGCACACCGCTGCGCAGCTGCCATGCCTGCGCCGACGACGGCAAGCTCATCCTTGGCTACGATTTCGACAGCAAGCGCAGCTTCACCGGCAAACAGTTGCTGGAGCTGCGCTGAGCTGCGGCAAGCGACGGTCAGTGCCTGCCTGCGCGCGGTCAGCATGGGCTGGCGCTGCGCTCGCGGAGCACCATCCGCGCGCACGATACGATGATGGCAACGGCCCGCCCCTGCGGCGCGCCGCTTAGGGCTTCGGCCCCTGCCCCTCGTTGTCTTCCCAATGCAGGATGCGGCGGGTGACGAAGCGATAGACCGGCTTGCCGGTGGCAAACCACAGCTCACGCACCCACGAGTGGCGTTTGAGCAGGCGCAGCTCCACCGGCGTCAATGCCTGCCGACAATACATGCGCTTGTGCTTGAGCAGGTGGCGCAGGTCCTCGCGTGCCAGCAGCCGCATCCAGCGCGAGCGCGGGTTGCCGCAGACCGCCAGCTGGAAGTCGATCAGCGCCGGCGAGCCATCCTCGCGTACCAGCCAGTTGGCTTCCTTGGCCAGATCGTTGTGGGCGATGCCATGCCGGTGCACGCGCTGCAGCAGCCGGCGCGCCGCGCGGAAGTACGCCAGGTCGCCATGCGGTGGGCGTTGATACATGGCCGCGCCTTCCATGTAGCTGCGGTCCAGCCAGCGTCCATCCCAGGCCAATAGACGCGGCGTGGCCTCCATGCCATCAAGCTGGGCCAGCGCGCGTGCCTCGCGCCGCGCCAGCCACCACGCGGGCAAGCGCAGCCACAGCGGTGTCGCGCCCAGGTCGCGGCGTACAAACTGCCCTTGTGGGCCCTGCATCAGCAGGATCTGCCCGAAGCTGTCCGCTTTCAGGGCAACGGCGGTGGCTGGTGAAGATTCAGTCATTGCACCATTCTAGTCGCCAGCAGGTCATTCACTGACCGCAGGTGAACAAGGGTACGCACGATCCAATGAACCTCTGCCGCTGCCATCGGCCTGACGCGGGCTTCCCTTTATAATCCGCCGATGAATTCTTCCTGGATCGACGCCACGCTCGCGTGGATCGCCGCCCATCCCATCCTTGCTGGCCTGGCGATCTTCGCCATCGCCTTCTGCGATGCCGTGATCATCCTCGGTGCCATCGTGCCGGCGTTGCCGCTGATGATCGCGGTGGGTGTATTGATCGGCATGGGCGAACTGTCAGGCCCGTATGCAGTGGTCTGCGCAACCCTGGGCGCCTTTGCCGGCGATGGCCTGAGCTATTGGGTGGGCCGCCGTTGGGGTGACCGGCTGCGCGGCGTATGGCCGTTCAGCCGCTATCCGCAACTGCTGGACCGCGGCGAAGTCATGTTCCGCCGCAACGCCTTCAAGAGCATCCTGATCGCGCGCTACGTGGGCGCGATCCGGCCCTTCGTGCCGGCCATCGCGGGCATGGCCAACATGCGTTTCAGCAGCTATCTCAAGGCCAGCGGCCTTGCCTGCCTGTCCTGGGCGGTGCTGTTCCTGCTGCCGGGTTGGGCCCTGGGCCAAGCCTACGATGCAGTGGCGGCAGTGGCCGGGCGACTGTTCGTGGTGGTGGCCCTGCTCGGCACCTTGCTTGGGCTGGTATGGGCCATCGTGCTGTACAGCTACCGCTGGTCGGCGGCGCGCATGGACGGTTGGCTGGCGAGGCTGCTGGCCTGGTCACACCGTCACCCGCATTTCCTCGGCCACTGGCTGACCGACGTGTTCGATCCCAAGCGGCGCGAGTCAGTGCCGTTGGCAATGCTGGCGCTGATGCTGCTGGTGCTGGGCTGGGGCTGGTTCGTGCTGTTAATGGTGGTGGTGGGCCACGGTGAACCGCTGGCCCTGGACCTGGCGGTCCATCGCCTGATGCTGGCCCTGCGCAACCCGCTGGCCGATTACCCGATGGCGGCATTGGCCTCGCTGGGTGACTGGCAGGTGTTGCTGCCGGCAATCGCGGCAGGCATGGGTTACCTGGCCTGGCGGCGGCGCTGGATGGCGGTCTTCCATTGGCTGGCGGCGCTGGCGTTCGGCCTGGCGCTGACCAAGCTGCTGGGTGCCACCGTGGATGTGGTGCGGCCGCCCGCTGCCAGCAGCGGCTTTGGTTTCCCGTCGGTGGCGGTGACCATGGCCACCATCACCTTTGGTTTCTTTGCGGTGCTGATCGGCCGCGAACTACCGGGCCGTACCCGTGTTTGGCCGTATCTGTTGTCCGGCGCGGTGGTCACGGTGATTGGCTTTGCGCGTATCTACCTGGGCGCGCACTGGCTCAGTGACGTCATCGGCGGCATGTTGTTCGGCGTGTTCTGGCTGCTGGTGCTGGGCATTGCCTACCGCCGCCGCTTCAACCGCTCGTTCTGGGTCAAGCCGGTCGCCTGGCTGTTCTACGGTGTGTTCCTGATTGCCGGGCTCTGGTATGCGCCGCGCAATGTGCCGGCCAAGCTGGCCAAATTCGAACCGGCGGCAGCGGCTCCAACGCTGATGGACGCTTCGCATTGGTGGCAGCAGGGCTGGCGCGAGCTGCCGGCGCGGCGCAACGATTTCGACGACGACCAGCGCTGGCCGCTGGACGTGCAGGTGGCTGGGCCGCTGCCCGCCCTTCAGCAGCAACTCGAGCGCAATGGTTGGCACCGGCAGGCACAGGCGGGCTGGCAGGAAGCGCTGATGATGCTGGACATGAAGGCCACCCCGCAGCAGGTGCCGGTGCTGCCGGCAACCCTGGACACCAATGTCGAAGCCTTGCTGATGCTGCGCCCCGGCGAACGCCCGGATGAGGTGTATGCGCTGCGGCTATGGCCGTCCTCGGCCCACCTGCAGCCCGGCCAGACCACGGTGTGGCTGGGCAGCGCACAGACCCTGCGTTACCAGCGGCACCTGAAGCTGTTTGGCATGTGGCGGCCGTTGCGCGGTGTTGATCCGGCACTCGACGCGCTCAAGCAATCGCTGGACGGGGTTGAAACCCAACAGCAGGTGCAGCCGGAGACCGGCTTGCCGCTACTGATGATCCGCGCCAAACCGTAGTGCCGAGCCATGCTCGGCAGGGGGCTTTCCAAGCCATCCATCAACGCTGTGGGAGCGGCGTAAGCCGCGAAACTCGCATCGCGCGAACAGCCTAAAAACTACCCCCTCCCCAACCCTCCCCTCCGCCTTCGGCGCAAGGGAGGGGCGTAGTGCCGAGCCATGCTCGGCGGGGGCTTTTCCCAGCAATCCATCACCACACTGTGGGAGCGGCGTAAGCCGCGAAGCTGACAACAATTGACCAAGCTCAGAGCACCTCAGCTGGCGATATCCAGGCTTCGCGGCTTACGCCGCTCCTACAAACAAACTGCAATCACAACAGCTCCCTCAACCAGCGCCCAGCAAGGCTGCGCTAAAGATCTTCTTCGATAGGCACATCGAACTCTGGGATCCATTCCAGCAGGCGATTCAGGCGTTCGCGCGGGTCGTTTTCCTGCAGCAGCTGCAGGCGCTGGGTCTCGCGCAGCGGCAGCAGTTCGGCCAAGCGCCAACCTACCCAAGCGGCCTGATCCAATTGCGCCGGGCCGGCCGCCGCGTACTCACCGCCAACCTGTTCAAGGATGTGTTCCAGCAGGGTGCCCAGCAGGCCGTGCTCGGGCTGCAACTCGTCGTCGCTGTCGCGCTCGCACCACTGCACCTCGGCCATCACCTGGCCGTTGTCACGCACATGGGTCGCCTCCACATGGAAGCGGCGTGCCCCGCGCAGGCGCAGTACCAGCACGCCATCGGCGCCCACATCGAAATCCTCGATCACGGCCTCCACACCCCAGGCAGCCGGGGTCGCCGGCGTGCCGACTTCCTCGCCCTCAAGTATCAGGCAGACACCGAAATTGCTGCCGTTGCGGCCGCATTCGCGCACCAGATCCAGGTAACGCGGCTCGAATACGCGCAGGCTCAAGGTGGCACCGGGCAACAACACCGCGTGCAGGGGAAACAAGGCAAGGCTTGGCGATTGCATCATGCGGGCAACTACAGATATTCGGCAGACAGTCCCGATGGTACTCCACCGCACTGTGCCGACAATTCATCGCCCGCTTCACTGCACTCACCGCAGTGCCGGGCTGCATGCAACCCGGCTTCAAGCACGTCGCGTCAGCCGCCTTGCAGCTGCGCCAGGAAACGCCGCGGCGCGCCGTCAAAACCACCGTTGGACATGAACACCACGTGGTCGCCTGCACGCGCGACATCACCGAGTTTGACCAGCAATGCATCGGTATCGGCGACGGCCTGTGCATCACCACGCACCGCATCGATCACCTTGGCCGCATCCCAGGGCAGCTCCGGTCGGGCCAGGAACACTACCGCGTCGGCGATATCCAACGACGGCGCCAAGGCCTGCGAATGCGCGCCCAGCCGCATCGAATTGCTGCGCGGCTCCATCGCCACCACGATGCGGGCATCGCCCACCTTGGCCCGCAGGCCTTCCAGCGTGGTGTGGATGGCGGTGGGGTGATGGGCGAAGTCGTCATAGATGGTCACGCCCTGCGCCTGGCCGATGACCTCCATGCGCCGCTTGACGCTATGGAAGCCCGCCAACGCAGGCGCGACGCTGGCCACATCAACGCCAACCGCGTGCGCGGCGGCCAACGCCGCCAGGCCATTGAGCACGTTATGCCGGCCCAGCAGCGACCATTCCACCCTCGCCACTTCGGTGCCCCGATGCAGCACTGCGAACGCGCTGCCGTCCGCATTGATCAGCCGAGCGCTCCATTCCAGCGCGTGATCGAAACCGAAGCGCTCCACCGGCGTCCAGCAGCCCATCGCCAGCACTTCGGCCAGGTGCTTGTCTTCGCCGTTGACGATCAGGCGACCACGGCCCGGCACGGTCCGCACCAGATGGTGGAACTGGCGCTGGATCGCGGCCACGTCCGGGAAGATGTCGGCGTGGTCGAATTCCAGATTGTTGAGGATGGCAACCAGCGGCCGGTAGTGGACGAACTTGCTGCGTTTGTCGAAGAACGCGGTGTCGTATTCGTCGGATTCAACAACAAATTCGCGCCCCGTTCCCAAGCGCGCCGACACCCCGAAATCCTCGGCCACGCCGCCGATCAGGAAGCCCGGCTCGCGCCCGGTCGCCTGCAGCAGATAGGCCAGGATGGTGGTGGTGGTGGTCTTGCCATGGGTACCGGCGACGGCCAGCGTGTCGCGGCCGGGCAGTACCTGCTCGGATAGCCACTGCGCGCCCGAGGTGTAACGGCGCCCCGAATCCAGCACCGCTTCCACCGCCGGGTTGCCGCGCGACAGCGCGTTGCCAACCACCACTTCGTCGCAATCAGCACTGATATTGCCGGGCAAATAGCCCTGCGACAGCGAAATTCCCAGCGTTTCCAGCTGGGTGGACATGGGCGGATACACCGCCTGATCGCTGCCTTCGACCTGATGACCGAGTTCGCGGGCCAAGGCGGCCACACCGCCCATGAAAGTGCCGGCAATGCCGAGAATATGGATCTTGCTCATCCGCAGATTGTCGCCGATGCGCGCCGCCAAGGGGTAAGCCTGAGGTCGTGTAGGTGTACCCCTAACGCATGTAGGGGATTCCCCGATACCGTCACACGCGATTCACAGTGAAAATACGTGACGCCAGCCTCAGTATCCCTCAGGTCCTACTCCCCAAGAGGCCATCCCCAGGGAGCTCATGCTGATGGGGCCGTGAGCACGCCCTTAGCTGGCTTTTACAAACGAAACGCCCGGATCCAGCTCATGGCTCCGGGCGTTTCAGTATGTGCGGCGGCCTGAGCTGCCAGGCCGCTGTGCGCTGCGACGGTCACCCGCCACAGCGCGGCATCCTCAGCGCTTGATCGCCGCCAGAATGCGGGCCAGCACTTCGTCCAGCGCACCCACGCCATCGACGCGGGCCAGGGTGCCCTTGGCGGCGTAGAAGTCGATCACCGGCGCGGTGGAATCGTTGTAGACCTGCAGACGCTGACGCACCGATTCCGGATTGTCGTCGGCGCGGCCCTGTTCCTGGGCGCGGCCGGCAATGCGCTCGACCAGCAGTTCGGTCGGCACGTCCAGCTGCACGATGGCGTCCAGCGGCTGGTTCAACTTGGCCAGCAACTCGCCCAGCGCATTGGCCTGGGCCACGTTGCGCGGGTAACCGTCCAGGATGAAGCCCTTGGCGGTGTCGGCCTGCGACAGGCGCGATTCCAGCATGCCCAGCAGGATGTCGTCGGATACCAGGTTGCCGGCATCCATCACCGCCTTGGCCTGCTTGCCCAGCTCGGTGCCGGCGGCCACTTCGGCGCGCAGCAGATCACCGGTGGAAATGTGCGGAACCTGCAGTTGTTCCTTCAGGCTCGTTGCCTGTGTGCCCTTGCCCGAACCGGGCGGTCCCAACAGAACCAATCGCATTCCTGACTCCCATATGTTTTGAGTAAACGGGACGGACAGCGGCGTTAGACTCATGGGCCGATTCACGCTGCACCGCAATATGTGCAGCTTACCGCATCCGGCCAATGTCCCGGAATGTCCCCCGATCTGGAGAGTATTGCCCATGTCCCAAGGCACCTTGCTGTATGCGCAGTCCGGCGGCGTCACCGCCGTCATCAATGCCACCGCCTCGGCCGTCATCGCCGAAGCAAGATCGAAGAAAATCAAGGTGTTGGCTGCCCGCAACGGCATCCTCGGCGCGCTGCGCGAGGAGCTGATCGACACCTCGAAGGAGTCGGCTGCCAACATCGCCGCCCTCGCCCACACCCCGGGCGGGGCGTTCGGCTCGTGCCGTTACAAGCTCAAGTCGCTGGACGCAGACCGCGCCAAGTACGAGCGTCTGCTGGAGGTCTTCAAGGCGCATGACGTGCGCTGGTTCCTCTACAACGGCGGCAATGATTCGGCCGATACCGCGCTGAAGGTTTCGCAGCTGGCCAAGGAATATGGCTATCCGCTGACCTGCGTGGGCGTGCCCAAGACCATCGACAACGACCTGGCGGTGACCGACACCTGCCCCGGCTTCGGCTCGGCCGCCAAGTACACCGCGGTGTCGGTGCGCGAGGCGGCGCTGGATGTGGCGGCCATGGCCGAAACCTCCACCCGCGTCTTCATCTACGAAGCCATGGGGCGCCACGCCGGTTGGCTGGCCGCAGCCGCTGGCCTGGCCGGAGAGAACCCCGACGATGCACCGCAGATCATCCTGTTGCCCGAACGCGCCTATGACGAGGCGGTATTCCTGGCCAAGGTGAAACAGGTGGTGGAGAAGGTCGGCTTCTGCGTGGTGGTGGCCAGCGAAGGCATCCATACCGCTGACGGCCAGTTCGTTGCCGATGCCGGTGGGGTCAAGGACTCCTTCGGCCACACCCAACTCGGCGGCGTGGCCTCCTACCTGGCCGGCAAGGTCAAGGCCAAACTCGGCTACAAGGTGCATTGGACCCTGCCCGACTACCTGCAGCGCTCGGCACGGCATATCGCCTCAAAGACCGACTGGGAACAGGCGCAGGCGGTAGGCAAGGCGGCGGTGCAGTTCGCGCTGAAGGGACACAATTCGGTGATGCCGGTGATCGTGCGCAGCGCGGACGTGCCCTATCGCTGGAAGATCGAAGCCGCGCCGCTGTCCAAGGTGGCCAACCACGAGAAGAAGATGCCGGCCGGCTTCATCCGCAAGGATGGCTTCGGCATCACCGAGAAGGCGCGCCGCTACCTGCAGCCGCTGATCCGCGGTGAAGCACCGCTGCCGTATGGCCGTGATGGCCTGCCCAAGTACGTGACGCTGAAGAACGTGGCAGTAGCCAAGAAGCTGCCCAGCTGGGAAGGCTGACGCCGCAATGTAGTGCCGAGCCATGCTCGGCAGAGGCTGATGCTGCACTGTAGTGCCGAGCCGTGCTCGGCAGAGGCTGCTGCTCGATGTAATGCCGAGCCATGCTCGGCAGAGGCTTTACCGGTGAAGCTTCAGCCGAGCATGGCTCGGCTCTACAGGTGAGGCTTTGCCGGTGAAGCCCCAGCCGAGCATGGCTCGGCTCTACGCTCCCTCCCTTGCGCCGAAGGCGTAGGGGAGGGCTGGGGAGGGGTAGCTTTTGAGGCCTTCGCGTAGTGCGCGCTTCGCGGCGTATGCCTCTCCCACACCGCGGTGACGGATTGTGGGGAATGCCCCAGCCGAGCATGGCTCGGCTCTACAGGTGAGGCTTTGCCGGTAACGCCCCAGCCGAGCATGGCTCGGCTCTACAGGTCCACGTGCAGGCCATGACTTCAGACAGGTGTGCCGCCGCATCGGGCGGCGCATCCTCCGCCCAAAATCTCCACGCAGGCGTGTGCGCCATGTTCCGCAAGATATTGATCGGGATGCTTGGATTTTTCGCCGTCTGCGTACTCGCCGCTGCGGGTTACCGCGTTGGTCAGCAGCTTGCCGGGCACGACGGTGGAACAACCGGCAACGCGCAACAACGCTGAAACCGGTTGAGCACGGCCGTCACCGACAAGGCGTGCCCTGCATCTCAAGCTTGGCCGAATACGCCGGCAACGCCGCCAGACGACCCGCCGCCGCCTGCGCCTTGGCATCTTCAAGATAGACGCGGCTCTGGCCCTGCCCATCCAGTGCCACCTGCTGCCCGGCCGGCTTGCGCCAGACCTCGATCACTGCGTGCTGCGAACTGCAGCTAGCCGAGGGAATGCGCGCCACTTCGTTGAGCTTCCAACCACCCGCTTCGCTGGGATTGACCTTGCCGGCATCCAGAAATACCGCGCGTGGCTGGCATTGCGCGCTGGTCCGCACCAGCTGCATGTCGTATGGCTGCGCCGCCGTACCGGTAAAGCGGCCTTCGATGCGGGTACAGGCTTCGGGAATCTGCCGCACGGTGTGCACAGCGCCTGTTGCCTGCGCCGTGGCTGCCGGGCGCTCGATCTCGGGTTTGGCGGTAGCCGCCCACAACGGCAACGGCAGCATGGCCGCAACGGCAAGGACCAGCAGGGTTTTCATCGGCAGCGCTTCCAGTTGAACAGGTGGCCGACGTTGCCACGGCCCCACTGAACGGCGCGGCAAGAAGGCAGCCGCTGGCGGTGGAGACAGCTGCCAGTCATACTCGGGCCGCCTCAGAGTGTTTGAACACAGCGACACGTACCACAGCCGCATGCGGCCCGGGTCTGTTCCAGTGCTTCGATCTACCCGGCGTGTCCCCGCTTCATCCACGGCTGGATGGCATCCACCAACGCTGGAGGGGTCATGCTCGAACAGTACGGTCTTGTGCTTTCGCTGGTCTGCGCCGCTGTCGCCATCGTCTACGGCATCATCTCGGCCCAATGGGTCCTACGCCAACCTGCCGGCAATGCCCGCATGCAGGAAATCGCCGCCGCCATCCAGGAAGGCGCGCGGGCCTATCTCAACCGCCAGTACCTGACCATCGCCCTGGTCGGCGTGGTGTTATTCGTGCTGGTCGGCTTTTTCCTCAGCTGGTATACGGCGATTGGTTTTGCGATCGGCGCCGTGCTCTCTGGTGCCGCCGGTTACATCGGCATGAACGTGTCGGTACGCGCCAACGTGCGCACCGCCGAGGCTGCGCGCAATGGCATGAGCGCGGCAATGGATGTCGCCTTCCGTGGCGGCGCCATCACCGGCATGCTGGTGGTGGGCCTGGGCCTGCTCGGCGTGGCCGGTTATTACCTGATTCTGCAACGCATGGGCCTGAGCCAGGCCGACAACCTGCACGCGCTGGTCGGGCTCGCCTTCGGCAGCTCGCTGATCTCGATCTTCGCGCGTTTGGGCGGCGGCATCTTCACCAAGGGTGCGGACGTCGGCGCGGATCTGGTCGGCAAGGTAGAAGCCGGCATTCCCGAGGATGACCCGCGCAACCCGGCAGTGATTGCCGACAACGTCGGTGACAACGTCGGCGACTGCGCCGGCATGGCCGCAGACCTGTTCGAGACCTATGCGGTGACGGTGATCGCCACCATGCTGCTGGGCGGCATGATGATGGCCGAGGTTGGCCGCAACGCGGTGCTGTATCCGCTGGTGCTTGGCGGCGTATCGATCATCGCCTCGATCATCGGTGCGTTCTTCGTCAAGGTGAAAGCTGGCGGCTCGATCATGGGTGCGCTGTACAAGGGCGTGATCGTCTCAGGCGTGTTGGCGGCCATCGCGTTCTGGCCGGTGACCACGCAGCTGATGGCTGACTCCAGCCACGGCGCCACCAACCTGTACATCTGCGCGTTGATCGGACTGGTGTTGACCGGCCTGATCGTGTGGATCACCGAGTACTACACAGGCACCCAATACAAGCCGGTGCAGCACGTGGCGCAGGCGTCGACCACCGGTCACGGCACCAACATCATCGCCGGCCTCGGTGTATCGATGAAATCCACCGCGCTGCCGGTGATTGCGGTATGCGCTGCAATCTGGTCGGCGTTCCATTTCGGTGGCCTGTACGGCATCGCCATCGCCGCAACCGCCATGCTGTCGATGGCCGGCATGATCGTCGCGCTCGATGCCTATGGGCCAATCACCGACAACGCCGGCGGCATCGCCGAAATGGCCGATCTGCCGCCGGAAATCCGCAACATCACCGATCCGCTGGATGCGGTGGGCAATACCACCAAGGCAGTCACCAAGGGCTATGCGATTGGTTCGGCGGCATTGGCGGCGCTGGTGCTGTTCGCCGACTACACCCACAACCTGCAGATAGCGCATCCGGGTGAAACCTTCGCCTTCGATCTGTCCGACCACACGGTGATCATCGGCCTGCTGATCGGCGGCTTGATTCCCTACCTGTTCGGCGCGATGGCGATGGAAGCGGTGGGCCGCGCGGCTGGCGCGGTGGTGGAAGAAGTCCGCCGCCAGTTCCGCGACATCCCCGGCATCATGCAGGGCACCGCCAAGCCGCAATACCACAAGGCGGTGGACATGCTGACGCGGTCGGCGATCAAGGAAATGATCGTGCCGTCATTGTTGCCGGTCGCAGTGCCGGTGGTGGTTGGCCTGCTGCTGGGGCCGAAGGCGCTGGGTGGTTTGTTGATCGGCACCATCGTGACCGGCCTGTTCGTGGCGATCTCGATGACCACCGGCGGCGGCGCCTGGGACAACGCCAAGAAGTACATCGAAGATGGTCACTTCGGCGGCAAGGGCAGTGAAGCGCACAAGGCAGCGGTGACCGGCGATACGGTCGGCGATCCGTACAAGGACACGGCGGGGCCGGCGATCAACCCCCTTATAAAGATCATCAATATTGTCGCGTTGCTGCTGGTCCCATTGCTGTAATCGAAGCCTGCTGCGCGCGGCACCTTCGCCCTTCCCCCGCTCGCGGGGAAGGGAACGGGATGGGGGGCGCCGCAGGCGCAGATAAAGATCATCAATATTGTCGCGTTGCTGCTGGTGCCATTGCGCTGATCGAAGCCGATTGCACACGGCACCTTCGCCCTTCCCCCGCCTGCGGGGGAAGGGAACGGGATGGGGGCGCCGCAGGCGCAGATAAAGATCATCAATATCGTGGCGTTGCTATTGGTGCCACTGCTGTAATCCACGCTAACAGCGAAAAGCTGCCCTCACCCCAACCCCTCTCCCGCATGCGGGAGAGGGGCTCTTGTATCCAGCGGTGGAGAGGCCGGAAGGTGCGCGGAGCCGTCCAACGGTGAGCAGCACTTGTGGGAGCGGCGTAAGCCGCGAAGCTGAAGCGAAGTCAGCCACCAGTAAAGCTGGTCTGCTAGACCACCACTCAACGCGGGCGCTTCACCGCATACACCCGGCCGTCATCGCCGCCACCGCAGTAAAACAACTCGCCGCCATCCGATTCCAGACCGCTGACACTGATGTTGCCCGGCATCTGCAGGCGCTCCAACACCTCGCCGGTAGCCACCTCCAGGCGACGGATATCACTCTGCCCGGCTTCGCCAGTGGCATGCCAGAGCGCACCATCCACCCAGGTCACACCGGTGACGAAACGGTCCGACTCGATCGTGCGCAGAATCGCGCCATTGGCCGGATCGATCTGGTGGATCTTGCGCTGCCGGTACTGCCCCACCCATAGACTGCCTTCGGCCCAGGCCATGCCCGAATCCGTGCCTGCGCCCGGCGCTGGAATCGAAGCCAGCACCTCACCACTACGTGGATCGATCTTGTCGATGCGTGCTTCGGCAATCTGCCAAAGGTGGGTGCCATCGAATGCCGTGCCGGCATCGCACGGAACGGCCAGCGTATGCACCGGCTTGCCATTGCTCGGGTCGAACGCCACCAGCGCCGCACCGGTCGCCGCCCAGACATTGCGGCCATCGAAACTGACCCCGTTGATGGTGTTCGAGCCTGCGAAGGGGCCGTATTCGCGTAGCACCTCGGCTGGATGCACGTTCTGCACGGCCCCGGTCGGATTCAAGGTTTGACTGTTCATCGCTGCATTCTCCTGGCATGTCCGCGTTTGGCTGCCTGCTGCCGACACTAGTCAATCGGCAGCGCAGCGGGGAGTAACAAGATCGTCGTGAATCCGCTCAACGGCACCGAACGCCAACGCTGCGCACGACCGCGGCCGCTGGACTGCACCTGTGCGGCGGCCTCCAGCTCCGCCAGTGCCCGCTGTACGTTGCGCTGGCTGCTGCCCAAAGCCAGGGCCAGGGCCGAGGTGGACCAGGCAGCACCATCGCCCAGCAGCGCCAGCAACGCGCCCTGCTCGCCTTCAATGGGCGGCGCCAGCACCTTGACCTGCATCGCACCACACGGCGACAGCCGGAATCCCGTGGGCGTGGCCTCGATACCGGCCTGTGCAGCGATCAGCCCGCGCAGGCGCCCTATTTCCACCCGCAGCCGTACCCGCATGGTGTCGTCGCTGTGGGGCATGCCGAACACACGGGTGATCAGCACATCACGATCGACTGCGCCCGGCCACGCCTCGCCCAAGGTACGGACAAGCGCGAACAGCACCGGGCGCCTTGCCAGCGACTGCCAGCTGCTGCCCACTCTCACACCGCGCCGGCAGCCATCCACCACGCACGCACCGGAGGCCAACAACACCTGCACCTGATCGATACGCAGCAACTCATCGCTGCCTCCGCCAAGGCAGCGCGCTGCCGGCTGATCCAATCTGAAGCAGGCCTGCTCCACTTCCATCTGCAAAGCGGCGATACCGGCCGCCGCAGCCGCCGTCCGCGCACGTTCCAGCGCCGCCCGTGCCTGCAGCGGTTGCAGCCTGCGCAGTGCCAGTGTGGCGGCGGTCAGCTCGCTCATCGCCACCAGACCAGGCGGCAGCGGCCGGCCTTCCAACCGGCCCAGTGCAGCAGCGGCATCCTGCAGTTTTCCAAGCAGCAGCAGCCGCCGGGCCAGGATCAACCAGGCCTGCAACGCATTGGCGGTATCTCCCTGCGACTCCAGCTGCGCGGCAATCGCCAACAGTGGTTCGGACGCGCCACCGAGTTCGCGCAGCGCCAACGCTACCTCGGCTTCGGCCAGGCCGCAGCGCGCGCGCGCGACCAGCTCATGCGCACCAAAACTCCGCTGCGCGCGCCGCAGCAAGTCGCGTGCAAGCGACAGCTCGCCCAGTTGCGCCATGGCGATACCACGCAGCGCCAACGCGGGCGGATCGTCCCGCAAGGCAACGTGTTGCAGGGCAGTGAGCACATCGCCGGTGGCCAAAGCCCGGGCGGAGGCTGCGATAAGAGAATCCATGCGCGCAGGCTACCTGCCCGCATCGACCGATGCACTTTGCTGCATCCATTCGGGATCCAATGAATGACCACGGCAATCTGGGGATCGAGTCGCTGCCAGCGCTGATGCCTCGAAGAGGAGCGGCGCAGGAGAGCCGCAACGAAAGCCGCTGTTCTCCGCCTGTTGGTCCGAACGGAGAAATCCGTTCCCCAGATGTTCGCAGACGCTTGCCGCTGCCTGCCCCCGCCGACGAGGCAAACGAAGCATCGTCTTCACCGGCTTGTCAGCCCGCCCGCAGGCGCTGCGACGGCCAAAGGCGGCCCCGCTCGGGCCGGCCTGCTCCACCCGTAACAGCGGTACTGGTCAGCCGTTCCGCGCAAGGACGTCCCTGCTGCCGGAATACGCCGATGCACCAACTGGCGCGCCACCCCGCCGCACCTGTACCTGTACCTGTACCTGTACAGGTTCGGCACTGCCCGTCTCCAGAGGGGCAGCCCTGCACGGAAGTGCCAGCAGGCCCAGGGCTGTTGGCGAGACATGCCCGGAACCAAGCCCATGAAGCCCGCCCTCCAAGCAGCTGCCTCACTCTGATCGGGTACTTCGGTAATGCGAATCGTTCTCGAATTTACCCGGACGTGACGCCGTTCACCTCACCGCCCAAGCTTGCGCACACCATCGTTTGGTGCGCCGCAATAGTCGTGGGCGTAGAATGGCCCTCTTTTTCAACCAACAACGATTCGGAGTCAGCGCAATGGGCCTGAAACTGGTCTCGCCGGGCAAGAACCCGCCGGAAGAAATCAACGTCATCGTCGAGATCCCGAAGGATTCGGAGCCGGTGAAGTACGAAATGGACAAGGAAAGCGGCGCGATGTTCGTCGACCGCATCCTGTCCACCCCGATGCGCTACCCCTGCAACTACGGCTTCGTGCCGCAGACCCTGTGCGGCGACGGCGACCCGGCCGACGTGCTGGTGGTGCTGCCGCTGCCGCTGGTCCCGGGCTCGGTGGTGCGTTGCCGTCCGGTCGGCGTGCTGAAGATGAGCGATGAGGCCGGCAGCGACGAGAAGATCCTGGCCGTGCCGGTCGCCAAGATCTTCAGCGGCTACGCCCATGTCGAAGACATCGCCCAGGTGTCCAGCCACTGGCTGGAGCGTATCGGCCACTTCTTCGAGCATTACAAGGATCTGGAGAAGGGCAAGTGGGTCAAGATCGAAGGCTGGGGCGACGCTGCTGAAGCCAAGCGCATCCTGGTCGAAGCACACAAGAGCTACCTCGCTACCCAGGAACAGGACGTCTGATTGGCCCTGCGTACGGTCGTAATACCGGGCCCTGCGCAGCGACAACCATCACGTTTTCCTAGTAGAGGGCATGACCCTTTGCCAGCGAGCAGCTACATTGACAGGCCGGTTTCCGGCCTGTTTTTTGTTCGGATTTTGCGTTTTGTCCAAGGGGAAATGTCTTGCGAATCCTGTTAGTCGGCGGCGAAGCCAGCCTGTCGGCCGAGCTGCTTGAGTACATCGGCGATCTCGGCGACGAGTGGGAAGTAGAGTCGGTCCCGGACGGCAGTGCCGCCATCGTAGCGGTGTCCTCCGCAACCATCGATGCGGTCATCGTGGCCCCGGTACTGCCCGACCTGGCCCCGGCCACCCTGCTCGGCCAGATCCGGACCCTGCGCCCGGAAACCATCCGCATCGCCCTGATCGATGGCGACAACAGCCAGCGCGTGCCATCGGCACGGATCATTGGCGTGGCCCATCGTTTCCTGCCGCTGCCGCTGCCGCCGGAAGTGCTGCTTGAGGCGCTGACCAGCCTGGAAGAGCTGCGCGAGCTGCTGGACAGCCCGCGCCTGCGCCAGGCCATCGGCCGCATCGAGAAGCTGCCCTCGCCGCCGCACCTGTATCTGAGCCTGATGCATGCGCTGGAAGACGACGAGGAAAGCAACGCGGCCGAAATCGCCAAGCTGGTGGCGGCCGACCCGGCCATCGCCGCCAAGGTGCTGCAGCTGTCCAATTCGGCGTTCTTCAACAACGGCCGCGCGATCTCCGACCTGCGCGGCGCGGTGACCCGGCTGGGCATGGCGACGCTGCGGGATCTGGTGCTGGCCAGCGAGGTGTTCGCGCTGCCGGGCATGTCCGGTCCCGACCGCAACGCGATGCAGTCGCGGGCGCTGCTGGCCTCGCGCCTGGCCGCCAAGATGCTGCCGGCGTCCAGTGCCGAGCTGGGCTCGACGGCGGCGTTGCTGGCCGACATCGGCCTGCTGCTGCCGGGCGTGCGCGACGAGCGCCAGCCGGCCGACGCTGAAGAAACCCGTCCCGGCCATGCCGAAGCCGGCGCCTATCTGATGGGCCTGTGGGGCCTGCCGATGCCAATCATCGAAGCCGTCGCTTTCCAGCTGCAACCGGGCCGCTCCAACGTGCGCAGTTTCTGGGTGGCCGGTGCCGTCCACGTGGCTACCGCGCTGGCCTCCGGCACGGCGGTGGACGAGCAGTACCTCGCCAATGTCGGCGTGCTGCCCAAGCTGGAGCAATGGCGCGCGATAGCCGATGAAATGATGGGCTTGAGCGTCGACGCCTGAGCCTGGCCTGCAGCACTCGCGGGACAGGAATTGAATGACAACGGCCGCATCTGCGGCCGTTGTCATTTGTGCGGGTCGAACGCGGGTAGCCTTGCGAAGGCTGCCGCTTTTTGCGGTTATGCCTGGTTTCGCCTGATCCCGGGTGCGCTGTGCTTACCCGGGCTACGGCCTGGGCGGGTTGCGGGAGATTGCACGCCGATCGTGATGCGATTGCAGTCTTCACTGATCCACGCAAAGAAAAAGGGTGGGCCTTGCGGCCCACCCTTTGTCATGCATCACAGTGCTTCGATGGATCAGAAGCGCTGGTTGTACTGGATGAACAGGAAGCGGTCGTAGTCCAGCATCGGATCGATCTGCGAAGCGCTGCTGTTGGTCACCGAATAGGTGATCGGCGGCTGCTTGTCGAACACGTTGCGGGCACCGACAGTCACGCTGCCATCCCACGGAGCCTGCCAGGTGACGGACACGTCGTGGTACACGATGGCACCCTTCTTGTTCGCACCTTCACCGCCGCCCCAGCCACCGTTCGGCGTCTGGTAGTTCGGCTCGTTGCACTCCACGCCATCGTCGTAGCAGTAGTCGCGGAAGCCGCCGTAGTAGCGCATGCCCCAGTTAGCCGACAGCGTGTCCTTTGCCCAGTTCAGGCCCAGGGTTGCACGCACGCGCGGGAAGTTCCAGTAACCAGCGTAGTTGTCCCACTCGGCACCCTTGGTCGACTGCTGACGGTAGGCGGTCAGGTAGTTCGCATCGAGGTTGACGCCGAACGTACCGACGGCGGTTTCCGGCAGGCGGTAACGGACGCCGAAGTTGTAGCCTTCGGTTTCCAGCGAGCCAAGGTTTGCGTTACCACGGCTCAGGCTGGTGACCTGACCGGTGGTGGCATCACGACCGTACTGGTCGCAGAACTGCGCAACACCGTTCTGGTAGCACTGGCCCAGCACGTAGTTGGCGGACACGCCGGTGATCACATTATCAACAGTGATCTTGTACCAATCCAGCGAGACATCCAGACCCGGGACATAGCTCGGGCTGTACACCATACCCACGGTGCGGGTCTTGCTGGTTTCCGGCTGCAGCTGGTCGTTGCCCACGCCCGACTGGAACGCAGCATTGGCTTGCGTGTCACGTGCGGTGATCGGCTTGCCGGCGGCATCGGTCTGACGGTAGGTCGAAGCCAGGCCTTCGGACTGGCAACGTGCGGCAACACGGGCGTCGCTCAGCATGCCGAACTGCGCATCGCACGGATCGGTGAACTTGTCGAAGGTCTGCGAACCGCCACCGAAGGTGTCGTCCATGGTCGGGGCGCGGAAGCCTTCACCATAGGTACCACGCACCAGCAGGTCGTTGATCGGACGCCAGGTCAGGCTGAACTTGCTGTTGATGGTGTCGCCGAACTTGTCGAAGTCCGAGTAACGGCTGGCGACATCCAACGACAGTTCCTGCGCACCCGGCAGGTCCTTGAGCAGCGGGATCATGAATTCCAGGTAGAACTCATTGGCCTTGTACTTGCCCGACGCAGCGCCGGCAGCCAGGTCGGTGGTGTAACCGGCCGAGGACAATGCATCCGGGTGGTCGTAGCCGCTGACTTCGCGGTGCTCATAACCCGCAGCGAAAGCGAATTCACCTGCGTCGCCCGGCATGTCGAACAGACCACCGGTGATGTTGGCGAAGTACTGCTTGCTCTTGCTCTGCGAGGTCGCATTGAGCAGGGTGTTGATGTAGGTCAGTGCTTCCGGGGTAGCTGCCGAAGCACCGCCCAGCACGTCGAACGGCGTGCACTGGCCCAGCGCCGCATTGGTGCCCAATGCGATCGGGTTGGCAGACGTGCCGCACTGTGCAACACCAGCGCTGTTGATGAACGACGGGCCCAGGGCCTTCTGCAGGGCCAGCAGGTTGATGTTGCCGCGTGCAGTTTCGGTGACGTCGTACTGGTTGTAGTTCAGGCCCACATCCCAGTCGAACGGACGATCGTTGAAGTCGAAGGTACCTTCCACGGCTGCGTCGAAGTGGAACGACTTGACGTTGTTCTCGCTGGTGCGCGGCAGTTCAAAAATACGACGGCCCCAGCCCAGGATATCCACACCCATCGGGTTGTAGAGGCTGTCCTTGCTCAGTGCGACCGGGAAGTTCTTCTGCGAGGTACCGGTCAGCGGGTAGCCGGCGATCTGACGCTTCGAGTCACGCTCGGAGTACATCACCGTCGACTTGAAACGCATGTTGTCGTTGATGTCGTAGGTGCCAGCGGCGAAGACCGACTTGTTCTCCGAACCCTGGTTCAACATCATCTGCTGGGTGGCGTTGTAGTAATCGTCGCCGTTGATCAGGTGATAGTTGGCCATGTCGCTGGAATCAGCACCCACGCCAATCGGGGTATCCCACGAACCCGTGTGGTTGATCGCCCAGGTGTTCGGGACCCAGACGCCCTTGGAGTTGTAAGCGCCGGCGCCGGCGGTGCCAGCGGCACGCGGATCGGTGAAACGGCCCCACGGGCCGGCCGGGCTCAGGCTGTCTTCAGCGTGGTTCGGGCCGGAACCGTAACGGGTCAGCGCGCGGTCCTTTGCCCACACCGGATCTTCCTTGGTGTAGGAAGCGCCCAGCATGATCGACGAACGCTCGCCAACCGCGCCCAGCGTCAGGTTGTACTGGGTCTTGGCACCGTCGCCGCCGCTGTTCTGGCCGTAATAGACCGAAGCTTCAGCGCCTTCGAAGTCCTTGCGCAGAATGATGTTGATCACGCCGGCGATCGCGTCGGAGCCGTAGATGGCGGAGGCGCCATCCTTCAGCACTTCGATGCGGTCGATCAGCGAGCTCGGGATGGTCGACATATCGGTGAAGCCAGCCAGGCTGGAGCTCCAACGCTTGCCGTTGACCAGCACCAGGGTGCGCATTTCACCCAGGTTGTACAGGTTGGCGTACTGGCCACCCTGCTCCGGGTTGGATGCCAGCACAGCAGCCTTGGAGAAGGTCTGGGTGCCCGACACGGTCAGGTTCTGCAGGATGTCGCCAACGCTGACAAGGCCCGAACGCTTGATGTCCTCGGAGGACACAGTGAAGATCGGCTGGGCGGTTTCGACGTCTACCGAACGAATGCGCGAGCCGGTGACTTCCAGGCGATCAAGGGTGGTGGCACCGGCAGCAGCTTCCTGCGCCGACGCAAAAGAGGGGGTCAAGGCAATAGCAATGCCGGCCGGGAGCAAGCCCAACCGCACTGCAGAATTACGAAGCTTCATCAATCTCTCCAAAGAGCTAAAACAAACGACAAAGTTAGCGGTGTGTTAAACACCCCTGAACGTTACGTTCGTACTGCCGCCTTGGTTTTGCGCAAGCCATCCTTAAACTTTGCCGAATCTGGCTTCAACGCCATTGGCAGCTCCCGGTACTGCGTGGCCGATGCGCCAAAACGTGCACGAAACGCGCGTGCAAAGCTGCAACAGTTATCAAATCCGCTGGCAGAGGCCACTTCGCCGATCATCATGTCGGTATCACGCAACAGCATGGCCGCACGCTCCAGCCGCAGCCGCGCCGACAGGGACTGCGGGCTTTCTTCATACAATGCCTGGAAGGTCTTGGACAGGTACCAGCTGGAGAAATTGGTCAGCTCGGCAAGTTCGCCAATGCGCACCACGCGGTGGCTGTTGCCTTCCAGATACATGCGTGCACGCTGCATGCGGCCGAATACCTGGCGCTTGCGGATGCGTGAGCGCCCCGGGCAGCGCTGCACAGTACCGGCCAGATCGCGCTGCAGGGAAGCGAGGTGCAGCAACAGGGGCCGCAACTGGTGGATGGTGGCACCCGGTGCCTGCGCTTCGCGCCACAACCGCAACGCCAGCCGCGCTTCGGCCAGGCTCATCCGGCCCCGCCCTGTATAGAAACTGCTGTCGGCCAGGGTGCCGAGCATGCGCAGGGCGTCGGCATCCAGGCTGATGCCGATGCAGATGCCATCGCGGCCGGCCTGGATCAGCGGGCGCGATTCCTTTTCAAAGGCGATCCACTCGCGCTGGCGCAGGCGGAACTTGCCCTCCTTGGATTCCACCCAGGCGGTGCCGCGCAGCTGCAGCCATACCGTGAATACAGTGCCCGAGGTCTGCAGGCTGCCCAGCCGCGCCACGCCGACACAGGCCGGACGCGGGCCATCCTCGGCCTGCTTTTCGAACGAAACCGACTGACCACGATCCACCCACGAAACCTGCCGCATGTCGCACACCATCGTTTGCCTTCATTGGGCGAACGTTTTGCCAACTTTGGCGGCGATGGTCAGGAAAGTCCGCCGAGAATGCTCCGAATTCTTCCCGATACGCCCTACGAAAAATTTCCGAAGGAAATTTTCCTCATGGCGACAACCACTTAGCCAAGCCCATCACCCGCCGCGGTGCACGGTGCGGCACCCGCATTATTCCGATATCGGTGCTGTCGGTGAGCCCCAAGGCAATGAAAACCGCACTGCCATCGGGCGCCAGGCTCAGGCCATTGCCGGCACTGAAGCGGGTTGGGTCCAGGCACTGGCTGGTGCCGTCGCCGGCAATGGCGGTGAGCCGGCTGCTGCAGTCGCGGCTGATGTCCTGGTACTCCACCGCGCCATTGGCAGCCACCGCCCAGGTGCGGTAACGCCAACGGCTGGGCAGTTCGGCATGCACCGGCTTGATGCTGCCGGCCGCCAGATCCGGCGCCACCTGCCACAGCCCGCCATTGGCCAGGCGGGTGAACAGGATGCGCTGCCCGGCACGGTCATACCGCACCTGCGACACGCCCTCCAGCGAAGCCAGACGCTTCCACGGTTGCTGGCTGCGATCGAACAGGGTCAGCGCCATGCGCTCGTCATCGCCCCGCTCCACCACCAACAAGTTATCGGCGGCAGCCCCGTAGACCGCCTGCAGCGGTTCGCGCACCGGCACCGCCAGTTTCACCCAGTGGCCTTCTTCAGGCGCTACCTCATAGATACCGGGTGCACCATCGGCGTCACGCCCGGTCACCAGCAGGTGTCGCCCGTCCGCCGCCCAATCCATGGGTTGGCGGGCTTCCGGGCGCATTCCCTCGATGAGCTGCAGCGAGGCGGGCTCGTTCAAACGTGCCCACCACAGCGCAAACGCGCCCGAACGATCGGAGGTGAACGCCAACTGCGTGCCATCGGGCGACACGATTGGCTGGCCATCGCGTGCCGACGAGGCAAACAGGCGCTGCGGTGGCGCGCGGCTCGCTCCCAGCGGAATACGGAACAGGCCGGACTGGAACTGGCTGCGCATGAACACCAGGTTGCCGCCGCCGCGGGAGACGCTCGGGCTCTGCGCGTTGTCGATGCCCATGTCACGCAGCATGCGCGTGGCCACATCCAGCCGGTACAGGCGCGATTCGCTGTCGATCCGCCGGCCGAATACCATTTCGTCCGAGCCCAACCAGCTCCAGCCGCGGATTTCCGCCGCATCGTTGGTCAAACGCTGCGCATTGCTACCATCGGCGTCCATCATCCACATATCGCCGACCTGCGGATTGCGTACGAAGCCGATCTTCCTGCCGTCAGCCGAATAGCTTGGCGCATAGTCGAAGTCATCGGCGCCCATCGTGTACTGCAGCGATGACCAGCGCCCGGATGCCAGGTTCAGGCTGCGGATGCCACGGCTGGCATAGCGCCCGGTCATGGAGCCGAACAGCAGGCTGCCGCCATCGGGCGCCCAGTCGAAGCTGAGCATGTCGGTGCCATCGCAGCGGGTGACGCGGCGCAGCCCGGTACCGGTGGCCGAGACCACCAGTACTTCACAGTCGCCCTGCGGCAGGAACCGTGCAAACGCGATGCTGCGGCCATCGGGTGACCACACCGGGAAGCGGTCGGTGGCGCCCGCGGGTGTCACCAGCAACGGCGTTGCCGTCGCATTGCCCACGCTCTGTATCCACAGACTGGAACTGTTGTCCCTTTCCCGCGCGAACACCACCAGCGCACCATCGGGTGACAGCGAGGGATTGACCTCCGCATCCTCGGTGGCGGTGATCAAGCGATAGGGCCGCGCCGGGCTGCCCAGTACCCGGTTGCCGTCGGCGACCGTTGCATCCTGCGGTACCGGCGCGGCGCGTCCCCACAGCAACCAGCCCATCACCACGGTGCTGAGCAACAGGACGATGCCGATCAGCATCAATACATGCCGACGCAGTCGCCGGTGTCGGCCGCGTGTCGCGTCCTGCTCAGGCGTGACGCTTGCATGCACCGCCGCAAGACCCGCCGCAGCAGGCGCATCGACAGCGGCCAGCTCCGGGCTGGATTCCCACGCCACTGGCGCCAGCAGGCGATAGCCGGTCTTGGCGATGGTTTCGATATAGCTGGTGCCCTCGCCTGCCTCGGTGAAGGCGAATGCCTTGCGCAGCTGGGTGACCGCCTGGGTAAGCACGTCGTTGGTCGGCATGGTGTCCGGCCACACGTCGGCAAACAGTTCCTCACGCGTGACCACCTGGCCAGGCCTGCGCGCAAGCGCAAGCAACACCCCCACAGATTTGGGAGTGAGCCGCGGGGTTTTGCGTGTGCCTGGCAGGTGCACCTCGCGTGAGGAAAGCACCACCAGACACTCACCGACGCGCAGTCGGTCAGAGCTAGATTTTTCGGTGAGATTCAGTGCCATCGCGGTCAGTCAAAATCGCTGGCGGACACGCATCCTGTGTCCAGCTTGCGAAGCTCAAGCCTCTGCAAGCCGCCAAGTTCCGCAAAAGGCATCAACGCACAGAGCAAATATTCCATCTGGAATGGATATTACTCTAACGGCGTTAGCAGCGTGCCCGCACGCCGATGACATCAGGCTCTCTCTCGCCGACGTAACTACATAATCAGCTGCATAATTCGCGCCGTATGGCGCGATTTTTTTATCTAGCGTTCAGTTTTGCCGGCCTTGTAGATGGTCAGGCCAACCAGCCGCGAAACCACCAGCGCAACGTACATAACGCCTGCAAACTGCTCCAGCATCACCACTGCGCGGGCCTGTGGATGCACCGGCACGACGTCGCTAAGGCCTACCCCAGACAACAAGCTGAAGCTCAGATAAAGCAGCTCCACCCAGCTCCTGAAATCACCCTCGCTGGTGGCCACGAAACTGCCGGGATAGAAGTACTGGCAGACTGAATAAGCAAACGCGAACGCCCATGCCAGCAAGGTGAAGGTTGCGCCCGCCGCGAACAGCTCATCGCGGGTCACCTTGTGGTCCTGCAGCATGTAGGCGATCAGGCTGCACGAGCTATAGAAGTACAGCAGGCACTCGAACACCTGCGCGGTGGCGATCAGCGAATAGCGCTCCAGCAGTGCCCCGGCGATGGAGAACACCACCGCCGGCACCGCCAGCGTCAACGCCAGCCAGATGCCCAGCGGGCTGCGCCGTACCACCCATACCGCCAGGCCCAGCACCACCATGCCGAACACGCCGAACAGGGCGCGCCCGGCGGCGGTATGTTCCATCGCCGGGTACAACACCACCCCCAGCAACTGCACCGCCAGCAACCACGCCGACGGATGCCTGCGCGCCAATACGATCCATCTCAAGCGCGAATCCATACACGTCCTTCTCCGCCAGCGGCGAACGGTGCAGGTGGGCAATGGCTGGGCGCCACCGCCACCGGGTCTCAGCGCGCCGGGCTGGCCGACATGCCGGCACGGTACGGGTACGTGGCGAAGATCGCCGCCACCGCCGCATCAATCCGTTCGCCCCGCTGCTCAGGCTTCATCCGACTCACCGTGCCGACGGCGACGCCTTCCCAGACCAGCTGCTTCCGCCGTGCATCCACAACATCGACATTCAAGGTGCCCTCGGTGTACTGACGCACGTCGGTGCGATCACGCCAGTACGGCACAGCGACATAGCTGCGCGCGCGTTAGCTGTAGTAATAGTCATAGTCCACTTCCGGCATGGTGGTGACCTGGGTCTTGTCCTGCAGATAGGCATTGAGGTTCACCCACAGATCCGGGTTGGCCTCATCAAACACATAACCACGTGACTCCATCTGCGTACGCACCGCTGCACGGATGCGGTTGCTGGTGATGGTGGTATAGCCGTGCTGCTCAAGCGCAAGCGGGCTGAAGAACGCAAAGCTGCGGTAACGCGAGAAGTCGGCGCTGGGATCGGCCTGGCTGGCGACGCGCGGGGTGCTGGCACAGGCTGCCAGCAGGAGCAGCAAGGACACAACGAAAAGCCGGGAAACAATACGCACCTTCATGGCAGACCCCTGGTGTGGACGGCTGCACGCTAGCACGTCAACGGCCATGGCGGCGTCAAGCGGCGGTGGGGCCATCAGGCCGATGCCCCACCCGGGGTTGCCGCCTACTCGACCCGGTAGACCTCAGCGCCCTGCGCGCGGAACTGCGCCGACTTCTCTGCCATGCCTGCTGTCAATGCCTGCGCTTCTTCAACCCCCTGTTCGGCCGCGTACTCACGCACGTCCTGGGTGATCTTCATCGAGCAGAAATGCGGGCCGCACATCGAGCAGAAATGGGCCAGCTTGTGGGCATCCTTGGGCAGGGTTTCGTCGTGGTACTCCTTGGCCTTCTCCGGATCCAGGCCGAGATGGAACTGGTCCTCCCAGCGGAACTCGAAACGCGCCTTGCTCAGTGCATTGTCACGGACCTGCGCGCCCGGATGGCCCTTGGCCAGATCGGCGGCATGCGCGGCGATCTTGTAGGCCATGATGCCGTCGCGCACGTCCTGCCGGTTGGGCAGGCCCAGGTGTTCCTTCGGCGTCACATAACAGAGCATCGCCGTGCCATACCAGCCGATCATCGCCGCGCCGATCGCGCTGGTGATGTGGTCGTAACCGGGCGCGATGTCGGTGGTCAACGGCCCCAGGGTATAGAACGGGGCTTCACCGCATTCCTGCAGCTGCTTGTCCATGTTCTGCTTGATCAGCTGCATCGGCACGTGACCCGGGCCTTCAATGATGGTCTGCACATCGTGCTTCCAGGCAATTTTGGTCAGCTCGCCAAGCGCTTCCAGCTCACCGAACTGCGCCGCATCGTTGGCGTCGGCAATGCAGCCCGGGCGCAGCCCGTCACCGAGGCTGAAGGACACGTCGTAAGCCTTCATGATGTCGCAGATGTCCTCGAAGTGCGTATAGAGGAAGTTCTCCTTGTGGTGCGCCAGGCACCACTTGGCCATGATCGAGCCACCGCGCGAGACGATGCCGGTAACGCGCTTGGCGGTCAGCGGCACATGCCGCAGCAGCACGCCGGCATGGATGGTGAAGTAGTCCACGCCCTGCTCGGCCTGCTCGGTCAAGGTGTCGCGGAATATTTCCCAGTTCAGCTCCTCGGCGCGGCCATCCACTTTCTCCAGCGCCTGATAGATCGGCACGGTGCCGATCGGCACCGGCGAGTTGCGCACGATCCATTCGCGGGTTTCATGGATGTGCTTGCCGGTGGAAAGATCCATCACCGTGTCACCGCCCCAGCGGATCGCCCACACCAGTTTTTCCACTTCCTCGGCAATACCGGAAGACACCGCGCTGTTGCCGATATTGGCGTTGATCTTGGTGAGGAAGTTGCGGCCAATGATCATCGGCTCACTTTCCGGGTGGTTGATGTTGTTCGGCAGCACCGCGCGGCCGCGTGCGATCTCGTCGCGCACGAATTCGGGCGTGATGATCTGCTGGATGTTGGCGCCGAAACTCTGCCCGGGGTGCTGCGCCAGCAGGCCGGCGTCACGCACCGCATCCAGCCGCTGGTTCTCGCGGATGGCCACGTACTCCATCTCCGGCGTAACGATGCCACGGCGTGCGTAGTGCATCTGGGTGACATTGGCACCAGCCATGGCACGGCGCGGCAGCATGCGCCCCGGGAAGCGCACCGCATCGAGCCTGGCGTCATGTTGGCGGGCACGGCCGAAGTCGGAACTCAAACCCGCAAGCTGCTCGGTATCGCCACGTTCCTCGATCCAGCGCGCACGCACCGCTGCCAGCCCGGCGGCAAGATCGATATTGGCCTGCGGATCGGTATACGGGCCGGAGGTGTCATAGACGGTGACAGGCGGGTTCTCCTCGCCACCGAACAGGGTCGGCGTACGGGTCTGCGCGATTTCGCGCATCGGCACCTGCAGATCCGGCCGCGAACCGCTGACGAAGACCTTGCACGAGCCGGGAATCGGCCGGGTCACGGATTCGGAGAGTTGCTGGGCCTGCTGCTGCAGGCTGGGCTGTGCATTCATTGGCATTCGTCCTGGTCTACCCGCACGCGGGGTGCGAAGGCCATGCAAGGAATTTGCATGACGGAACGAAGCGAAGGCGTCCACCAGCCACGACCGCCCAAGCGGGCGCGTGATCGGTACACGAAGCTTCCCTACGCCGGTATCAACCGGATCAGGTTCGAAGGGTATGTCTCAACCGCGGCCCGTTGGCCTTGGTACCCCCGCTTCGGGCCGAATTAGACCACAAACCGGTGGCAGCGGCGCAACGCCTGCCGGATGCTGACAGGGTGCTGACATCGCATTCACTAGTATCGGCACACGCTGAAGCCATTGCTCAGTGCCGTGACGCCCTTGCCCTGCGCAGCCGCGGCTGCTGCGCCTGCGGTATCGCCGGCTGCGTGCCCCCATCACCCCTGACCGGAGAAGCCTCGATGGTGTTCCGTATTTCCATCGCCCTGGTTGCCGTGCTGGTGTTGATCGCCGGCGTCGCGCCGGGGCCGTTCAACGACGTGGTGCAGACGGTACTGGCCGAAGTGGTTCGTGGCGCTGGCTGGATGTATCTGCTGATCGTGTTCCTGACCCTCAGCTTCCTGCTGTATCTGGCCTTCGGCCGCTTCGGCAACCTGCGCATCGGGGGCGAAGATGCCGAGCCGGAGTTTTCCAATGCCAGCTGGCTGTCGATGCTGTTCTCGGCAGGCATGGGCATTGGACTGGTGTTCTGGGGTGCGGCCGAGCCGGTATCGCATTTCGTCACCCCGCCCGAAGGCCTGCCACCACAGAGCATGGACGCAGCGCGCGCGTCCATGCGCTATGCATTCTTTCACTGGGGCCTGCATCCCTGGGCGATCTATGCGCTGATCGGCCTGGCGATGGCCTGGTTCCAGTACAACCGCAATGGCCGCGGGCTGGTCAGCGACATGCTGCAGCCGATCATCGGCCGCCACCATCGCGGCTGGTTCGGCAAGCTGGTCAATATCGCCGCGGTGGTTGCCACCGCGATCGGCGTGGCTACCACGCTGGGCTTTGGCACCATCCAGATCGCCGCCGGCCTGCAGCGCGTGTTCGGGCTGCGCGCCGATGTGCCCCTGCAACTTACCGTCATCGCGGTGGCCTTCGTGCTATACATGCTGTCCACCAGCAGCGGCGTGGAGCGCGGCATCAAGTGGCTGTCCAACTTCAACCTGGCGCTGGCGGCCTTGCTGCTGGCGGCGGTGCTGGTGCTGGGCCCCACCGGTTTCATCTTCGACACCTTCACCACCACGCTGGGCTCCTACCTCAACCAGCTGGTGACCATGAGCCTGCGCATGTCGCCGTTCTCCGGCAGCACCTGGGTCGCCGACTGGACCATCTTCTACTGGGCCTGGTGGATCGCCTGGGCGCCGTTCGTCGGCGCGTTCATCGCCCGCGTATCGCGCGGCCGCAGCGTGCGCGAATTCGTGGTCGGCGTGGTGCTGGCGCCCACCCTGCTCGGCTTCCTGTGGTTCTCGGTGTTTGGCGGCACGGCATTGTGGTCGCAGCTGTTCGGCCATAGCGACCTGGTGCTTGCGCTGGGCAATGGCTATGAAACGGTCCTGTTCACCCTGTTTGACAGCCTGCCTGCCTCGCTGCTGCTGTCGGTGCTGGCGCTGATCCTGCTGATGATCTTCTTCGTCACTTCGGCCGATTCGGCGGTACTGGTGCTGGCCAGCATGTCCACCGATGAAGCCGGCGACCCACCGTTGTCACGCAAGCTGGTCTGGGGCGTGGCGATCGCCTTGATCGCTGCGGTGCTGTTGCTGGCCGGCGGCCTGGATGCGCTGCAGGGCATGATCACCATCGCCGCGCTGCCCTTCGCCCTGCTGATGGTGCTGGTGATGGTGTCGCTGTACCGCGTGCTGGACGCCGAATACAACCGTCAGCGCCGGCTGGCCCAGCGGGCACGGCACCTGCTGGAGTCGTGGATCGAGCAGGAGCAGGCGGCGCAGGAGGACGCACGTGCCGAGGCGGCACGTAATATTGGCGGCGATTGAAATGGAGACAGTCGGCGCCAACCCTGCCTCGCGCCGAAAGCGAAAGCGAGCAAGCGCAGCGCAGAGCTGACAGCGTCCCGCCTTGTTTTCTGCTCTGGCTTTTCTCCCCTCCCTTTCGCCGCAGGCGTAGGGGAGGGTCAGGGAGGAGGGCTTCTGCTTCTGCTTCTGCTTCTGCTTTCGCTCTTGCTTCTGCTTCCGACTTCCCAACCCAGAAACTCAGTAACCCGCCGCCTGTCCATCCTTGCGGCTTTCCGACGCGCCGTAGTAAACGCCGCTGTCCAGGTCACGCATGATGGCCTGGTAGCCGCCGTACGGCCCATCGGCGAATACCACGCGGTGACCCTTGCGCATCAGGCTGCGCACCGTTTCATAGGGGAACCCGGTTTCGAGATTGACTTCGCCACCGTCACTCATCGCGGTGGCCTGCCCGGTCGGCTCGGTCGAGCCTTCATGCTGGATGCGCGGCGCATCACCGGCCTCCTGTAGGTTCATGCCGAAATCGACCAGGTTCATCACGATCTGCGCATGCCCCTGCGGCTGCATCGCACCGCCCATCACGCCGAAGCTGGCGAACGGCTTGCCATCCTTGGTGATGAAAGCCGGAATGATGGTCTGGAACGGACGCTTGCCCGGCGCATAACCATTGGGATGGTCCTTCTGCAGGACGAACATCTCGCCGCGGTCCTGCAGGATGAAGCCCAGCCCCGGCGGCGCCATGCCGCTGCCCATGCCGCGGTAGTTGGACTGGATCAGCGAGACCATCATGCCGTCGGCATCGGCCACGGTCATGTAGATTGTGTCGCCTTCTTCCAGCTGTTTCGGCGTGCCCGGCTGGGCTTCCTTCAAGGCTTTGTCCATCGAGATCAAGGCGCGGCGTTGTGCGGCGTAGTCCTTGGAGATCAGCCGCTGCACCGGCGCCGGAGAGAACGCTGGATCGGCATAGAAACGGGCCCGATCGGCGAACGCGAGTTTCTTGGCTTCAACGAACAGATGGACGTGTTCGGCCGAGCCAAAGGGAATTTTCGAGAAATCGTAGCCTTCCAGCACGTTGAGGATCTGCAGTGCGGCGATGCCCTGGCTGTTGGGTGGCAGCTCCCAGACGTCGTAACCGCGATAGTTGCTGCTGACCGGTTCCACCCACTCGCCCTGGTGCGCGGCCATGTCCTCGTAACTCAGGTAGCCGCCATTGGCCTTGAAGTAATCGCCGATGCTGCGCGCGATGGCGCCCTTGTAGAACGCATCGCGGCCGCCATCGGCAATCTGCTGCAGCGTATTGGCCAGGTTGGGGTTGCGCCACATCTGGCCCTTGCGCGGCGCGTGCCCGTCGATGGTGAACTGCTCGGTGAAACCCGGGTACTGCGAAAGTTTGGGAACAGATCTGTCCCAATAGTAGGCAATCACTTCGGACACCGGGTGACCTTCGCGCGCATAGGCAATGGCGGGCGCCAGGTTGTCCGCCATGGGCTTGCGACCAAAGCGCTCATGCAGTGCAAACCAGCCATCCACCGCTCCGGGCACCGATACCGGCAACGGCCCGGTCGCGGGTATTTCCTTCAGGCCGCGGCGCTGGAACTCGGCAAGGCTCAGCGAGCGTGGTGAACGCCCCGAGCCGTTGTAACCATGCAGCTTGCGCGTGGCCGGGTCCCAGACGATGGCGAACAGATCACCACCAATGCCGTTGCCGGTGGGCTCCATCAATCCCAGCGCGGCATTGGCGGCGATGGCCGCATCCACCGCCGAGCCGCCGCGTTTCATCACATCCAGGGCGATCTGTGTGGCCAGCGGCTGCGAGGTGGCCGCCATTGCATGCGGCGCGATGACTTCAGAACGGGTGGCGAATTCGTGACCGGTGATGCGATCGCCGGCAAACGCTGCCGCCGGCACGGTCGAGAGAGCGAGCAACAACGCAGTACGCAGCATGGGCGTGGCCAACAAGGGGATGCCGCGACGATAGCCCAGCCGCTGCTCTTACGCACGTCTTACGCGCGACGCGTATCCAGTCTGTTGAAACCCTCCAGCCGGCGCTGCGGAACCGCGCCGGGCGCAAGGTTCCTGATGAGAAACCTTTCAATGCAGAAGCCAACCAAGTACCGCCGGGGCAGCTACACGTGGGTCGAAATGGGCGTTGTGCTGTTGGTCATCGCTGTGGCCATCGGCGCGGCGCTGGTCGGCCGCGATATGCGGCGCAACGCCGAGTACACGCGAATCAAACAGGAATTCGTCGACCAATGGGTCATTGCCTACAACAGCTACCACAGCAGTTCCGGTGCACCTGTGGGTGATAACCCGGCCGCTCCACGGCTGATGGTAGCCGGTGCCGACTTCGCGCACGGCAATGTCTTGTTTTCTGAGAGTGATTTGTCAGGGCAGGCCAGCCCGGGTGCGATCTGCAATGTTTCCGCGCCCAGGCACGCCTCGCCGCCAATTACCGTAGCCGTCAGCAAGGGCGGCAGGCTGCGCGACATCCTGCGCGGCGCGGGTATACGCCTGCCGCCAGGCCGCGGTGAAGGTTTTGAAGACCGCTACGTGTATCTGGACAGCAATGGCACCTCGCAGGAAATCCAGGTCTGCTTCCAGTGGAACCCCGCGGGCACCGCGTCCGGTGCCGGCAACGTGATGATCCTCTCCGGTCTCAGCCCGGAACTGGCACGCTCGCTGGACCAGATGATCGATGGCAAGCCGGACCCGCAATCCGGTGCATTCCGCCAGGCCGGCATGGTTGCCAAGAAGGCCACCGACAGTGACATCGATTGGAATGGCAACAACACCCGCGCTACCGGCAGCAGACAGGGCAGGACGCCGATCGAAGCGGGCGAGAATGCCGATAGCGAGAAGATGTCGACCCTGACGGCCTACTACAAGATGAACCCATAAGGCCGACAGGCGCAGGCCCAAGCCTGCCCCGCCATTTGCAGTTACGCAGCGGGACCAGCCCTGCGGCATCCCTCCATGTTGTTGCCGCTGAACAAGCTCCCGGCCAGACGGTCATCTCACCGTCCAACCGCCAGGCAACTGTGCCGGGCATGCCGAAGTACAGCAGCGTAGTCCACGATCCGCCGCCCAGGCCTCGCCGTGACCCGACGCTCAGCCGGTGCTGCGCAGGCCGCTTTCCCAATTCAGCGCAGGGCCACCGATCTGCTCCAGCAGCTGGCGCGTCTCCTTGCCCGGGTCCAGGCTCAGCTCGCGCCGCAGCAGCGTCTCCAGGCGCTGGTAGACCTTCACCGCCGCCGTGCGCATACCGCTGCCGGCATGGGCACGCATCACCCGCCGCGCATGGGCTTCATTCCACGGATCACGCTGGCTCAGTGCGTGGGCCAGCTGCACCGCCGGCTCCCAGCGTGCGGCGTCCAGCATCTCGTCGCAGCAGCGCTCGGCCGCACCCATCATCTGGGCCTCCAGCGCCTGCCGGGTGGCTTCCAGCCAGGATTGGAAGTTGGAATCGGCGATGTCCTCCATGCCGCTCATGAAGACCGGCTGCCCGGCCAACAGAGGCAGCGACTGGCACGGTGCCAGCCGCAGCAGATCGATATCGAACATGGGCTCGGCGCCGCGCATCAGGCCTACCGTCGAGCGCTCGATGCGCAGCACACCGGCGCCCAGTACCGTGCAGCAGAACCGATTGAGGTTGCTCAGTACCTGGCGCAGGTTGGTCAGGGCGCTGGTCTCCGCCAGCGTGGGCCAAAACAGCGCCGCCAGCGCGCCCCGCGAGTGCATGCGGTTGGACTCCATCGCCAGGTAGCCCAGCAGTGCCCAGCCCTTGCGATAGATCAGCGGCGCCGGCAATGCCTCGAGGTGCCCCATCAGCGGCACCAGGCCGGTAATCGCTGCGCCAGTATGTCCGTCACAGCGGCGGGTGCCCGTACATGCGGCGTCCTGCTCGATCAATTGCGTCATGGTTCTCCCCCGGTTGGCCCCGCAAAAGGGGCTCTTACTTGCTAAACCGGCAAAAGCGACGCAATCCAATCACTGCCGCTGGATAACCGTCAGCCGTCGCGCACATGCAAGCACCATTGGCCCGAATCCGCGCAATCCGCGCGCTGCGGGCAGCTGCCAGTGGAGGTTTCAGCCGCAACCATGCCGCTACGGCGGGGCTTGCGCGGCGGTTCAGGGCAATCACACCTGCAAGCGTTGACAGCGCGTGGCGGCGGTGGTTATCTCGACTGATGCTGCAACGCCACAACACCACCGCCAACTTGTCTTCGACCCCGGCTCGCGCCGCGGCGTCGCTGCTTGTACTCGTACTTATTACCGAACCTACAGGGGCGGGGCGAGCTGGCGCGTAGCAGAAAATGCCAGATTCGAACAAAGACCCCGCACCGGCCCCGGCGCGGGGTTTTTCGTTTCCAGCTTCTATTTCATCTGAAACCATGTATTCGACCCCAGACACCTTGAACAAACACACCGCCAACGCTGCCACCTGCAGCGCTGCGACCTGCATGGTGTCCGTCCTGCCCGCCCCGGCCGCTGCGTCCTGACGCAACGGCCGTTTCTTTTTCTGCATGTCTCTCTTCATCGCAAGGAAACCAAGCACCATGAGCACCAACGAACTGCCCCAGATCAAAATCGCCGTCGTCGGTTACGGCAGCCAGGGCCGCGCCCATGCCATGAACCTGCGTGAATCCGGCTTCGACGTGATCGTCGGCCTGCGCGCTGGTGGCCCCACCGAAGTCAAGGCACAGGCCGATGGCTTCACCGTCAAGACGCCGGCCGAAGCGGTCAAGGACGCCGATCTGGTCGCCGTGCTGACCCCGGACATGGTGCAGAAGAAGCTCTACAACGAGGTGCTGGCACCGAACATGAAGCAGGGCGCCTGCCTGTTGTTCGCGCACGGCCTGAACGTGCATTTCGGCATGATCGAGCCGCGTGCCGACCTGGACGTGGTGCTGGTCGCGCCGAAGGGCCCGGGTGCGCTGGTCCGTCGCGAATATGAAATCGGCCGCGGCGTGCCGTGCATCTACGCGGTCTACCAGGACAAGAGCGGCAAGGCCGAGCAGTACGCGCTGGCCTACGCTGCCGGCCTGGGCGGCGCCCGCGCCAACATCATCAAGACCACCTTCAAGGAAGAGACCGAAACCGATCTGTTCGGCGAGCAGGCCGTGCTGTGCGGCGGCGCTTCCTCGCTGGTCCAGGCCGGTTTTGAAACGCTGGTGGAAGCCGGCTACCAGCCGGAAATCGCCTACTACGAAGTGCTGCACGAACTGAAGCTGATCGTCGACCTGTTCTACGAAGGCGGCATCACCCGCATGCTGGAATTCATCTCCGAGACCGCGCAGTACGGCGATTTCGTCAGCGGCCCGCGCGTCATCGACGCCTCGGTGAAGGCACGCATGAAGGACGTCCTAACCGACATCCAGAACGGCACCTTCACCAAGAACTGGGAAGCCGAGTACGACGCCGGCCTGCCGAACTACAAGAAGTTCCAGCAGGCCGACATGGAACATCCGATCGAAAAGGTTGGCAAGGAACTGCGCGCCAAGATGGTCTGGCTGCAAGGTCAGACCGCGTAATCCACGCGGCGGTCCCCCACCCGCAACAGGCAAAGGTCGCTCCATGAACACATCCACCCCCGGTGCGCCGCGCAATGGCGCACGCTGGCTGACGCAGGCCCTGGAAGCCGAAGGCGTGCAAACGCTGTTCGGTTACCCGGGCGGCACCATCATGCCGTTCTATGACGCATTGGTGGACTCCAGCCTCAAGCACATCCTGGTACGTCACGAGCAAGGCGCGGCGCTGGCCGCCAACGGGTACGCCCGCGCCAGCGGCAAGGTAGGCGTATGCGTGGCCACGTCCGGTCCCGGCGCGTCCAACCTGGTCACCGGCATCGCCGATGCCATGCTCGATTCGGTACCGATGGTGTGCCTGACCGGCCAGGTCGGTACCCCGTTGCTGGGTACCGATGCCTTCCAGGAACTGGATGTGTTCGGCATGACCTTGCCGATCGTCAAGCACAGCTGGCTGGTGCGCAGCGTCGATGACCTGCCCCACGTGGTTGCCGAAGCCTTCCGTGTCGCCCGTGAAGGGCGGCCCGGTCCGGTGCTGATCGACCTGCCCAAGGATGTGCAGCTGGCCAATGCCGCACATCTGCCCGATCACGTGCCGGCCTCGGTTGATCCGATTCCGGCACCGGCGGCCGAGGCCTTGGCGCAGGCGTTGACTGCCATCGCCCAGGCCGAGAAGCCGGTGATCTACGGCGGCGGCGGCATCGCTCTGGGCGATGCGGTGGGCGAGTTCCGCCAGTTCGTCGAAGCCACCGGCATCCCCACCGTGCTGACCCTGCGCGGCCTGGGTGCGCTGCCCGCCAACCATCCGCAGTACCTGGGCATGCTGGGCATGCATGGCACGCGCGCCGCCAACATGGCGGTGCAGGAGTCGGATCTGCTGATCGTGGTCGGCGCCCGCTTTGATGACCGTGCCACCGGCAAGCTGACCGAGTTCGCCCCGTTTGCCCGCGTCATCCACCTGGATGCGGACATCTATGAAATCTCCAAACTGCGCGGTGCCGACATCTCGTTGCCGGGCAATGTGCGCGACGGCCTGCAAGCGCTGACTGGCGAGCGTGCCAACTGCAACGCCTGGCGCGCCCGCTGCGCCGCCAACCGCGAAAAATTCACCGCTCGCTACGATGCGCCCGGCGAGCAGATCTACGCCCCGCGCCTGCTGAAGCGGCTGAGCGAAGTGGCACCGCCCGACACAGTGATCGCCTGCGATGTCGGCCAGCACCAGATGTGGGTGGCGCAGCACTGCCGCTTCAACCATCCCCGCAACCACCTGACGTCCGGTGCGCTGGGCACGATGGGCTTCGGCTTGCCGGCGGCGATGGGCGCGCAGTTCGCCTGCCCTGACCGCACCGTGGTGCTGGTCTCCGGCGATGGCAGTTTCATGATGAACGTGCAGGAGCTGGCGACCATCGCCCGCTGCAAGCTGCCGATCAAGATCGTGCTGCTGGACAACTCCTCGCTGGGCATGGTGCGCCAGTGGCAGGAGCTGTTCCACGCCGAGCGCTACAGCGAGATCGACCTGTCCGACAACCCGGACTTCGTCGCCCTGGCCCAGGTCTTCGGCATCAAGGCCAAGCGCATCGTCGACCGCGCCGAGGTCGAGGACGGCCTGGCCGAACTGTTCGACGCGCCCGGCCCGATGCTGCTGCACGTGGCCATCGACGCACGCGCCAACGTCTGGCCGCTGGTGCCACCCAACAACGCCAACAGCACCATGCTGGACAGCAACCCGGCCCATGCCAAGGCAACGCAGGAGAGTTCCAATGCAATACCGGCTTGACCTGGTGCTGAAGCCTGCCGAAGGCGCGCTGGTGCGCGTGCTCGGCATGGTCGAACGGCGCGGCTTCGCCGCCAACAACATCGCCGGCGCACGCCGGGCCGACGATGCCGGCCGCTGGCACGTGCAGATCGACATCGACGGTACCCGTCCGCCGGAAACGCTGTGCCACCAGCTGCAGAAAGTGTACGACTGCGAATCCGTGCGGCTGGTACCGGTGGCAGGTGCCAGCGTATGAGCAGCGATGTAAGTGGCGTACCGGTAGCACGCCGCCGCAAGCAACGGAGGGGTCTTCTTCAACGCGGGCAACCGACAGGTCGCTCGCCGGTTTGCGGTGACGGCCACGTACATGCCTGATCGTGGCCGCCCCGTCGCAGTTGCAACACCCGCTGACGTCCTGAACGTCAGTGTTGCCGACGTATTGGCCGCGCAGGCCCGCCTGCGCCGTTTCCTGCCACCTACCCCGCTGCATTATGCCGAGCGTTTCGGCACCTGGCTCAAACTTGAGAACCTGCAGCGCACCGGTTCCTACAAGGTGCGTGGTGCCTTGAACGCGCTGCTGGCCGCGCTGGAACGTGGCGACGAGCGTCCGGTGATCTGCGCCTCGGCCGGCAACCATGCACAGGGCGTGGCCTGGGCGTCGCACCGGCTGGGCGTGCAGGCCATCACGGTGATGCCGCACGGCGCACCGGCCACCAAGATTGCCGGCGTCCAGCATTGGGGCGCCACCGTGCGCCAGCATGGCAACAGCTATGACGAAGCCTTTGCCTTCGCCCGTGAGCTGGCCGAACAGAACGGCTACCGCTTCCTGTCCGCCTTCGACGACCCCGATGTGATCGCCGGCCAGGGCACGCTGGGCATCGAGCTGGCACCGCATGCACCGGACGTGGTGATCGTGCCAATCGGCGGCGGCGGCCTGGCATCAGGCGTGGCGCTGGCGTTGAAATCGCAGGGCGTGCGCATCATCGGCGCACAGGTCGAGGGCGTGGATTCCATGGCCCGCGCGATCAAGGGTGACGTGCGCGAGATCGACCCGGTGCCGACCCTGGCCGATGGCGTCAAGGTCAAAATCCCCGGCTTCATCACCCGTCGCCTGTGCGCCAGCCTGCTCGACGATGTGGTCATCGTGCGTGAGGCCGAGCTGCGCGAAACCCTGGTGCGGCTGGCACTGGAAGAACACGTCATCGCCGAAGGCGCCGGCGCGCTGGCGCTGGCCGCCGGCCGCCGCGTTTCCGGCAAGCGCAAGTGTGCAGTGGTGTCCGGTGGCAACATCGATGCCACGGTATTGTCGACGTTGTTGTCTGAAGTCCGCCCCAGCCCACCACGCAAACCTAGACGGCGTAACGCCGAACGACTTAGAAGCCGTGTCGTCGCATCGACACAGCGCAGCATCAAATCCGAATCCCCCATTATTTCCGTTACCGCCGCAGTCGAGGAGACCCTCTGGTGAACACTCCAGCCATCAATACCCCGCGAATTACCATCTTCGACACGACCCTGCGTGACGGTGAACAATCACCCGGCTGCAGCATGACGCCACCGCAGAAGCTGGTGATGGCAAGGGCGCTGGCGGAACTGGGCGTGGACGTGATCGAAACCGGCTTCCCCGCAAGTTCACAGTCCGACCGTGAAGCGATGGCGCTGATCGGCCGCGAGGTACGCCAGCCGGTCCTGGCAGTGCTGTCGCGCTGCCTGGCCGGCGATATTGAAACCTCCATCAAGGCGCTGGAAGCGGCTGCACGCCCGCGCCTGCATCTGTTCCTGTCGACCAGCCCGCTGCACCGCGAGCACAAGCTGCGCATCAGCAAGGAGCAGGTACTGGAATCGGTGCACAAGCATGTGAGCATGGCGCGCGGCTATCTGGATGACATCGAGTTCTCTGCCGAAGACGCCACCCGCACCGAGCTGGACTTCCTGACCGAAGTCACCCAGGTGGCCATCGCCGCCGGTGCGCGCACCATCAACTTGCCCGACACCGTCGGCTTCACCACGCCGGAAGAAATCCGCGCGATGTTCCAGCACGTGATCGGCAATGCCGCCGGTGCCGACAAGGTGATCTTCAGCACGCATTGCCATAACGACCTGGGCCTGGCCGTGGCCAACTCGCTGGCCGCCATCGAAGGCGGTGCACGCCAGGTGGAGGGCTCGATCAATGGCATCGGCGAACGCGCCGGCAACTGCGCGCTGGAAGAAATCGCAATGGTGCTGAAGGTGCGCAATGCCTTCTACAACTTCGACACTGGCTTCGATACGCAGCGCATAGTGCCCACCTCGCAGCTGTTGCAGCGCCTGGTCGGCATGCCGGTGCAGCGCAACAAGGCCATCGTTGGTGCCAATGCCTTCGCGCATGAATCGGGCATCCACCAGCACGGCATGCTGCGCAACCGCAACACCTACGAAATCATGCGACCGGAAGACGTGGGCTGGGAATCCTCGCAGATGGTGCTGGGCCGCCACAGCGGCCGCGCCGCGGTCGAGGCACGCCTGCGTGCGCTGGGCTTCTGGCTGGAAGAGGAAGAACTGAAGCTGGTCTTCGAGCAGTTCAAGGCGCTGTGCGAGCAGCAGCGCGTGGTCACCGACGCCGACCTGCAGACCCTGATGCAGGGCACCTCCAGCAGCGACGGCTACCGCCTGGCCTCGATGACCATCAGCGATGTCGGCAGCCGCGCCAATGCACTGGTTGAATTGTCCGACCCGGAAGGCAACCGCGTGGCCGAAACCGCCCAAGGTGATGGTCCGGTCGATGCATTGTTCTCGGCGCTGTCGGCGGCCACCGGCATCCAGTTGAGCCTGGACAGCTACCACGTGCACAGCGTCGGCATCGGTGCCGATGCACGTGGCGAGGCCAACCTGAGCGTACGTCACGAAGGTGAGATCCTCGAAGGTACCGGCACCAGCCGCGACATCATCGAGGCCAGCGCGCTGGCCTGGCTGGATGTCACCAACCGCCTGCTGCGCCAGCGTGAAGGCAGCAAGACCGAAGAAGCCGTCAGCGCCTGAGCGCGACGGCAGAACAATAGGCAACGGAACGTACTGATGAGCTCCGCACCCAAAACCCTGTATGACAAGCTGTGGGACGCCCACGTTGTCGTCCCCGAGTCCGACAACGCGCCGGCCGTGCTGTATGTCGACCTGCATCTGATCCATGAAGTCACCTCGCCGCAGGCCTTCACCGAACTGCGTGCGCGTGGCCTGAAGCCGCGCCGCACCGACCGCACCAAGGCGACGATGGATCACTCCACGCCAACTTTGCCGGCCGGCCCGGATGGCAAGCTGCCCTATGCCAGCAAGGCCTCCGAAGCGCAGGTCGAAACCCTGGCCAGGAACTGCGCCGAATACGGCATCGAGCTGTTCGACATGACCTCGGCCAGCCGCGGCATCGTCCACGTCATCGCCCCGGAGCAGGGGTTCACCCAGCCGGGCATGACCATCGTCTGCGGTGACAGCCACACCTCCACCCACGGTGCCTTCGGCTCGCTGGCCTTCGGCATCGGCACCAGCGAAGTCGGCCACGTGCTGGCCACGCAGTGCCTGCTGCAGCGCAAGGCCAAAACCATGGCGATCACTGTGGACGGCAAGCTGGCCCCGGGTGTCGGCGCCAAGGACGTGGTGCTGCACATCATCGGCGTGATCGGCGTCAACGGCGGCACCGGCCACGTGCTGGAATTCCGTGGCTCGGCGATCCGCGCGATGGACATGGAACAGCGCATGACCCTGTGCAACATGTCGATCGAAGCCGGCGCCCGCGCCGGCATGGTCGCACCCGACCAGATCACCTTCGACTGGGTCGCCAAGACCCCGCGCGGCCCCAAGGGCGCCGACTTCGACAAGGCGGTGGCGTACTGGTCCTCGTTGGCCAGTGACGACGGCGCACGCTTCGATGTCGAAGTGACTATCGATGCCGCCGACATCCGCCCGACCCTGACCTGGGGCACGCACCCGGGCACCGCGATTGCGGTTGACGCGCCGATCCCGGCCGCCGACGATGCCGCCGCACAGAAAGGCCTGGACTACATGAAGTTCGAAGCCGGCCACGCCTTGATCGGTACGCCGGTGGACGTGGTGTTTGTCGGCTCCTGCACCAATGGCCGCCTGAGCGACATGCGCGAAGTGGCGCAGGTGCTGCGCGGTCGCCGCGTTGCCGATGGCGTGCGCATGCTGGTGGTGCCGGGTTCGGAGATCGTCAAGCGCGATGCCGAAGCCGAAGGCATCCACGACATCGTGCGTGCCGCCGGTGCCGAATGGCGCGAACCGGGCTGCTCGATGTGCATCGCCATGAATGGTGACCTGGTCGCCCCTGGCCAGCTGGCGGTGAGCACCAGTAACCGCAATTTCGAAGGTCGCCAGGGCCCTGGCTCGCGCACCTTGCTGGCCTCGCCGATGAGCGCGGCCTGGGCCGCGGTCAATGGTCATGTTGCCGATACCCGTGAGCTGTTTGCCAAGGAGGTGGCGTGATGGTCGCCGCTTTTGCCCTTCTCCCTCTGGGAGAAGCTGCCCCGCAGGGGCGGATGAGGGCGAGATCCCCTCATTCCGGCAAACACGCCGAGCAAGCCCACCCTCATCCGGCGCTGCGCGCCACCTTCTCCCGCAGGGAGAAGGGCTACGTACTGGAGCTGTACTGATGGCCGCCCTGACCCGCATCGTGTCGCGCAGCGTGGTGCTGCGCCAGACCAATATCGACACCGACCAGATCATCCCGGCGCGTTTCCTGTCCACCACCGAGCGTGCCGGTCTGGGCAAGAACGCATTCAATGACTGGCGTTGGCAGGCCGATGGCACACCGAACGCCGAGTTCGCCTTCAACCAGCCACACAACCAGGGCCGCGCCATCCTGCTGGCCGGGCGCAACTTCGGTTGCGGTTCCTCGCGCGAGCATGCGCCATGGGCCTTGACCGATCTGGGCCTGCAGGCGATTGTCAGCAGCGAGATCGCCGACATCTTCCGTGGCAATTCGCTGAAGAACGGCCTGCTGCCGATCGTGCTGGACGAAGCCGACGTGCAGGAACTGATGCAGAACCCGGACGATGAACTGACCGTGGATGTGGCCAGCCGCGAGCTGCGCACCTCCAGCGGCAAGGTCTATCACTTCCCGCTGGATGGTTTCTCGCAGACCTGCCTGTTGGAAGGCGTGGACCAGCTGGGTTGGTTGCTGGGGCGTGCGGATGAGATCGAGCGCTATGAGGCTGCTCGCGCGTAAGCCTCTCCTTCTCCCTCCGGGAGACAGTCCGGCAGGATTGCCGGACTGCACGGCGTAGCCGCCCGTAGGGTGAGGCACATGGATGTGCCGAATGCAGGTGCCCCGCAGGGGCGGATGAGGGTAAGCGCGAAGCCTCATGCAGCCAAGCACCGCGCGATGCTCCCTACCCTCTCCCCAACCCCTCTCCCGGAGGGAGAGGGGCTTCAGACAAAAACAGTACAAAGCAACCGGAAACCTTACATGCAAGCCAACATCGTCGTACTGCCGGGTGACGGCATCGGTCCTGAAATTACTGCCGTCGCCGTTGACGTGCTCAAGGCCATCGCCGCCCGCTTCGGTCACAGCTTCAACTTCAACGAATACGACATCGGCGGCATTGCCATCGACAAGCACGGCGAACCGCTGCCGGCTGCCACGCTGGATGCCTGCAGCAAGGCCGATGCAGTCCTGCTTGGCGCCGTCGGTGGCCCCAAGTGGTCCGACCCGAATGCCAAGGTGCGCCCGGAGCAAGGCCTGCTGGCCATCCGCAAGGCGCTGGGCCTGTTCGCCAACCTGCGCCCGGTGCGCACCCATCCGGCTGCACTCAATGCCTCGCCGATCAAGCCGGAACTGCTCAAGGACGTGGACTTCGTCGTGGTGCGCGAGCTGACCGGCGGCATCTACTTCGGTGACAAGACCCGCGACGCCGACAGCGCCAGCGACCTGTGCCGCTACACCACGGTGGAGATCGAACGCGTGCTGCGCAGCGCCTTCCGCCTGGCCCAGGCCCGTCGCGGCAAGCTGACTTCGGTGGACAAGGCCAATGTGCTGGAGACCTCCCGCCTGTGGCGTGACATCGCCACCCGCGTCGGCCGCGAAGAATTCCCGGACGTCGAGCTGGAACACCAGCTGGTCGATTCCATGGCCATGCACCTGATCGCCAAGCCGCGCGTCTACGATGTGATCGTCACCGAGAACATGTTCGGCGACATCCTCACCGACGAAGCCTCGATGCTGGCCGGCTCGCTGGGCCTGCTGCCGTCGGCCTCGCTGGGCGAACAGGGCAAGGTCGGCATCTACGAACCCATCCACGGTTCGGCGCCGGACATCGCCGGCAAGGGCATCGCCAATCCCTACGCCACCATCTTGAGCGCGGCCATGTTGCTGCGCCATTCGCTGGGGCTGGAGGACGAGGCGGCTGCCATCGAGCAGGCAGTGAGCGCCGCACTTGATGCGGGTCAGTTCACCGCCGACCTGGCCGCGCAAGGCCAGGCACTCAACACCCAGCAAGCCGGCCAGGCGGTGCTTGCGCAGCTGCACTGACGTAAACGACGCGGCCCTTGGCCGCGTCTTTTTTTTGCGGGCCATTTTTTTCGGGCTGTTCCCGCAGGTGGATACCACGCCGTTTCTTCTTTGGACCTGTCGCTTCAGGCCCCGCACCAACAAAGGAATGACCTTGAACTACCGTACCCCCGACGACTTCCTGGCCCATGTGGCCAAGCGCGACCCCAACCAATCCGAGTTCCTGCAGGCAGTAAAGGAAGTGGCCCACAGTCTGTGGCCGTTCCTGCAGCAGAACCCGAAATACACGCAGTACGGGTTGCTGGAACGTCTGGTCGAGCCGGAGCGGGTCATCCAGTTCCGCGTCGCCTGGGCCGATGACAAGGGCCAGACCCACGTCAATCGCGCCTGGCGCGTGCAGCACAGCTCGGCCATTGGTCCGTTCAAGGGTGGCATGCGTTTCCACCCGTCGGTGAACCTATCCATCCTCAAGTTCCTGGCCTTCGAGCAGACCTTCAAGAACGCGCTGACCACGCTGCCGATGGGCGGTGGCAAGGGCGGTTCGGACTTCGACCCCAAGGGCAAGAGCGATGGCGAGGTGATGCGCTTCTGCCAGGCGCTGATGCTGGAGCTGTACCGCCACCTCGGCCCGGATACCGATGTGCCGGCCGGTGACATCGGCGTCGGCGCGCGCGAGGTCGGCTTCATGGCCGGCATGATGAAAAAGCTAAGCAACGATGCGGCCTGCGTGTTCACCGGCAAGGGCCTGGCTTACGGCGGCAGCCTGATGCGCCCGGAAGCCACCGGCTTCGGCACGGTCTACTTCGTCGAGCAGATGCTGCACCATGCCAAGCGCCAGACCCACGGTGCCAAGGTGCTGATTTCGGGCTCCGGCAATGTGGCCCAGTACGCGGCGATCAAGGCCAGTGATCTCGGTGCCAAGGTGCTGACCTTCTCCGACTCCGGCGGCACCCTGTATGCGCGCGACGGCTTCGACGAAACCGCCATGCAGGAGGTGATGGCATTGAAGAACGAACGCCGCGGCAGACTGTCCGAACTGGCCGACGATGCCCGTTTCGAGTTCCTTGCCGATCGCCGCCCCTGGCATATCCCGGCCGATATCGCCCTGCCCTGCGCCACCCAGAACGAACTGGACGAAGCCGACGCACGCACCCTGGTGCACAACGGCGTGCTATGCGTCGCCGAGGGCGCCAACATGCCGTCCACGCTGGAAGCGGTGGACGTATTCCTGCAGGCCGGCACGCTGTACGCGCCGGGCAAGGCCAGCAATGCCGGTGGCGTGGCCACCTCGGGCCTGGAAATGAGCCAGAACGCGCTGCGCCTGTCCTGGCGCCACGCCGATGTGGACGAGCGCCTGCACGTGATCATGAAGGAGATCCACGCCAACTGCGTGCACCACGGCGTGCGTGCAGATGGCAGCGTCAACTATGTTGATGGCGCCAATATTGCCGGCTTCGTCAAGGTGGCCGATGCGATGCTGGCGCAGGGCCTGTACTGAGTCCAGCCTCGCCTGCACTTGCTGCTGCAGCGGTGCCTAACGGCGCCGCTGCGCCGGCATCACGCCAGCACCCGATTGCGGCCTTCGTGCTTGGCCCGATAAAGCTGCCGGTCCGCCGCTGCCAGCAGCGTGCGGCCAGTCATCTGGCCCGGCCCCAGCGCGGCAACGCCGATGCTCACGGTCACGCTGACCTCTGCATCCACTTCTTCAAAGCGCAGCCGTGCCAGTCGCGTGCGCAGTTCCTGCAAGGCCTCCACTGCGGCTTCCAGTGACAGGCCCGGCATCACCACCAGAAATTCCTCGCCACCGTGGCGCGCAACAAACTGTTGCTTGCCCAGCCGCAGCTGCAACAGGCTGGCGATATCGCGCAGCACCTGATCACCGGCCTCATGCCCGTAGCGGTCGTTGATCTGCTTGAAGTGATCCACATCCACCAGCGCCACGTTCAATGGCGTGCCGTCGGCAAGGGCCTGCACCAGTGCCTTCTGCAGGTAGGCATCGCCCGCACGCCGATTGGGCAGGCCGGTCAGCGCATCGTGCATGGCCTGGTGTTCCAGCCGCTGCAACAGGCTGGCACGCTCGAAATCGGCCTGTTCCAGCGCGCGGTTCTTTTCGCTCAGTTCCTGCGTGCGCGCGGCGATTTCATTGTTCAGCCGCTTCTGCCGCAACCGGTAGCTGGTAGCACGCCAGCCCAGCAACAACAGCAGCATCGCAAACAGCACCAGCCCGCTCAACCAATGCACCCACGGCCGCTGCCACAGCGGTGCGGCGATATCCAGGTTGAGCTCCGCCTCGCCACCGCGCCGGGTGTTTTCCCAGTCCAGCGGCAATGACATCGCCTGCACCCGCAGCCGGTATTTGCCGGGCGGCAGATTGGTATAGATCGCTTCGATGCGGCTGCCCGCCTCCACCCAGTCGTTGTCAAAACCTTCCAGCCGATAGCGGTAACGCATCTTGTCCGGAGCACGGAAGCCCAGCCCGGCGTAGGCCACGGCAATGCGCTCCACCCCGGCCGGCAACGCATAGCCGCTGCGCAGCGGCTGCGGGTCACCGTCAACCACCACGCTGTCAATGACAACCGGAAACTTGCGCAAGCGGGTAGGCCCGTCCACACGCTGCGGGTCGATCACCGCCAGGCCGCCAGCGGTGGGAAACAGCAGCTCGCCTTGGTCAGTGAGCCAACCTGCCGGCGAGGACGCGCCGTTGCCCTGGCTGCTGGGCATGCCGTCGGTATGGTCCAGCACCTGCACCGCAAGATGCGTACGCGCGCCGGCGGCGACCGCGATCAGGTCATGCCGGTCCAGCCGGAACACGCCCTGGTTGCTGGGCAGCCACAGGTGGCCGGCACCGTCGTCGATCACCCGGAAAATCTTGTCGCGCGGCAGGCCGTTGCGGTGGTCGAACACGGTGATATCCAGCCCGCGCTTGCGCAGCAGACCGTGGTCGGTGGCCATCCACAGATCGCCGTTGTGGTCGCCCAGGAAATCGAAGACATAACGTGCCGGGAAATCCAGGTCGGCCGACCATCCGTGCAGCTTGCCATCCGGCTCCAGGCTGGCCATGCCGCCATTGGTGCCGATCCACAACACGCCCGACAGGTCGCGGTACAAGGCATGCACGGCCGGCCCGGGCAGGCCCTGGTCCAGGCCGTAATGACGCAGCTTGCCCTGCTGGTAATGGAACAGGCCCTCGGAACTGCCTATCCACAGGCTGCCGTCACTTTCACTGAGCAGGCTGCGGATCAGCGGCTGCACTGTGCCGGGCAGGCGGATCTGCTGCACGACCCGCCCGGCTGCATCCAGCCGGAACACCCCCTGGTTGTAGGTGCCCGCCCATAACGTGGCGCCGCGCGTGGCCAAGGCCAGCACCGAGGCGTCTCGACGGTTGCCGGGCAACAGCCGCACGCGGCTGATCGCATCGCCGCGCATCCGGTCCAGCCCTTCGGAGTGGCCTATCCACACATCACCATCGGCCGACTGGATCAGCGCACGCACATAGTCCGAGCCCAGGCCATCGTCGCTGGTCAACCCGCGCGCGGCGCCTTCATCGACGCGGAACAAGCCATCGGTGCTGCCTGCCCAGACCAGGCCTTCGCGATCGATCATCAAGGCGGGGCTGACTTGGCCCGGAATGGCAATCCGCTCGATGTTGCCAGCGTTCCAGCGCACCAGCCGCCCGGCCGACAGGCTCAGCCACAGCGCGCCGCTGCCGTCCACGCGCACCGCATCCACCCGCTCACCCGGCAGCAGATGCTGGCGCTGGCCGTTGCCACGCAACCAGTGAACACCGTCGTCGGCGGCCACCAGCCAACCGCCGCTGCCATCTTCGCGCAGGTCGCGCACCACCCAGCCGGCGGTGTCCTGCCAGCCACTGAGCCGGCCCTGCTGCAACTGGTATACGCCCTTCTCGGTGGCTACCAGCACGGTGTCGTCGGCACCGCGGCGCAACGCGGTGACCGCCGCGTCAGCCAGGCCAAGCGCCCTGCCGGCATCCAGCAATTGCCCGGAGGGCAGCAATCTGAACAGTTTTTCCTGCGTGCCGATCCACAACGCGCCGTTGCCATCACGCAGCAATGCACTGACCGACAGATGGCGGGCATCGGCACCGCCCAATGCCTCCCAACGGCCGCCGTGATAGCGATACACACCGTCGGAAATCGTGCCGAACAGTACCGCCCCATCCGCTTCCGGCAGGATGCTCACTACACCGGACAACTCCACTCCGGGCGTGTTCTGGTGGTCGAACACGGTGAAGCTGCGCCCATTGAAGCGCACCACGCCTTCCCAGGTACCCAGCCAGATGAAGCCGTCACTGCCCTGCGCCACCGATTGCACCAGGTTGTGCGGCAGGCCCTGCTCCATGCCCCAACCGGCCACGGTATGCCGTGCGGCCAGCGCCATCGGCACACTGCTGCTTACCAACAGCACGCACGCCAGCGCTGCCCACACCATGCCGGCCAGCCGCTTGCGGCCAGCAGTTGCTGCAGTCATCCCCTCGAGAATCGGCTGGCGTCTGGACAACCCTGCCTCCGCAGGTCGCGCCGGCTCCCCCGCCGGCGCGCCAATTTACCACCTCGATCGTGAAGTACTTCGCCGTTTCTTACGCCGATCCGGTCTCCCGGACCGGCGTCGCGGTGACCATCCTCAGTGGGTTGCCTCATCCGGGCGCACCCGGAACCAGGCCGCGTACAGCGCCGGCAGGAATACCAGGGTCAGCACCGTGCCGACGATCAGCCCGCCCATGATCGAGATCGCCATCGAGCCATAGAACGCACTGCGCGACAGCGGAATCATCGCCAGCACCGCCGCCAGCGCCGTCAGCACGATCGGGCGGAAGCGGCGCACGGTGGCATCGATGATGGCGTGCCAGCGGTCGTGGCCGGCATCGATGTCCTGCTGGATCTGGTCGATAAGGATCACCGAGTTGCGCATGATCATGCCGGCCAGCGCAATCGTGCCCAGCATCGCCACGAAGCCGAACGGGGCCTGGAACAGCAACAGGAACCAGGTGGCTCCGATGATGCCCAGCGGCGCGGTGATGAACACCATCGCCGCCCGCGAGAAGCTGCGCAGCTGCACCATCAGCAAGGTTGCCACCACCACCAGGAACAGCGGCATGCCGGCCTTGATCGAGTTCTGGCCACGCGCCGAATCCTCCACCGTGCCACCGGTTTCCAGCAGGTAGCCGCTGGGCATCGCATCGCGGATTTCCGCCAGGGTCGGCTCGATCTGCTCGACTACGCCTACCGGCAGCATGCTGTCGCCGATGTCAGCACGCACGGTCACCGTGGGCAGGCGGTCGCGGTGCCAGATGATGCCGTCCTCGAAGGCGTACTCAAGCTTGGCCACCTGCGACAAGGGCACCGCCTTGCCACTGGCGGTGGGAATGGCCAGGCTGCCCAGCATGTCCAGGCGCGCGCGCTCGTCGTCCGGGCCACGCAGCAACATGCCGATCTGGCGGTTGCCTTCGCGGTAGGTGCTCACGCTCATGCCCGACAGCGAGCTGGTCAGGAACTGCGCGATCTGTGCGCTGCTCACGCCAAGCACGCGGGCGCGGTCCTGGTCCACCACCAGCCGCACCACCTTGCTCGGCTCGCTCCAGTTGAGGTTGACGTTGGTGGTATGCGGGTTCTGCCGCACCTTGTCGGCGACCTGCGCGGCAATGGCCTGCACCCGCTCGATGTGTTCGCCGGAGACGCGGAACTGCACCGGGTAACCGACCGGCGGGCCGTTCTCCAGGCGGGTCACGCGCAGCTGCACGTCGCCGAATTTCGGCACCACTTCCTTCAACATCCAATCACGCAATGCCTCGCGTGCCATGGTGTCTTCGGCCAACACCACGTACTGAGCGAAGTTGGTGGCCGGCAGCTGCTGGTCCAGCGGCAGATAGAAACGCGGCGAACCATTGCCGACGTAGCCGACGAAGTTGGCCACGCCCTTGTGGTCCTTGATCAGCGCCTCGAACTTCTGCGCCTGTGCCTGGGTGGCGGTCAACGACGCACCTTCGGCCAGTTCGATATCCACCATCAGCTCGGGCCGGGTGGAATCCGGGAAGAACTGCTGTGGCACGAAACGGAAGATCACCAGCGAGAACACGAACAAGCCGGCGGTGGCCAGGATCACCAGCCAGCGGCGGCGCAGGCAGGCATCCAGGAAGCCGCGGAAACGCTGGTAGAACGCGCTCTTGTACGGGTCATGGTCGTGCGAGAGTTCCTTCGGCCTGACCAGGTTGGCCAACGCCGGGTTGCGGTCGGCCCAGCGCAGCCGCAGCGCGCGCCAACGCGCGGCAATGCTGCCCGGCTTGGGCGGCTGCGGGTTGTGCAGGTCCGGCAGCATCTTGTCGCCGAGGTAGGGAATGAACAGCACCGCGGCAATCCACGACACCACCAAAGCAATCGTCACCACCTGGAACAGCGAGCGGGTGTATTCACCGGTACTCGATGCCGCCGTTGCGATCGGCAGGAAGCCAGCCGCGGTGATCAGCGTACCGGTCAACATCGGGAAGGCGGTGGATGTCCAGGCAAAACTGGCCGCGCGCAGGCGGTCGTAACCCTGCTCCATCTTGGTGGCCATCATCTCCACCGCGATGATCGCGTCATCCACCAGCAGGCCCAGCGCCAGCACCAGCGCACCCAACGAAATCTTGTGCAGGCCGATATCGAACTGATGCATCACGAAGAAGGTCATCGCCAACACCAGCGGGATCGACACCGCCACCACCAGGCCGGTGCGCCACCCCAGCGAGAAGAAGCTCACCAGCAGCACGATCACCACCGCCTCGGTCAGCACCTTGACGAACTCGCCCACCGATTCCTTCACCGCATGCGGCTGGTCGGACACCTTGCGCAGCTGCATGCCGGCCGGCAGCGTCTTCTGCAGCTGTTCAAACTCGCCATCCAGGGTCTTGCCCAGCTTGAGGATGTCGCCGCCGTTCTTCATCGCCACGGCAATACCAATGGCATCCTCGCCCATGAAGCGCATCTTGGCCGAGGCCGGATCGGCGAAGCCACGCTTGACCTCGGCGATATCGCCCAGCCGCACGGTGCGCTCACCGGCCTGGATCGGGAAGTTGCGGATGTCCTCGACCGAGGTGAACTGGCCGCTGACGCGCAGCTGCACGCGGTCGGTCGGGGTTTCGAACCAGCTGGCCGGCGCAATCGCGTTCTGCTGCGCCAGCGCCTCCTGCACCTGCTGCAGTGATACGCCCAGCGTAGCCAGCTTGGTGTTGGACAACTGGATCCACACCTTCTCGTCCTGCAGGCCGATCAGGTCGACCTTGCCCACGTCGTCCACCCGCTGCAGTTGCAGCTGGATGCGGTCGGCATAATCGCGCATCAGCGCGTAGTCGAAGCCCTTGCCGGTCAACGCGTAGATGTTGCCAAAGGTGTCGCCGAACTCATCGTTGAAGAACGGCCCGATCACTTCGGCCGGCAGCTGCGACTGGATGTCGCCCACCTTCTTGCGCACCTGGTAGAACAGTTCGGGCACGTCCTTGGAGCGCATCGAATCGCGCGCCATGAAGATCACCTGCGACTCGCCCGGGCGCGAATAGGCCTGGATGAACTCGAACTGCCCGGTGTTCATCAGCGCCTTTTCAATCGGCTCGGTGACCTGCTTGGAGACCTGCTCGGCAGTGGCGCCGGGCCACATGGTCTGCACCACCATCGCCTTGAAGGTGAACGGCGGATCCTCGGACTGGCCCAGGTGCTTGTACGACCAGGCACCGATGATCGCCATGGCGATCATCATGAACAGCACCAGCGGGCGGTTACCGAGCGCCCATTCGGAAAGATTGAAGCGCTTCACGCCTCAGTCCCCTTTTCAGCGCGGATCCAGCGCCGCTCGGTATTGCCGCCAGCGTCAGCCCCCATCCCGTTCCCTTCCCACGCAGGGGGAAGGGCGAAGGTGTCGCACATACAAGATTTCGACAGGCTCATCGCGAGCCCTCCGACGCAGCTTTCTTCGGTGCGCCAAGTTCAATGGGCCGGTTGCTGCGGTCCACGGCAGTCACCGGCTGACCTTCGCGCAACAAATGGCCACCGGCAGCCACCACCCAGTCGTCGGCTTTCAAACCCTGCAGCACCGGCACGCTTTCCGGGCCATAGGGACCCAGCGTCACCGCCCGTGCCTGCAATTTGCCATCGGCCGGGTTCACCACCCAGACGCTGGCCTGCTGCGGCTGCTTGCCGGCCTGCACGGCAGCCAGCGGCACGCTTATCACTCCCTGCTTGCCATGCGCGATGAACACCCGCGCGCTCTGGCCCAGTTCCACCGTGTCCAGCGCATCGGCCGCCAGGCTTACCCGCGCGGCATAGGTACGCGCCTGCGGATCGGCGGCGGCGGCGATCTCGCGGATGCTGCCCGCCAGGCGCTTGCCTTGCTGGTTCCACAGTTCCACCTCGACCGCCTGGCCGACGCTGAAATCGCGGATGACACTTTCCGGCAGCGCGATGGCCACTTCGCGGGCGCCATCGGCAGCCATCGTATAGATGGTCTGGCCGGCCGCGACCACCTGCCCGGCCTCGGCCTCGCGGCTGGCGATCAGGCCGTCTTCGGGCGCGCGCAGCTGGGCATAGGCGGATTGGTTGCGGGCCACGTCCAGATCGGCGCGGGCGGCATCGGCCTGGCCCTGGGCCGCCTTCAACGCCGCGGTCTGCGCATCCAGTGCGGACTGGCTGACCAGCTGCTGGCTGGCCAGGGCCTGGTAGCGCTTGTGCTCGTCCCGGGCACGGACCAGATCGGCCTCGGCGGCCGCGTACTGTGCCTGTGCCGCACGCGCCTGCAGGTTGTAGTCGGCAACGTCGAGCTCGGCCAGCAACTGGCCCTTCTTGACCCGCTGACCGGCGTCAACCTCGCGACGCAGCAGCTTGCCGCCGACGCGGAAGGACAGCGCGGTTTCTTCACGGGCGCGTACCTCGCCAGGATAGGCACCGATGGCCACCCCGCCATTGCCGGCCGGATGCTCCACCAGTACGGGTACGGCGGGTGCGGGTACGGTCTCGGGCTTGCCGCAGGCGACAAGCAGGGGCAACAACAGGCAACAGCCAATCCAGCGTAGGGAATTCATAGGTAAAGGTCGCGAACGCAAGGGAGGGAAAGAGGGCGGAATTTGGCCGCCATTACTAAACGCATCGGTATAGTATAAATATCGAACCAGCTGGTCTAGTATTGCCTGATGTGCCCGAAAAAACCCTCCTCCGCGCCCGCGACAACGGCGCCACGCAGTGCCGGTCCGGGTCGCCCCAAGGATCTCGGCAAGCGTGCGGCCATCCTCGATGCAGCCAAGGCGTTGTTCATCGAACTGGGTTTCAACGGCGTCAGCATGGACGAAATCGCCGCCCGCGCCAGTGTGTCCAAGCTGACGGTCTACAGCCATTTCGGCGACAAGGAAACCCTGTTCACCGAGGCGATTCAGGCCAAGTGCGTGGAAATGATGCCCGATGAGCTGTTTGTCACCGACAACGAGGCACCGTTGCGCGGCCAGTTGCTGGGCATCGGCCACGCCTTTTTCGACCTGATCAGCAGTGATGCGGCCATTGCCACCCAGCGCATGATGATGACCCCGGACACCGATGACCGGATCCGCCAGATGTTCTGGCAGGCCGGCCCGGCCCGTACCGAGAGCGCCCTGGCCGAGTTCCTGGGGGCCCGCGTCAGCCGTGGCCAGCTGGCCATCGAGGACCTGGGCCTGGCCGCCCGGCAGTTCTTCTGCCTGATCAAGGGCGAAGTGCATACGCATATGATGTGTGGCCTGTGCGCCGCCCCGGACCCCCTCAATGCCGATGTCCACATCGCCGCCAGCGTTGATTTCTTCATCCGCGCCTATGAGCCACGCCGGCAAGCTGAATGAACCGGAGGTCCGAATGACTTCCGGCACTGCGTCACGCGCGGCCCTCAGCTCAATGTTGGGTCCGTACTTTGTGTCTGGTAACCGGTAAAATGGCCGGCCCACTGCGCTGGAATGATGAGCTTCCCATGACGATTGATTACTCCCACGTCCGCGAAATGATGGTTGAACAGCAGATCCGTCCCTGGGACGTGCTGGAAGTCCGCGTGCTGGACGTGCTGGCGCGGCTGCCGCGCGAGGCCTTCGTCGCTGAATCCCATCGCGCCCTGGCCTATGCCGACATCGAGCTGCCGCTGGGTCATGGCCAGAAGATGATGAAGCCGGTCATCGAAGGCCGCACCCTGCAGGCGCTGGATCTGCAGCCCACCGACGAAGTGCTGGAAATCGGCACCGGCAGCGGTTTCCTGAGCGCCTGCATGGGCGAGCTGGCCCGCGAAGTGCTGAGTCTGGAAATCCACCCCGAGCTGGCCGAGCGCGCCCGCCAGAACCTGGACGCGGCCAAGCTGGGCAGCAATGTCCGCATTGAAGTCGCCGATGCCCTGAACTGGCAGAGCCAGCGTCAGTTCGACGCCATCTGCATCACCGGTGCGGTTGAAACCGTTCCGGTGGAACTGCTGAAGCTGCTGCGCAGCGGCGGCCGCCTGTTTGCCATCCGCGGCGTTTCGCCGGTGATGGAAGCAGTGCTGGTGCAGGCCGACGGCAGCATCGCCTCGCTGTTCGAAACCGATCTTGATTACCTGCAGGGCGCTGCGCCCGCACCGCAATTCCAACTCTGAAACCTTCCAAGGAAGCCGCAATGATCCGCCGATCCCTCACCCTTGCGCTGGCAGTCGCCCTCACTCCGCTGACTTCCCATGCCGCCGACCTGTTGCAGGTCTACGAAATGGCCCGCAACGGTGACACGCAGCTGGCTGCGGCCGAGTCCACGCGCCTGTTCGACAAGGAAGGCCAGGTGCAGGCACGTGCGGCACTGCTGCCGCAGATCGGCGGTGAGGCTTCGTTGACCCGCAACCACAGCAATTTGGACAGAGTCGCGGCTGGCGTCAGCGGCAGCAATACCACGAAGAGCCGCACCTACGGCATCAACGGCAGCCAGACCCTGTTCAACTGGAGCCAGTTCGCCAACCTGCGTGCGCAGCGCGACGTCAGCAAGGCCGCAGACTTCACCTTGGATTCGGCCAATGACGAGCTGGTCGTACGTACCGCGACCACGTACTTCAATGTGCTGGTCGGCATTGAATCGCTGACCGCCGCCGAGACCAACGAAGCCGCTGCCAAGAAGCAGTTCGACTACGCCGACAAGCGCCTGGAAGTGGGCCTGGCGCCGATCACCGACATGCATGAAGCACGCGCCCAGTACGACCAGGCACGTGCCGATACGATCCTCGCCCGCAACGCACTGGAAGACGCCTATCAGGCGCTGACCGAGCTGACTGGCCAGCCGGTGCGCGATGTGCGCGGCCTGCCCGTCGACTTCCGCCCGGAAGTGCCGGCCAACCGCGGCAACGTCGACCAGCTGGTCACCGATGCAGTCGCACGCAACCCGGCATTGAAGGCACAGGAGCTGCAGGTCAGCGCCGCCGAGTCCAATGTGTCGGCCGCACGTGGTGGCCACTACCCAACCCTCTCGCTGGGCGGCAGCTGGGGCAAGAGCGCGCGCTGGGGTGACAGCACCGGCGCTGGCAGCGCTACCCCCGATGCCACCACCAATTCGATTGGCCTGACCTTGAACGTGCCGATCTTCGCCGGTGGCGCCACCCAGTCCGGCGTGCGTCAGGCGCTGGCCCGTCGCGACATCGCCCAGGACACCTTCGAACAGCAGAAGCGTGCGCTCGACCGCAACACCCGTAATGCCTACCAGGCTTTGGTTGCCGGCATCAGCGAAGTGGAAGCCCGCCGCCTGACCGTGGTCTCGGCACAGAGTGCCTATGACGCCTCGCAGGTCGGCCTGGAAGTGGGTACCCGTACCGTGCTGGACGTGGTGCAGAACCAGCGAACCCTGTTCCGCGCCCAGGTAGATTACGCGCAGTCGCGCTACAACTTCCTGCTGAGCCGCCTGCAGCTCAGCCAGGCCATTGGTGACCTGGAAATCAGCGAAGTCCAGGACATCAACCGTCTGCTGACGGTGGATGCCGCTTCCAAGCTGCAGAGCAATCCGCAGTAATCATCGCGAACGCGTGAGCAGGCCCTGAGCCTGCACACCCACGCAGATGAAACCTCCGAATCCGATGCCAGAGCCCTGGCGTCGGATTTTTTTTTGCGGCATCCGTTCGTACTGGCAGGCGCAGTACCTATTGGCCGGAGCAGTTCCTATTGGCGGGAGCGGCAGCAGCCCGCTTTTGTGGGAGCGGCGTAAGCCGCGAAGCAAGGACACCATCAGATCGCACCGCTGCCGATGGTTTCAGCAACATCAGCTTCGCGGCTTACGCCGCTCCCACAGCCAAGCGCCAGACCGCTGCGTCAGGCCAACCAGCATCGTTCTGTTGTGGGAGCGGGGTAAGCCGCGAAGCAGGGACGCCATAAGATCGCACCGCTGCCAATGGCTTCAGCAACATCAGCTTCGCGGCTTACCGTGTGGCATGCCGATTACCCAAAGCGACGCTTTCAACCAGTTAACTGAGTCTCGCTGGGCGGCGGCAACTGCGGTGTGATCAAGGCGATCGTATGCTCCAACGCGCCACGGCCATCGGCTACCAGCGCCCGCCCCGCCTGCACCATGCGTTCGCGCTCGGCATCATCCTGCAACAGACGTGACACGGCTTCACCTACTTCCGCCGCATCGGCACAAATACACAGGGCACCGGCCTCGTCCATGCGCCGCGAGATCTCGGCGAAATTGTGCAGGTGCGGGCCGGTCACCGCTGCGGTACCCATCGCCGCCGGCTCCAGCAGATTGTGCCCACCAATGGCCTGCAGGCTGCCGCCCACGAAGGCCACCTGCGCGCAGGCATAGAACGCCATCAACTCGCCCAGGGTGTCGATCACGAAGACCTGGGTATCGGCAGCAGGCCATTGCTGCGCCTTGCGCATAGCCACGCGCCAGCCCGGCTCACGGGCCAGCGCTTCGACCTTGGCAAAACGCTCGGGATGACGCGGCGCCCACAACAACAGTGCATCGGGATGCTGCTGCAGCAGGCGCGCATGGATGTCGATCACCGCCTGCTCTTCGCCTTCATGGGTACTGGCAGCGATCCATATCGGCCGCGTCGCCGCCACATGCTGGTGGAAGGCCTGCAGCACGTCGGTGGGATCTGGCGGATGGATGTCGAATTTCAGATTGCCCAGTGCCTGCACCTGCGCGGGCAGTGCGCCCAGCTCGATGAAACGCGCTGCATCGGCCTGCGACTGCGCCGCGACACAGGTAACCGTGCGCAGCGCGCGCCCGACCAGCGCCTTGAGCACGCGATAGCCCTTCAACGAACGCGCCGACAGCCGAGCGTTGAGGATGTACACCGGAATGCCACGATCGCGGCAACCGAACAACATGTTCGGCCACAGCTCGGTCTCCAGGATCAGCGCCAGACTGGGCTGGAAGTGCCCAAGAAAACGGCTGACGCTGCCAGGCACGTCGTACGGCAGATAGACATGGTCCACGTCATCGCCCCACAGCGCGCGCACCCGCTGCGAGCCGGTCGGGGTGATGGTGGTGATGATCCAGCGGATGTCCGGGCGTTGTGCACGCAGTGCATTGACCAGCGGTGCAGCTGCATTGACCTCGCCCACCGACACCGCATGCAGCCATACACGTGGCTGTGCGCCGCTGTCCGGATAGGACGCATAGCGCTCGTCCCAGCGCCGGAAGTACTCGCGCACGCGGAAACCGCGCCATACCAGGTGGTACACGGTGATGGGCAGCAGCAGATAGAGCACGGCCGAATAGATGCCGCGCAGCAGAAACTCGACGGGATCCTTGCGCATCGGCGAAGGATACGGGAGAACGCCGCAACAACGCGACAAAGCGCCGTGCCATTGCACAACAGGCGACACCGCACAGGACCGGACGCTGCCGCCTTTGCAGCCGCAGTGCCTTTTACCTGCAACCTGGCATGCAGCGCGAGGCCGGATCGCGGGAGGTGGGCTTCGCTGTTGGCAGCGGGCCTTGACTCTGCAGCGGCCTTTACCTGCCTCCTTCCTTGCGCGCAGCGCAGGGGAGGATTGAAGAGGGGGTAGCTTTGCAGTTGCTGCTGCAGTTGCCATGCCCTTGCACACACCGCGCTGCTCCCGCCTTCACCGCGGTGGCTTAGAATCTCCCCATGTCCGATTCACCTTCCACCGCCACCCGGCCCTCACTCCTGCAGCCACGCCACTGGCCCACCTACGCCTGGCTTGGCATTGCCTTCATCGCCGCACGCCTGCCATGGACGTTGCAGCGCGCACTCGGCCGCGGCATCGGCTGGTTGGCCCTGCATCTGGCGCGCAGCCGCCGCCACGCCGCCGAGGTCAACCTCAAGCTGTGCTTCCCGGAAAAGGACGAGGCCTGGCGGCAACGCCTGCTGCGCGACAGCTTCGACGCGCTGGGCGTGGGCGTGTTCGAATTCGCCCGCGCCTGGTGGGGCAAGATCGACGTCATCCGCCCGCAGGTGCAATGGGAAGGCCTGGAACACCTCAAGGCCCTGCAGGCCGAAGGCCGCGGCGTATTGCTGGTTTCCGGCCACTTCATGACCCTGGAAATGTGCGGCCGCCTGCTCTGCGACCACGTGCCGCTGGCCGGCATGTACCGCAAATACCGCAACCCGGTGATGGAATGGGCGGTGAAAAGCGGCCGGCTGAAATACGCCTGCGCGATGTTCGCCAACGAAGACATCCGCGCCACCGTGCGGCACCTGAAAAAAGGCGGCTTCCTCTGGTATGCGCCGGACCAGGACATGCGCGGCAAGGACTCGGTGTTCGTGCCGTTCTTCGGCATGCCGGCTTCCACCATCACCGCCACCCATCAGTTCGCGCGCATGACCGGCTGCGCCGTGGTGCCGTACTTCCACCGCCGCGTCGGTAGCGGCTACGTGCTGAAGATCGCCCCGCCGCTGCCGGACTTCCCCACCGATGACGTGGTTGCCGACACCGCCCAGGTCAACGCCGCCATCGAGGAAATGGTGCGCGAAGCCCCCGCGCAATACCTGTGGATACACCGTCGTTTCAAGCGCCAACCCGAAGGCCGCAGCCACTTCTACGACTGAGCCGGTTGCCGCCTCAGCCGCCGCGCTTGTCCGGCTCGGCCAGCAGCGCACCGGCATACAACGCCGCCAGCAACACCGTCAGCCCGCCCCAGAACGCGGAATAGAACGCCAGATGGGTATTGAGCGGGAACACCGTGACTGCCAGTGCCACCGCCGCCGGACGTGCACGATCACGTGCCTCCGGCCCGGAATAAATCCAGGCGCGCAATGCCATGGCCGCACCGGCAATCCATAGCAGCAAACCAAGCACGCCGGTTTCGGCAAGGATCTCCAGCAGGATCTGGTGCGCGTGCAACGCCGGCCCCTCGCCCCATACCGGCGCCTGTGAAGCGTCCGGGTTGCAGTGCGGATAGGCCTCCCGGAACCCGCGCGCGCCAACGCCATTGATTGGATGTTCGCGCACCATGCACAGCGCCGCAGCCCAGATCCGCGTGCGCCCGGACAAGGCTTCATCGATGCCGTGGGCACCGCCGTCGAACGCCATCGCCGTACGTTCAAAGCGCTCACGCACCTGGCTGGAAACAACCGCCAACGCGGCAACACCCATCACCCCGGCCAGCATCAGCAACAGCAGCCACTTGCTGCCGAGCAGGCGCCAACCGGAGAGCAGCAGCACCAGACCATAGGTGATCAGCGACGCGCGCGAACCGGCATACACCAGCACTACCCCAACCACCGCAGCGGCCAGCAGCCCACTCCAGCGGCCCCAGCGCGCGCCCACGAAGAACAGCAGGAACGGCGACAGGCTGGCCAGCACCTGACCGAACTTCAGATTGCATGGCCCGAAAATGCCGGACAGGCGGTCCGCCAAGGCGGCTTCTTCCGGTGCGCACAGGCCGCGCCCGTTGATCAGCCATTTAAGCTGGTCCAGGCCCCAGAACAGCGGACTGGTGCCGGCCAGGACCTGCAGCAACCCGTCAACCGCCCACAGCCCCGTCACCAGCGCCATACCTGCAAAGGTGATGCGCCGGCGCTGCGGGGTTGCCACGGCTATCGCCACCAGCCACATGAAAGGCAGGTAACGCAGGCCGCCTCCGACCTTGCCCCAGACCTTGCCCGGGTCATCGGCGCCGATGGCCGACCCCAGCTGCGGCAACCAATACGCACAGAACAGCACGCTGGTCAGGGCCAACGCGGGTACACCCAGCAGACTGCGGATACCGCTGCCTTTCTTCAGCCGCAGCACCAGCAAGCGCGCCACCGTGAACAAGGCCCCCAGCACCAGCACCGACTCGGCAATCCCCGGCAGCGGCAGCAGCGCCACATAGGCGATCACCCACACCGGCGCCCACCACCCGGGCTGGCGCGGGGCGGCGGCAAAGGACGGCTCAGCCAGCGAGTTCTGCATAGACATCCATGGTGGCACGCTGCATGGCCTGCAACGTATAGGGAATCCGCCGCGGCAACAGCGGGGGAGTATCCAGCAACGCCATCACGCACTGCGTCAGCTGCGCCATGTCCGCGTACGCTACCGCACCGGAAGGCTGCAGCTGGCCCAGCAGTTCACCTACCCCACCGTGGTCCCAGCCCGCGACCGGGCGGCCGACCGACAAGGCCTCCAGCACGGTACGGCCGAAGGCCTCGGGTTTGTCGGATAGCTGCAGCACCAGATCACTGGCGGCATAGGCTTCGGCGATGCGGGTGGTGGGTTCGCTCAGCACCAGTTGCGCGGCGATGCCGAGGTTCTGCGCCAGCTGTTCCAGCTCGCGCACATAGGTTTCGCGGCCGGGCTCACGCACACCGGGCATCCACAGCAGTGCCGGGCGACCGGCGCGCTGCAGCGCCGCCAGCAGCTGCAAGGCGTGCGTGTGCCCTTTCAAACGGGTGCCCCGCCCTGGCAACAGCAGCAATGGCAGGTCGCCCTGCAAGCGCGGGTGGCGCGCGGCGACTGCCAGGCGCGGCCGCCGATCACTGCGATCGACACGTGGGAACTGGGCCACATCCACCCCACGCGGGATTACCCGCAGCGTGGCCGGATCGGTCTGTGGATAGTGCTGCAGCAGGTAGTCACGCACGGTCTGCGACACGCAGATAACCCGCTCGCCGCTGGCCATGATGCCGCTGTAGCGGCCGGCCGAGTTTAGCCCGTGCATGGTGGTCAGCCAGTGCGGACGCTGCGCTGCGGGCATGCCACGCAGGGCATACCAGCCCAGCCATGCCGGCAGCCGTGAGCGCGCGTGCACGATGTCCGCACCGGTTTCGCTGAACAGGCGCCGCAGCGAGGCCACGTGGCGCAGGGTCAGCAGCGATTTGCGGCCGATATCCAGGGTCAGATGCTCGGCGCCGCTGTCCAGCAGCGGCTGCAGCAATCGGCCGCCGGCGGACACGACAATGGCCCGGTGACCGGCAGCCACCAGTGCCGCGGCGATTTCCAGGGTTGAACGCTCGACGCCGCCGGAATGCAGCGCCGGCAGCAACTGCACCACCGTCAAACGGCGCATCGGTCAGCGGTTCAGTCAGCCAGCACGAATACCGAACCGCAATACGGGCAGGCCGCCTCGCCATTGGGTTCGTCTTCGATCGGCAGGTACACCCGCGGATGCGAGTTCCACAACGCCATTTCCGGCGTCGGGCAGCTCAGCGGCAGGTCAGCGCGATGTACGGTGTAACGCTTCTCGGCATTGGCGGGCGCGTTTGCGGTATGGCTCATGGCGTCATTCACGAAAAAAACGGGTCCGCGCAATTCTAGCAGTGCCGGACCGGCACGGCCGCCCCGGTAGCGCCTGGCGCGTCGCAATGCGGCGGCGGCGAACCTGAAGCTGACTCGCCGCGCCGGCAAATCAGCCCGGTCTGGTCAGCCCGTCTGATCCGGGGTACTGCCGGCGTGAGTCCCGCAGCGGGGCGGTAAGCCATGTGAACAGCTTGCCCGGACGGCATTACCGGGGCTACGACAAACAGCCCCGGATTTGCGATTACTTGAAGTCACCGGCAACAAATACGCTCAGCTGCTCGGGCTTGAGATGCTTGCGGATGGCGGTATTGACCTGCTCCACCGTCAGCGCCTGATAGGCGGCATCACGCTGCGCTTCGAAGCGCATGTCACGACCATAATAAAGATGGTCGCTCAACAAGCCGGCGATGGCGCCATCAACCGCGCGTGACTGCTCGCGGGCTACCTTCTTCTCGGCTACCGCATCACGCAGTTCCTGCGCGGTGATGCCGTCGGCAACCAGCCGTGCAAGCTCCTCGCGCAGCGCCGCTTCCAGCTTGGGCATGTTTTCCGGCGCGGCAATGGCCTGGATGCTGACACTGCCGTTGTCGTCGCGCCCTTCGCGGCTTTCGTCTGCGCTCAGGCCCGCACCGATGTTGTAGCTCAGGCCGTCCTTCTGGCGGATGCGTTCGGCGAGCCGTGCCTTGAGCGGATCGCCACCGAGAATGCCGATGCCGATGTTCAGTGCCGGGAAGTCGACATCGGCCAGGTTGATGGAGACATTCTGCCGCGCCAGCAACACCGCGTTGGGCTTGTCCGGGGTGGAAAAGCGCTCCTGCTTCGCAGCGACATCGTGGTAACGGGTGCTGATCGGCGCGTAAGCCCGCGGGGCCTTCCAGTCGGCGAACAAGGCCTGCAGCTCCGCCTTCAACGCCACCGGATCGAAATCACCCACCACCGCGATCTCCCCCACCGACGTCCCGTAGAGCGCCTGGTGATAGGCACGGATATCCGCCGGTGTGATCGCCTTCAACCGTGCCAGCGACTCGTCGATCGACTCCACGTGCAGCGGATGCCCCGCCGGCCACGGGTCGAAATACCGGCTCAGCGCCATCGACGCCAGCGTGCCCGGTTCCTTGCGTTGGAACTCCAGCCCGGTGATGGCCTGCAACCGCAGCTGTTCGAACTGATCGGCCGGGAACGTTGGATGACGCAGAACGTTGGCGGCCAGACGCAGCGCCTCAAGCAACGTCTCGCGCTTGCCGTTGAGGCGGATGGCGGCGCCCTGCGCACTGCCACTCACCTGCGCCTGGGTATTGAGCGCATCAAAACGCGCGGCGATCTGGCCGCGATCCATGCCTTGGCTGCCCATCATCAGCATCGGGCCCACCCAGCCACCGGCGTAGCTGCGCCCGGTAATGGACGCCTCATCGGCAAAGTGAAAGCTGGCGTCCAGGGTAACGGTCTGCCCACGGTTGCGCTTTGGCAGCAGCGATACGCGCAGGCCATCGCCAATGACGAAGCTCTCGGTACGCGCGGCAATATTGTCTAGGCTGGGGTCGAAGGCCTCGCCGGCGGCGACGGCAGCGCGGCCGCTGTACCCCTCCACCAGACCGGCCACCGCCGGCGCGGCGGGGATCACCGCGCGGTCCGGCGTTGCGGTCGGCACGAAGCGGCCGATGGTGCGGTTCTGCGGCTTCAGGTAGGCGGCCGCGACACGGTTGACGTCACTGGCGGTGACAGCGTCGATGGCATCGCGTTGCACGAACAACAAGCGCCAATCGCCGGCCGCCTGGTATTCGGACAAGGCCATCGCCATCGCGTTGACGTCGCTGGCGCGCTTTTCGATGGCGTTGCCGATGCGTTGCTTGGCCGCGGCAACCTCGGCATCGCTCACCGGTGCGGCCACAATGGCTTCGGCCTGCTTCAGCAGCTCGGCTTCGGCCTTGCCTGGATCAGCGTCCTTGGGCAACGCCGCGACCAGGGTGAACAAGCCGGGATCGCGCAGGGTCTCACCGCTGGCACCGACAAACACCACCAGCTTGGGTTCCTGCAGCGCCTTGTACAGGCGCCCGTTCGGGTTGTCGCCGAGCACATTGCCCAGCACCGTCAGCGGCGCGCTGTCGGCCTGCGCAAGCGCGGGAACGTGATAGCTGGCGGCGAGCAGTGACAACTCGCTGCTGCGGCGCACGGTGACTTCGCGTTCGCCGTCCTGCACCGGCTCCACCGTATGGAAAGTGGGCATGACCCGCGCAGGCTTCTTCAAAGGCGCAAAGTGGGCAGCCACCCGCGCCAGCACCTGCGTGGTGTCGATGCGGCCGGCGATGATCAACATCGCGTTGTCGGGCTGGTACCAAGTGCGATAGAACGCCTGCAGGTTGCCGATCGGCACGTTCTCCACGTCCGAGCGCGCGCCGATCGGCACGTTGGCGTAGTTGTGCCAGTCGAATGCCACCGAGCGCATGCGCTTCATCAATACGCCGACCGGGTTGTTGTCGCCGGCTTCCATCTCGTTGCGCACCACCGTCATCTCGCTGTCCAGGTCGGCCTTGGCCACCCTGGAGTTGAGCATGCGGTCCGCCTCCAGCCCCAGCAGCCAGTCGAGGGTGGCATCGTTGGCCGGGAACGAGGCGAAGTAGTTGGTGCGGTCCAGCGAGGTGGTCGCATTCTTGTCGACCCCGCGATGCTGCATTTCACCGGGAATATCCGGGTGTTTGGGCGTGCCCTTGAACATCAGGTGTTCAAGCAGGTGCGTCATGCCGGTTTCGCCGTAGTTCTCGTGCAGCGATCCCACGCCATAGACCAGGTTGACGGTCACCGTCGGCTTGCTGGCATCGGCGAACAGCAGGACTCGCAGCCCATTGGCAAGCCGGTACTCACACACCCCTTCAACACAGGGGCCGGCCTGCACACTCTTTGGCAGCCTGGCCTCCACCTGCGCGGCGTGTGCCAGCGGCGCCAGCGAAAGCGAAAGCGCGACAGCCCAGGCGCACCATGTTGATTTCATCATCGGAATCCAGTCCTCAGTCATTGCGGTCAGCATGCGAATCCATGCGCCTACCGTTCCCTGTAATGCCCAGGCAGCCGGATAGCGCTGCCCATCATCGCAAAAAGCAAACCGCGCCGTGGCGGCCCGACAACCCGTTTCGTCTGCATGCATGCGCGTACAGTTCAGCCGCCGCAACCCTCAGCGCCCGCCCAGCCAGCCACCGAACGAATACATCGGCGCCAGCAGACGGTCGCTCAATGGTTCACGCTTACCGCTGATCTGCGCATCGAGCATCATTCCTGGCTTGAGCGGTTCCAACCTGCCGTGAGCAAGAATGGCTTGATCGCCCAGCTCCACGGTGACCCGGTAGAAAGCCTCCTTCACCGTGGGCAGCCCTGATATGAAACTGGCCTCTTCGCTGTCCACCGCAGTCCGGCTGATATGCGCGATGGTGCCGTGCTGCGTACCGAACTTCTGATGCGGGAATGCCTGGTAACGCAGCACCACGCGGTCGCCGGGCGCCATCGCCCCGATCGCTCGCCCCGGCACCATCAGCTCGGCCTCCAGCCGGCCATCGCCGGGCAACAGACTGAGCAGTGGCTGCCCCAGATGCACTGACTGCCCGGGCTTGACCATCTGCGCAACCACGATGCCATCCACCGGTGCCTTCACCAGCAAGGCGGCGCTGATCTCGTTCTCCACCCGTTCCAGCCGCAGCTGCGCCAGGTGCTCGGCATAGGCGGCATCGTTTGCCTTGCGTCGCCCCGGCAGCTCGCCCATGGCCTGTTTGAGCTGGGCAACCAGGCGCTGCGTTGCCGCCTGTTGCCGACGCAGCGATTGCACCTGGGCCGTGTAGTCCAGCACCAGCGCCTCCTGTTGCTCGACAGCGGCAAGGCCGGCGGCGGATGCAGCTTCCGCCCGGCGCCGCCGGGCCAATACCGCACCGGCGACGCGCACCTGTTCGCGCTGCGTCTGGATCTGCAGATCAATCTGCCGCGCCTCGGCGCGTGCTGCCTGCAACTGCTCCCGCAAACCCGTAGTCTGCGCCGCCAGCTGCTCCTTGTAGGCATCACGCGCCAGCACGATGCTGTCCTCCTTCTGCTGCAGCCCATGTTCCAGTGCAAGGCTGGCGTCACCGATGTCCGGCGTTGCCCGCGCCGTGGCGATCAGCGCCAGGGTGTCGCCCTCCACCACACGCCTTCCATCGTCAACGTCCAGCCAGCGCACAACGCCGGTGACCGGCGCCAGCACCGTCGCCATTCCCTGCGCCGGCACCAGCCGCCCTGCGATCGTGGCCGCTTCATTACCACCGCGAACAACGAATGCTGCCAGCACGATGACTGCTACAGAAAGTGTACCCAGCAAATATGCATACAGATTCCCAGGCCGCCTGAATTCCATCCTTGACCACCAACGACGCTCCGCAACCTGCAGTTTTTCATTCATTGTGGTTTGCGCCACGCCTGCACCATCGTTTCAACGCTTAAGAAAAAAACTTATCAAGCTGTAAGTGCATTACCTGCCAGCAGCTCCCTGAAAATGCTTCCAGGGCCGCAGCCTAGCCGCAACAAACAGGCCAGGCAGCAGGTGCAAGTTACATTGGCAAAAGTCGTCAATATCAATGACGAGCACCGTTCCGATATTCCAAGTGCGTAATGAACATTGACAATAAGTCTTTGCCGACTGCGCAAGCTCGCAATGGCTTAGGCTTTTAGTCGGCTCTCATGGTCAACGCTCGAGGAGAAATTTATGCATGACCATCTGGGAATCCGCATCCGCAAAGCGCGGAGAAAGATGAGGATGACGCAGGCAGAGTTGGCAGGCCAACTGAAGGTAAGCCGCAGCGCGGTGGGAAACTGGGAAAGCCCGACCGGAATATCGCCCAGCACCATGCGCCTGATCACCATCGCACTGGTCACCGATGTGTCGTTCGAATGGCTGGCAACCGGGCGCGGCGAACTTGACGCCATTTCCGCGGCCGCGCCCAACGAGAATGCGGAGCTTGTGGATGACCCCTCCGAACGCAGGCTGCTGCTGGCCTACCGTTCCTGCCGCGCCGCCACACGCAAACTCGTGTTGCAGATAGTGGAGGCGCAGAAGATTCATCAGTTCTGAACGGAGGCGGCGACCGGGGACTACATCGGCGCCGCTTGTGCACCATCCGCTTACAGCACACGGAAAATTGCAGCAAAACTGTGGGAGCGGCGTAAGCCGCGAAGCTGGCAGTGCTGGAACAGCGGCTGGAGGTACTGGCTGATCATCTACGTGTTTCGCGGCTTACGCCGCTTCCACAAACGGCGCACGCTGGCGCGTATTCGTCAGGCTTTTTCAACTCTGGCCACACCATCACCAGACCACAGATAAGACAAAGCCGGCACAAGGCCGGCTCTGTTTTGACACATGCAGGTTGGCAATCAACCGGCGCGGTCGATTTCCATCTGCTTGCGGATCTGTGCATCCACCGCGGCAATCGCGGTCATGTTCAGCACGCGGCGCGAGCTGGCGCTGCTGGTGAGGATATGCACCGGCTTGGTCATGCCCATCAGGATCGGGCCGATCGCCACACCATTGGTGAACACACGCACCAGGTTGTAGGCGATATTGGCCGCCTCCAGGTTGGGCAGCACGAACAGGTTGGCACGGCCCTTCAAGGTGCTGTTGGGCAGCAGCTTGTCGCGCAGTGCTTCATCCCATGCGGTGTCGCCCTGCATTTCGCCGTCCACGTTCAAGCGCGGGTTGCGCTTGAGCAGCGCCTCACGCACCTGGCGCATCTTCAGCGCATCCTTGGAATCGTGGCTGCCGAAGTTGGAATGCGACAGCAGCGCGATCTTCGGCTCGATGCCGAACAGCTTCATGCGGAAGGCCGCCTGCAGCGTGGATTCGACGATCTGCTCGACGCTGGGGTCTTCCTGCACGTGGGTGTCCACGAAGAAGAACACGCCCTGGTTGTTGATCACGCCGGTCATCGCCGAGGTCGAGCTGACCTTGGGTTCCAGCGGAATCACGCTGCGCACATAGCCAAGCTTCTTGTGGAAGCGACCTACCAGGCCCGACAGCATCGCATCGGCCTCGCCACGGGCCACCATCACCGCCGCGATCAGGGTCGGCCGCGAACGCATCAGGTTCTTGGCGGCGGCCACGGTGACGCCCTTGCGGCCGGTCATCTCGTGGTAGTACTGCCAGTAATCGTTGAAGCGCGGATCGTCGTTGATGTTGGTGACTTCAAAATCAACGCCGGCACGCATGCGCAGCGCCAGGCGCTCGATGCGGGCTTCGATCACGTCCGGGCGGCCGATCAGGATCGGGAAGGCCACGCCTTCGTCGATCACGTTCTGCACTGCCTGCAGCACCACTTCTTCCTCACCCTCGGCGTAGACCACGCGCTGCTTGTCCGAACGCGCACGGTCATAGACCGGCTTCATGAACAGACTGGTGCGGTAGACGAACTGGGCCAGCTTGTCGCGGTAGGCGGCCATGTCGGTGATCGGCCGGGTGGCAACGCCCGAATCCATCGCAGCCTGGGCCACGGCGGCGGACAGCTCCACCAGCAGGCGGCGGTCGAACGGGCGCGGAATGACATAGTCGCGGCCGAAGCTGGGCACGTCACCGCCATAGGCGGCGCCCAGATCCGAGGCTTCCTTGCGGGCCAGCGCGGCAATCGCGCGCACGCAGGCGACCTTCATTTCTTCATTGATGGTGGTGGCGCCGACGTCCAGCGCACCACGGAACAGGTAGGGGAAGCACAGCGCGTTGTTGACCTGGTTCGGGTAATCCGAACGGCCGGTACCCATGATCAGGTCCGAACGCACCGCATTGGCGTCTTCCGGCAGGATTTCCGGGTAGGGGTTGGCCAGGGCGAAGATCACCGGATCACGCGCCATGCTGGCGACCATGTCCTTGGTGAGGATGCCACCGGCCGACAGGCCCAGGAAGATATCGGCGCCGTCGACGATCTCGGCCAGGGTGCGCTTGTCGGTGTCGCGGGCGTAGCGCGCCTTTTCCGGGTCCAGATCGGTGCGGCCGCTGTGGATAACCCCGTCGCGGTCGTAGGCCAGGATGTTTTCCGGCTTCAAACCCAACGAAACCAGCATATTGACGCAGGAAATACCCGCCGCGCCCATGCCGGTGGTGGCCAGCTTGACCTCTTCGATCTTCTTGCCGGTGATCACCATGGCGTTGAGCACGGCGGCGCCGACGATGATCGCGGTGCCGTGCTGGTCGTCATGGAACACCGGGATGTTCATGCGCTCGCGCAGCTTGCGCTCGACGATGAAGCACTCCGGTGCCTTGATGTCTTCCAGGTTGATGCCGCCGAAGGTCGGCTCCAGCGAGGCGATGATCTCGACCAGCTTGTCCGGGTCGTTCTCGTTGACTTCGATGTCGAAGACGTCGATGCCGGCGAACTTCTGGAACAGCACGCCCTTGCCTTCCATCACCGGCTTGCCGGCCAGCGGGCCGATGTTGCCAAGGCCCAGCACCGCGGTGCCGTTGGTGATGACGCCGACCAAGTTGCCGCGTGCCGTCATCTCGCTGGCCATGGCCGGGTCGGCCATGATCGCTTCGCAGGCATGTGCCACACCCGGCGAATACGCCAGCGACAGATCACGCTGGGTCAACATGGGCTTGGTTGCCACCACCTTGATTTTGCCTGGCGGCGACATCCGGTGATATTCGAGGGCTGCCTGCTTGAAATCTTCGTTGGACATCGAGTTGTGGGCACTAAAGGGCAAGAAGGACAGCAGATGATAACGCCGTTAAGGCAATCGGACCTGTCGCTATGCTGTCGCATGAATGCTGCAAGTGCACAATCCAGGTGTTCCGCGCCATGGCATGCGCAACAGTGTTGGCCATCCGCATGACAAGCGTGGGACGCCAAAAAAGACGCGGGGCCGCCCGTTCGTCAGCAGGCCCCGCGCAAAAACGCACACACAGGTAAAACTCAGGCCTTGGCCGGCAGCGTCGGCGGCAGCTCCGATGGCTCGGCGCCATCCAGCACCAGGCGCAGGCGCTGCCGATCCAGCGCGCCCTCCCAGCGCGAAACCACCACGGTCGCCACCGCATTGCCGATGAAATTGGTCAGCGAGCGGCATTCGCTCATGAAACGGTCCACGCCCAGGATCAAGGCCATGCCGGCGACCGGCACCTCCGGCACCACGGCCAGAGTGGCGGCCAGGGTAATGAAGCCGGCACCGGTGACCCCGGCCGCCCCCTTGGAGCTGAGCATGGCCACCAGCAGCAAAGCGATCTGGTGCCCGAAGCTCAACTCGGTATTGGTGGCCTGGGCGATGAACAATGCCGCCAGCGTCATGTAGATGTTGGTGCCGTCCAGGTTGAACGAATAGCCGGTCGGCACCACCAGCCCCACCACCGATTTGCTGCAGCCGGCCTTTTCCATCTTCTCCATCAGCGAAGGCAGCGCTGATTCGGACGAGGACGTGCCCAGCACCAGCAGCAGTTCGGCTTTCAGGTAACGGGCCAACTTGAACACCGAGAACCCGCACAGGCGCGCCACCGCGCCCAGGATCACCACCACGAACAGCAGCGAGGTCAGGTAGAACGAACCGACCAGCCAGGCCAGGTTGACCAGCGAAGAAATGCCATACTTGCCAATGGTGAAGGCAATGGCGCCAAACGCACCGATCGGCGCGGCGCGCATCAGCAGGTGCACCAGCTTGAATACCGGGGTGGTCAGCGCTTCGAGCAGGGCCAGCACCGGCCGGCCTTTCTCGCCCACCGAGGCCAGCGCGATGCCGAACAGCACCGCCACGAACAGCACCTGCAGGATGTTGTCACCGACAAACGGGCTCAGCAGCGTCTTGGGAATGATGTCCAGCGCAAAGCCGACCAGGGTCAGCTCGTGCGAACGCTGCACATAGCCCTGCACTGCAGTCTGGTCCAGATCGGCGGGATTGATGTTCATGCCGGCGCCGGGCTGCACCACGTGCGCCACCACCAGGCCCACCACCAGCGCCAGGGTGGAGAAGAACATGAAGTAGGCCATCGCCTTGGCGAATACGCGGCCCACGCTGCGCAGGTGGGTCATGCCGGCAATGCCGGTGACGATGGTCAGGAAGATCACCGGCGCGATGATCATCTTCACCAGTTTGATGAAGGCATCGCCCAGCGGCTTGAGCTGCTCGGCGAACACCGGCTCGAAATGGCCCAGCAGCACGCCCAGCGCGATAGCCACCAGCACCTGCACGTAGAGCTGACGGTATAGCGGCAGCCTACGCCCGGCGGGGCTGGCGACAGTGGCAGAAGCGGCTTGCATGGGGAAACCTCGATAATTCACTAGCTGGCGGTTTTGTACCCGCCCAGCGGCGCGCCGCCGATAACGCATTGGTGTTACTGGCTAGCCGGCCTCCACCGGATGCAGCCCGTATTGCGTTGCCGGCAAACAACCGGACAAGACCTATGGCAACGCGCGGCGTTCGTGCCGGACCATCGCTGCATGCCGTTCTTCCCCACCCATCGGCGCCGCATGCGCTGGCTGCTGCCGCTCGCCGCCGCACTCGCCATCGCGGCGACCGGGGTGGTGGCGCTGCGCCATTTCGAGCGCACCCGGCTTGCCAGCGAGGCGCTGCGCGCGCAGACCCAGCTGCACCTGCACGGCGAAGCCCTGCAGGCGGTGATCGAACGCCACCGGGTACTGCCGGCGGTGTTGGCACTGGACCCGGACATACGCATGGCACTGTCACGGCCCACGCTCGGCACGCCGGAACTGGACCGCCTCAACCGCAAGCTGGAGCGCGTCAACGGCGTGGCCGCCACCTCCACCCTGACCCTGCTCGACCGCGACGGTGTGGCCCTGGCCGCCAGCAACTGGCGCATGAACCGCAGCAACAACGTCGGCACCAACTACCAGTTCCGCCCGTATTTCCGCCAGGCAATGCAGGAAGGCAGCGGCACCTTCTACGCCGAAGGTGTCACCACGGCCATGCCCGGCTATTTCCTGTCCGAAGCGGTGCGCGACGACACCGGCAAGGCGGTCGGCGTGGTGGTGGTGAAGGTGGTCCTGCGGCCGCTGGAGCAGACCTGGGCCGACACCGCCGACCGCGTTTTCGTCAGCGACAACCATGGCGTGATTTTCCTCTCCAGCCACCGGCCCTGGCGCCACCTGACCCTGCAGGCGCTGGCGCCGCGCGTGCGCGAGGAACTGCAGCGCACCCGCCAGTACGCCCAGTTGCCGGAGCAGCAGCTGCAGCATTCGCCCGGCACCACGCTGGGGCCGAACCAGCGCCGCGTGCAGCTGGCCGATGGCGGCGAGGTGATCTGGGTCTCGCAACAGCTGCCGCAGCAGCAATGGACCCTGCACCTGCTGCGCAGCACCGCCGCCAGTACCGCCAGTGCGCGCGGCTTTGCCGGCGCGCTGACCGCCAGCCTGATCGCATTGCTGCTGCTCGGCTACGGGCTATGGCAGCGGCAACGCCTGGCGCGCCTGCGCGAGCGCAGCCGCCACGAACTGGAACAACTGGTGGAACAGCACGCGCAGGAACTGCGCACCACCGAAGATGGCGTGGTGCATGCCGCGCATACGGCCGACTACGGCGAAAGCGCCAGCCTGCAGCACCTGCCGCAAGGCGTCTGCGTGGTGGATGCACAACTCAACCTGGTGGCCTGGAACCGGCGCTACATCGAGCTGTTCCGGTTCCCGCCAGGGTTGATCCAGGTGGGCCGCCCGATCGCCGACGTATTCCATTACAACGCGCGCCGCGGCCTGCTCGGCCCCGGCCCGGTCGATCAAGCCATCGAACGCCGGCTCAACCATCTGCGCTCGGCAACCCCGCATATGCATGAGCGCGAGAGCGGCGACGGCAGTGTGATTGAAATCCGGGGCAATCCGCTGCCCGATGGCGGCTTCGTCACCAGCTATACCGACATCACCGCCTACCGCAACGCGGCCCGCGACCTGCGCTCGCTCGCCGACACCCTCAGCCTGCGGGTCAGTGAACGCACCCACGCCCTGGCCGGTGCCAAACGCGAGGCCGAGGAAGCCAACCAGGCCAAGACCCGCCTGGTGGCCGCAGCCGTGCACGACCTGCTACAGCCCTTGAACGCGGCACGCATGTTCCTGTCGGCGCTGCGCGGCCGCCTGCCAGACAGTACCTGTCGCGACATCGCCGACAACGTCGACAATGCTCTGACCGCGCAGGACGGCATCCTGACCAGCCTGCTGGACATCTCGCGACTGGAATCGGGCGCGCTGGAAAAACGTATCCGCGACTTCCCGTTGGAGCCATTGCTCGAAGCGCTGACCATCGAGTTCGGCATTCTTGCCAACGCACGCGGACTGCGTGTGCACCACGTGGCCACCAGCGCGGTGGTGCGCAGTGATGAGGCACTTTTACGGCGCATCCTGCAGAACCTGCTGTCCAACGCCGTGCGCTATACGCGCAACGGTCATATCGTCATCGGCTGCCGCCGCGACGGCACACAGCTGCGGATCGAAGTACACGACACGGGCACCGGCATTCCGCAGGCGCGGCAGCAGGAAATCTTCGAGGAGTTCCGCCGGCTCGACAACGCCGGCGGCGAAGAAGCCGGCGCCGGCCTCGGCCTGGCCATCGTCGACCGCATCGCGCAGTTGCTGGACCACCGCATCGGGCTGCGTTCCACGCCCGGGCGCGGCAGCGTGTTCTCGGTCACCCTGCCACGCGGCGATGTCGGCTGCGGCAGCCTGCCGGTGAACCCGCCGGAGGAACCGCAGGCCGACTCGCTGCTGGCCGGTTGCCGGGTCTGGTGCATCGACGACGACCCCCGCATCAGCCTGGCCACGCGCCTGCTGCTGGAACGCTGGGGCTGCCAGGTGGACTTTGCCGGCGGCGTGGAAGCCGCGCAGGCCGCAACCCGGCCAGACAATGCACCCGACCTGTTGCTGCTGGATGTACGCATGGGCGATATCAGCGGCCCTGCGCTACTGCCCCTGCTGGTCGAATGTTGGGGCAGCGAGCCCGGCGTGATCCTGTTCACCGCCGAGCAGGACCCCGACCTGTGCCAGCTCGCCCGCGAGCGCAACTGGGGCTATGTCTCCAAACAGGCGCGCACCGCAGCACTGCGCGCATTGATGACGCATCTTTATCAGCGCGGAAGCTGATTGGCGCGACCGCCGCCCTTCGCCTGTAGTGCCGAGCCATGCTCGGCACAGGCTTTACCGGCAATGCCCCACATGTAGTGCCGAGCCATGCTCGGCAGAGGCCTTACCGGTAGAGCCCCTTGCCGAGCATGGCTCGGCACTACAGGTCAGCTTTTTTGGCAATGCCCTTGCCGAGCATGGCTCGGCACTACAGGTCAGCTTTATGGGTAAGGCGCCTGCCGAGCATGGCTCGGCGCTACGGTGCTGCGCGTGGCAACTCCGGCTCCCACTCCACGTCCAGGGTCTTCAGCAATACCGCAGCCTGCGTGCGGCTATTGCATTCGAGCTTCTTCAGCACGGCGGTCACGTGCACCTTGACCGTGTTCTCGGCCAGGCCCAACACGTGTGCGATCTGCTTGTTGAGCAGGCCGTCGGCCATGCACAGCAGCACACGGATCTGCTGCGGCGTCAGCCGCGCCAGGCGCGAGGCCAGCAGCGCGTCGTGCTCGGAGCGGACCGCAGCCAAAGGCGGGAAACAGGTGTCGCCCTCCATTACCGCGCTTACCGCTGCGCCTATCGACTCCACCGGCGCGGATTTGGGAATGAAACCCACCGCACCGAACTGCTGGGCGCGGCGGATCACCCGCGGGTTGTCATTGGAGGAAATGATGATCACCGGCAGCGCCGGGCGTTCGCCGCGCAACCAGACCAGCGACGAAAACCCATGTGCGCCGGGCATGGTCAGGTCGAGCAGGACCAGGTCCACATCGGCATGCTCCGCGACCGCCTCGGTCAGCGCCGAGACACTGGCAACTTCCAGCATCTCGCCCACGGCACCGCCATCGCGCAGTGCATGCAGCACGGCGGCGCGGAACAGGGGGTGGTCGTCGGCAACAAGCACCTTGATCAGGCTCATGGCGCCAGTTTGGCACGGGCGCAGCCCACCCGCCCTAGTCCCAAATCGCTATTGGTGGGCATCCAGGCCCTGTCTATCGTCCGCGCACTCCCTACTGCACCGAGGCAATGGATGGCCGATTTCACCCTGTGCGCTTCCTTCACCGGCCTGCTGATGCTGGCCACCACGCCCACTGCACTTGCCAACGACGCCTTCACCGCCAAGGCCAGCGGCCGCCTGTATTACGAATTCGCCCATTTCGACAACGACAACCGCGGCCCGGCCGAACGCAGCGGCGACAGCCTGCGTGCCGCATGGCTGGGCGTGTCCGGCAAGCTGCACCGCTTGGGTTACAAACTGGAGGGCGACTTCGCCGGCCATCGTCCGGTTGCGCGCGATGTCTACCTGACGCAGAAATTCGGCAACACCCAGCTCACGCTGGGCCAGTTCAAGCAGTTCTATACGCTGGATGACCGCAGCAGCGCCAACCACACGCCGACCATCGAGCGCAGTTTTCTGGTGCAGTCGCTGGGCACGGCTTACCGGCTGGGCATCGGTGCGCAGGGGCATCACAACGGCATTTTCTGGAGTGGCAGCGTTTTCAGCCTGGAAAGCATCGACGTGTGGCAGGCCAAGGGCCATGTCATCGGCGGCCGCGTCGGCCATGCGCCATGGAGCCAACCGGGCCATGTGCTGCACTTTGGTGTCTCCGGCGCCCACGAACACCACAGCCATCCCGGTGCCGACGGCGCCCTGCCGCTGCGTGCGCAGGTGCGTGCCAACGGCTACTTCGGCGACAACGGCCGCTTGCCGCTGGTGGATTTCCGCAGCGGTAGGGCGGTCTCGGTCAAACGCTACAGCGCCGAGACCGCAGGCGTGGCCGGCCCATGGTCATGGCAGGCCGAATACGGTGGCGCCCGCTACGACGATGGCCAGCAACGCGGCGAGGTACAGGCCGGTTACCTGCAGGGCAGCTGGCTGCTCACCGGCGAGGACCGTCCCTATGACGCCAAGGCCGGGCGCTTCACCCAGCTCGAGCCCGAGCGCGACCATGGCGCCTGGGAACTTGTGGCCCGCTACGACCACATCAGCGGCCGCCAATGGCCGACGCAGCAGCGCGAGGTTTCGGCCAGCGCCTGGACCGTCGGGGTCAACTGGTATGCCTCCAGCAAGGTCCGGCTGATGCTGGACTGGACCGACAGCCAGCGCCGTGATGAACTGCGCGGGCAGCGCCTGGACCATACCGGGGTACTGGCCGGACGCGCCCAGCTGCACTTCTGAGCCCCACCGCGCTGGGCGGTCCGTTCACCGCCAGGCACGCAAGAAAATAATTTTCACGTATTCTCCACTTTTCGCCACAATAGCCACCCATACTTCCGGGTGAACAAGGCAAGGGGCTGGATTCGTGCAGGAAAATTACTTTCATTCCGAAGCAGTTCTCGCCGGCAAGGGCCTCCCCAGCGGCGGCCCGTGGACCCCGGCATCGCTTGCTGCCGCCGCGCCGTCGCTGCTTGCCGAAGAGGTCAGCCTGCCGGCTGCGGTGCTCAGCGCATCGGCGCTGCAGCACAACCTGTTGTGGATGCGCGAGTTCGCGCAGGCCTATGGCTGCCAGCTGGCGCCGCATGGCAAGACCACGATGAGCCCGGCGCTGTTCCGCATGCAGCTGGACGCCGATGCGTGGGGCATCACCCTGGCCACGGCGCCGCAGACGGTCGCGGCCCATGCCGAAGGCATACAGCGCGTGCTGCTGGCCAATCAGCTGGTCGGCAAGGGCAATTTCGCGCTGATCGCCTCCCTGCAGCAGCGTGACCCGGGCTTCTGGTTTGCCTGCGTGGTGGACTCGGCCGACAACGTGGCCGCGCTCGGCCGCTATTTCAGCGCGCGCGGGCAGCAGATCAAGGTATTGCTGGAGATTGGTTTGGCCGGTGGCCGTACCGGCGTGCGCGACGATGTACAGGCGCAGGCGGTGCTGGACGAAATCGCCCGCTGGCCGGATGCAGTCGCGCTGGTTGGCGTCGAAGTCTATGAAGGTGTCGCCAGCGACGAGGCCGGCGTGCGCGCCATGCTGCAGCGCAGCCTTGCACAGTGGCAGGCCATCCGTGCCAGTGGTGGTTTCCGCCAGCTGCCGGCCATCCTCAGCGGCGCCGGGTCGGCCTGGTTCGACGTGGTGGCCGAGGAATTCTCGGTGCTCGCCAAGGATGCCGATGCACAGATCGTGCTGCGTCCGGGCTGCTACCTGAGCCACGACGTCGGCATCTACCGGAAGGCCGCCGAGCGCATCCACGCCAGCAACCCTATCGCGCGCACGATGGGCAGCAGCCTGCAGCCCGCGCTGCGGCTGTGGGCGTATGTGCAGTCCCGGCCCGAACCCGGCAAGGCCATCATCGGCCTGGGCAAGCGCGATGCCGCCTTCGATGCCGGCCTGCCGGTGCCCGCGCTGCACTACCGGCCCGGCGGTGCCGCGCCAAGCGCCGCCGCTGCGCATTGGAAGCTCACCGCGATGATGGACCAGCACGCCTTCCTCGAACTGCAGGCCGACGACACCCTGCAGGTCGGCGACATGCTCTGTTTCGATATTTCCCACCCCTGCCTGACCTTCGACAAATGGCGCCACCTGCTGGTGGTCGATGACGCGCACCGCGTTGTCGGTGCTGTTTCCACGCAGTTCTAACCGCTTCCACCGGGCCTGTACGCATGACCGACGGTAACCTGCTGTTGATCTACGCCGCATTGTCGATCCTTGCACTGATCGTGCTGATCGCCCGCTTCCGCCTCAACCCCTTCATCAGTGTCACCCTGGTTTCGGTGGGCCTGGCGCTGCTGGCCGGCATGCCTGCACCGGAGATCCTGCCCGCCTACGAACAAGGCGTCGGCAAAACGCTGGGGCATATCGCGCTGATCGTCGCGCTGGGCACCATGCTCGGCAAGATGATGGCCGAGTCCGGTGGCGCGGAGCGCATCGCGCGTACCTTGATTGCCCGCTTCGGCAGCAGGAACGTGCACTGGGCGATGATGCTGATCGCCTTCTGCGTGGGCCTGCCGATTTTCTTCGAAGTCGGCTTCGTGCTGTTGATCCCGATCGTGCTCAATGTTGCCCGCCGCACCGGCGTGCCGCTGTTGCTGGTCGGCCTGCCGATGGTTGCCGGCCTGTCGGTGGTGCATGGCCTGGTGCCACCGCACCCGGCGGCGATGCTGGCAGTCAACGCCTATGGCGCCGACGTCGGCCGCACGGTGTTCTATTCATTGCTGGTCGGCCTGCCGACCGCGGCCCTGGCCGGCCCGGTGTTTGCCAAGTTCGTTGCCCCCCGGGTCAAGCTGCCAGCACACAATCCAATGGAAGCGGCCCTACTGGACGAAGGCCATAGCCGCATTCCCGACGAGCAGTTGCCCGGCTTCGGTATCACCCTGGCCACCTTGCTGCTGCCGGTCGGCTTGATGCTGCTGGGTGGCTGGGCCGACCAGATCGCGACGCCGGGCTCCACCCTCAACCACGGCCTGCGCTTCATCGGCCACTCGGTGGTGGCGCTGCTGCTGGCCACTTTGATGAGCTTCGTCACACTCGGCCTGATACGTGGTTTCAGCCGCGAACAGATCCTGAAGTTCACCCAGGAATGCCTGGCGCCCACCGCCGCGATCACCTTGCTGGTTGGCGCCGGCGGCGGCCTCAACGGCATCTTGGTGCACACCGGCGTGGCCGCGGAAATCATCGGCTTGTCGCAGCGCTTCGAACTGTCGCCGCTGCTGATGGGCTGGACCATGGCCGCGCTGATGCGCATCGCCACCGGCTCGGCGACCGTGGCCATGACCACCGCCTCGGGCATCGTCGCCCCGATTGCCGCCGCCATGGGCTATGCCCACCCTGAACTGCTGGTGCTGGCCACCGGTGCCGGCTCGGTGGTGCTGTCACATGTCAACGACGGTGGCTTCTGGCTGGTGAAGGAATACTTCAACATGACCGTCGCCCAGACCTTCAAGACCTGGACCGTGCTTGAAACCCTTATCTCGGTCATCGCCCTGTCGCTGGTGATGGCCCTCTCCATGGTGCTTTGAACATGTCGCAGAATACGTTCGATATCGTCTATGAGCTGCGCCAGCGCCAGCATGAATTCAGCCCGGTGGAAGCGCGCATCGCCGCGGCCATCCTCGCCGACGTGGATGCCGCCGCGCAGTACGGGGTCAGTGAACTGGCCGAACGCGCCGAAGTCAGTGCCGCCGCCATCTCGCGCTTTGCCAAGGCCCTGGGCTGCGAGCACGTGCGCGAGCTGCGCGCGCGGCTGGCCTCGGCCAGTGCGGTAGGCAAGCGTTTTCTGGAACAGCAGAACGCACCGCCGGTATCGGCGCTGTACGCGCAGATCTGCGACGACATCCAGGAAAGCCTGCGCCACAACATCGCCAACCTGAAGGAAGACGTGGTGCAGGCGCTGGCCGAGGCGGTCTGCCAGGCGCGGATGATCCATATCTTCGGACTGGGCGGCTGTTCCACCGTATTCGCGCAGGAACTGCAGAGCCGCTTCGTGCGCTTCGGCCGGCCGGTATCGGCCTGCAGCGATGCATTGATGATGAAGATCATCGGCGCCACGCTGGGCCCGCAGGATCTGGTGCTGGTGTTGTCGGTCAGCGGCATCACCCCGGAAATCGTCTCGGCAGTGGATATCGCCCGCACCTACGGCGCCCGCATCGGCGCCATCACCCAGGCCAACACCGCCTTGGCCGAGCGCAGCGACTGGCTGCTGCCTATCCAGATCGAGGAAACCGACTTCGTGTTCAAGCCCTCGGCTTCGCGCTACGCGATGATGCTGGCGATCGACGTGCTTGCCACCACCACCGCACTCAACGACGCCAACGCCAACCATGAACACCTGCGCCGCATCAAGCTGGCGCTGGACCGCCACCGCGGCGGTGACTCGCGCCTGCCGCTGGGTGATTGATCCATGCATGATCTTCTGATCCGCAATGCGCTGATCTTCGATGGCAGCGACCAACCCGCAGTGGCCGGCGACGTCGCCATCGATGGCGGCCGCATCACCGCGATAGGCCAGCTCGGCGCAGCGACGGCGGCAACTGTCGTCGATGCGCAGGGCCTGGCGTTGGCGCCGGGTTTCATCGATGTGCATACCCACGATGACCTGGAAGTGATCCGCAACCCGGACATGCTCAGCAAGCTGTCACAGGGTGTGACCACGGTGGTGGTCGGCAACTGCGGCATCAGTGCCAGTCCGGTGCAGATCCGCGACCAGGTACCGGATCCAATGAACCTGCTCGGTGATGCAGGGGATTTCCGCTATGCGGATTTCGCCAGCTACCGCAACGCGGTCGAACAGGCGGGCCCGGCCGTGAATGTTGCGGCGCTGGTCGGGCATACCGCGCTGCGGCAGAACCATATGGATAGCCTGGATCGCGCCGCCACGGGTGAGGAAATCAGCGCGATGCGTGCACAGCTGCGCGACAGCCTCACGCAAGGCGCGCTGGGCCTGAGCAGCGGCCTGGCCTATGCCTCGGCGCATGCCGCACCGTCCACCGAGGTGGATGCGCTGGCCGAGGAACTGCCGCGCAACGGCCTGTATGCCACCCACCTGCGCGACGAATTCGGCGGCATCCTCGATGCGATGGAAGAAGCCTTCCACGCTGCACGTGCGCCGCAGGCAGCGGTGCGTGTTTCACACCTGAAGTGTGCCGGCGTGGACAACTGGGGCCGCAGCGGCGAAGTGCTGGATTGCCTGCACGCCGCCTCGGCCAGCCAGGATGTGGCCTGCGACTGCTACCCGTATGCGGCCAGCGCCTCGACCCTGGACCTGAAGCAGGTCACCGAGGCCTACGACATCCTGATCACCTGGTCCGAGCCCGCACCCGACCAGGGCGGCCGCCTGCTGGCCGAGATCGCCGCCGACTGGAAGGTCACGCTGATGGAAGCCGCCATCCGCCTGCAACCGGCCGGCGCGGTCTACCACGGCATGGACGAGGCCGATGTGCGCCGCATCCTGAGCCACCCGCTGACCATGATCGGCTCCGATGGCCTGCCGCGCGATCCACGCCCGCACCCACGCTTGTGGGGCACCTTCCCGCGTGTGCTGGGCCACTACGCGCGCGATCAACAGCTGTTCCCACTGCACACCGCCGTGCACAAGATGACCGGCCTGCCGGCCTCGCGTTTCGCGATGGGCGCGCGCGGCTTCATCCGTGCGGGCTGGTGCGCCGACCTGGTGCTGTTCGATCCGGGCCGGGTACGCGACACCGCCAGCTTCCACGATCCGATCCGCGCCGCCGAAGGCATCAACGCGGTCTGGGTCAACGGCTGCCTGAGCTATGACGGCAGCCGCGTTGTTGCCCGCGCCGGCCGCTTCGTGCGGCCCGAGCCGGCACCGACCGCCTGACTGATACCGCAGCATCCATGAAGAGGAATACCGATGAGTGACATCAAACGCTACGGCGCCGAAGGTGGCGTTGGCCAGGGCAAACAGCACATGCCGTTCTCGCGCGCGGTCGAAGCCGATGGCTGGCTGTTCGTGTCCGGGCAGGTGCCGATGCGCGACGGCGAACTGGTGGCCGGCACCGTGACCGAACAATCGCATGTGGTCATCGGCAACGTGCTGGCGATCCTGGCCGAGGCCGGCTACGGCCCGGAGCATGTGGTGCGCTGCGGCGTCTGGCTGGACGACGCGCGCGATTTCTACGCCTTCAACGGCGTGTTCAAGCATTACTTCGGCGAAAACCCACCCGCCCGCGCCTGCGTCGAAAGCCGCATGGTGGTGGACTGCAAGGTGGAAGTGGACTGCGTGGCCTACAAGCGCCCGCAGCGCTGATCCCAGGCCATCACCTGTAGTGCCGAGCCATGCTCGGCAGGGGCTTTACCGCAAGCCCCAAACGGTAGTGCCGAGCCATGCTCGGCAGAGGCTTTACCACAAGACCCAAACTGTAGTGCCGAGCCATGCTCGGCAGGGGCCTTACCGCAAGACCCAAACCGTAGTGCCGAGCCATGCTCGGCAGGGGCCTTACCGCAAGACCCAAACCGTAGTGCCGAGCCATGCTCGGCAGAGGCTTTACCGCAAGACCCAAACTGTAGTGCCGAGCCATGCTCGGGCTTTGCCGGAAAGGCCCCTTGCCGAGCATGGCTCGGCACTACAGCCCGCTTGGAAAGCCCTTGCCGAGCATGGCTCGGCACTACAGGTGATGCGGCAACCGAACATGGCTCGGCACCACATTCGGGCGAGCAAGCGCCCCCTGAAACCCCGGCCAGTGCCAATAGGCCCGGTTGCTATTGTGCCGAGGGAACGACAAAGTTCGCCTTTCGCTGGTGTAAGGTCCCCGCCCTGATGATCCAACTTGACGCAGTACAGACAGTCGCCTTTGCCGGCCTGACCCTGTTTGCCGGCTACGCATTGTGCCGCGCCATTCCGTTCTTCCGCCGCTACAACCTGCCCGAGCCGGTGGTTGGCGGCCTGCTGGTAGCACTGGCGGTGTGGTGGGCGCATGGTCAGCAGACCACCCTGTTCACGCTGGATACCACGCTGAAGACGCCCTTGATGGTGGCCTTCTTCACCACCCTGGGCATCAATGCCAGCGTGCGGTTACTACGGGTCAGCGGCAAGCAGGTGATGTTGTTCCTGCTGATCGGTAGCCTGTTCGCGGTGCTGCAGAACCTGATCGGCATCAGCGTGGCCAAGCTGTTCGGCCTGAATCCAATGTTCGGTGTGCTGGCCGGCTCGGCCACGCTGACCGGTGGCCCGGCAACCGGCCTGGCCTTTGCTGGCCATTTCGAGCAGGCCGGCCTGGTCGGCGCGGAAAGCCTGGCAGTGACCGCAGCAATGGCCGGCATCATCTGTGGCGGCCTGGTCGGCGGCCCGGTGATCACCGTGCTGATGCAGCGCTTCAAGGTGGCCCATCCCAGCCAGAAAGCGACCGGCGCGCAGCTTGGCGAGGACGAAGCCGTCACCGTGCGTTACCCCAGCGAATCCGCACGCGAGTTCGATGCACTCAAGAGCATCGTCGTGCTGCTGATGGCGATGTGGCTCGGCGTCTGGGTGGGCAAGGGTTTTGAAGGCCTGGGCCTGACCCTGCCGACCTATATCGGCGCGATGCTGGTGGGCGCGGTGATCCGCAACATCGACGACTACACCGGCTGGATCAAACTGTCGGTGCCCACTACCGACCTGATCGGCAATATCTGCCTGGCGCTGTTCCTGGCCATCGCGCTGATGGATCTCAAACTCTGGGAACTGGCCGGCATGGGCTTCCCGCTGCTGGTCAACCTGATCATCCAGGTGACGGTGGTGGCGCTGTTCGCGGTGCCGATCTACTGGCTGATGGGACGCGACTACGACGCGGCGGTGATGGGCGGCGGCTTCATTGGCTTCATGCTCGGCACCACCGCCAATGCGATGGCGGTGATGCGCCGCCTGGCCCAGCGCTATGGGCCGGCGCCGCGCGCCTTCCTGGTGGCACCGCTGGTCGGCGCGTTCTTCATCGACTTCATCAACGCCCTGATCATCACCGGCTTCCTCAACTTCTGGCCGCACTGATCGGCCGGTTCCGTGCGCCATACCCGTGCCTTGCGCGCGGGTTGGCGCGACAATGGCGGCTCACCTGCCCCATGCTGCTCCGCTGATGACCCCCAACGCTGTGCCCCCGGTTTCTTCTGGCCATGACCTCATCGTCATTGGCGCTGGCGTGGTGGGCCTGGCCACGGCGTATGCCGCAGCGAAGCGGGGCCGCTCGGTGCTGCTGCTGGATCGCAATACCGGCCCGGCATTGGGCACCTCGTTCGCCAATGGCGCACAGCTCAGCTACGCCTACACCGACGCCATGGCCGGCCCCGCCACCTGGGCACAGCTGCCGGAGATGGCCTTCGGCCGTAACGGTCCCTTCCGCACGCGCTGGTCGGCGGACCCGGATTTCCTGCGCTGGGGGCTGGCGTTCCTGCGCCAGGCCAGTAGCGGCGGCCTGCATCGCAATACCCTGGCCACGCTGCAACTGGCGCTGGAATCGCGCTCAGCCATGCAGGCCCTGCTGCAACAGCATCCCATCGATTTCGATCATCAGGTCTCCGGCAAGCTGCACCTGTACCCCTCGGCCGAGGCGATGCAGGGCGCAGCGGCGATGATCGCACTCAAGCGCACAAGTGGCGTGCAGCAACGGCTGGTGGATGCCGACGAAGCTCGCGCCATCGAACCGGCGCTCGCTGGCGCGCCGTGGCTGGGCGGCGCGGTCTACTCACCCGACGAGGAAGCCGGCGACCCCTACCGTTTCAGTCAGGGCCTGCTGCAGGTGCTGCAACAGGACTATGGCCTGCAGGCGTGGTTCGGCTTCGACACGCAGTCGTTGCGCCATGCCGATGGACGCTGGCAGCTGCAGGCCCGCGATGGCCGCAGCGTGCAGGCGGCGCGCGTGGTGGTCTGTGCCGGCATCGACAGCGTTGTGCTGCTCAAGCCACTACGTCAGCGCATGCCGCTGATGGCAATCAAGGGCTATTCCTTCACCGCGCCGCTGGGCGCCAACGCACCCAGAGTCAGCCTCACCGATACCAAGCGCAAGCTGGTGTTCTGCCGCCTGGGCAGCCGTATCCGCGTTGCAGGGCTGGCCGACCTCAATGACTGGGATCCCGCACCAGAGCCGGCGCGGCTTGCCACCCTGATCGCGCAGGCGCGCGCCTCGCTGCCCGAGGCAGCCGACTACGATCACATCGAAAGCAGCTGGGCCGGGCTGCGCCCGGTCACGCCGTGGACGTCACCCATCATCCGCACGCTTGGCGATGGCCTGGCCTGCAACATCGGCCACGGCATGCTCGGCTGGACGCTGGCGATGGGCAGTGGCGAGCGCGTGGTGCGGCAACTGCTCGACACGCCCTGAACGCTCTCAGGTGTCGCTGATCTGGTCCATGCGGATACGGTTGGCGAACAGCGAGAACGCCAACGCGCCGGCCAGACCATTGGCGCGATGGATCCACTGCGGCAACCAGCGTGGCGGCGCCAGCACGCCAGCGTCGAACAACGGCGTCAGCGCCACCGCATCGCCCAGGGTCATCTTGCCGGCAAACAGCCAACGACAGGTCTGCAGCTTTTCATCGCGCAGCATCTGCCGGAAGAAGGTGTGCACCGAGACCAATCCGCGCAGGTAGACGGTGTCCTTGGTGAAGGCGGCACCGCCACTGGTCGGCACGCCACGGAACACGCGCTGGGCCGAGGAGAAGCTTTCCTCGGCGGTCTGCCCGGCAGCACGGAAGAAATTGAAGATCTCGATGAAATCGGCACCGTCGCGCGCCATCGCGATCGCCTCGATACGCAGGCTGATGCGCTTCAGCCGCTGGATGTCGATGCTGCCGGTGATCTGCTCGGCGAAGGTGGCCAGGCCTTCCTGGGTGGCGGTGATACGCGGCGAGGCCAATGCAAGACTGGGCAGCAGGGTCTGCTCGCGCCCATTGAGGGCGGTCAGCGAATGCACCAGCGCCTCATGGTGGTACAGCTGGGCGCGGTCGTAGGCACTGAACGTGGCGCTGGTGCGCAGGCGGATGCGGGTGGCGCCAGCGGCGGCCTTGGCGATCAGTTCGCGGTCCAGTTCCACCGTGATCAGGCGCCCGTCGAAGAAATCATCCAGGTCACTCTGCAGCATCAGCTGCAGCGCGGTGGCCGACACCGGCACCTGTTCTTCCGGCGCCAGCAGTTCGTGGTCGAGTTCCTCGGCGATCTGGATGAAATGGCGGGCGGCATCGCGGGTGGTCGGGCCATTGCCGGGCATGGGCTGCTCCGGCACGCCAAACAACTGCGCCGAATAGGTATCCACCGCACGCGTGCCCAGGGCTTCCAGCAAGCCTGCGGCCAGGTCCCAGCTGTGCGCCGAGTCGTGCACGTAGACGCCGAGTGGATGCGAGGTATCGGCCGCGGCCATGATCGCGGCCAGTTCGCGCCGCGTATCGCTGAAATCCTGTTTCGGGTACTGCACCTGCGGCAGCAGCGGTTTGCCACGTGCGACGCTGTCGAGGAACGGCGCCTGGGTGGTCGCCGGCCAACTGGTCAGCCCCAGCAGGCGGACGCCGCGCACCGCCGCCACCATGCGCGCATCGAGCGCGGCGTGGTGGCCGATGGCCGGATCATTGTGCATATCAGCCGTGCCCATGCCTGCCTCGTTCAAATCACGTCATTGAGCGCAGCGATCGCGCTCTTTGTAGGAGCGGCGTAAGCCGCGAAGCCACAACCGCATCAATGCTGCGAACAGCTTACCCCTCCCCAACCCGCCCGGCCCGAAGGCATGGCCTTCGGTCGTTCATCAGGCCGCGCGCCAGTGGCGCGCAAGCAGCCTTCTTCACCCCCTTTGCCATGCAAAAGGGAGGGAGTAGAAGCAAAAGCGGCCACAGCCTCAGCGCCGTTTGCCCTTATTGATCGGCCGCCACTGCGCACCGCGCCCAGTGTGCTTGCGTTCGGTGGCCTGTTCGGCCTGGCGCTGCGCCAGCTTGGCGGCGGCCAGCGCGACTTCCTCGCGCAGTTTGAGGTAACTCTCCAGCCGGGTTTCATCGATGTCGCCGCGTTCGATGGCTTCCTGCACCGCACACCCAGGTTCGCTGTGATGCGAGCAGTTGCGGAATTTGCACTGCGTGGTGAGTTCTTCGATATCGGCAAACCCGCCCTCGGAAAGCGTTTCCTCGCCGGTGGGCTTGAGCTCCCGCATGCCCGGGGTATCGATCAGGCAGGCACCGTAGGGCAACGGCATCAGCGCGCGATGGGTGGTGGTATGGCGGCCGCGCGAATCATTGCCGCGCACTTCATTGGTCTTCATCCGGTCCTCGCCCAACAACGTGTTGGTCAAGGTGGATTTGCCGGCACCGGAGGAACCCACCAGCACCACCGTATTGCCTGGGCCCAGCCACGGCAGCAGGGCGGAAACACTTTCCGGATCCTTGCCGTTGATCGCCAGCAATGGAATCTGCTGCGCGGCCAGGTCTTCCAGCACCGCCAGTGCATCTTCGCTGTAGTCGGTCTGGTCGGCCTTGGTCAGCACCACCACCGGTGACGCGCCACCGCCGCCTACCAGCAGCAGATAGCGTTCGATGCGGCGCGGGTTGAAGTCCGCATCCAGCCCACAGACGATGAACACCGTATCGATGTTGGCCGCGATCACCTGCTGGTGATAGTGCTCACCTGCGGCGCCGCGCTTGATCGAGGTATGTCGTGGCAGCAGCGCGACGATGCGCTTGCCTTCCAGTAGCACCCAGTCGCCTACCGCGGCACGTTCGTGGCTGGGGAAGCGCGGACGCTGCCATTCCGGTGGCGACTCGGTCTTGAGGCTGGCCTCGGGCGCGTCGGCCACCACATAGCCGGAACGGTGCTGCTCGATCACCCGCCCAGGCCGCGCCTGCGGGTGCTCCGCAAAGGCCGCCTGCCAGGCCGGATCCTCGGGGGCACCAGGCCAGGGCCAGCCGATATAACGCAGCGAATCGAAATCGATGGAATCTGTCATTGCCCGATTCTACCGGGGTAGGGCTTGCCGCCGGGAATGTGGCGTTGTCAGGGCCTGAACCAAAGCAGAGCGAGAGCACCCTTCCCGGCCCTCCCCTGCGCTGCGCGCAAGGGAGGGGGCTGAGCTCCCTCCCCTCGCTGCAAGGGTTGGGGAGGGATGCTTGGCTCCCTCCCTTTGCCGCGGGCAAGGGAGGGTTGCGGACAGGTGCCCTTGACCCTCGTTTCAGCACTTGCTTTTACCTGTAACCAAAGCCCAATCCGGATTCCCCTGAACCGACTCCCAAGCCCCGCCCCGCAGCGCAACAATTCGGCTACCATGCCAAGTCCATGCCCTTGATGGCCCTGAGAAAATGTCAAGCCCTGTCAAACCGCTAGCCACCCGTGAACGCCTGTCTGAAGTCCGCTACGAGATCCGTGGTGAACTGGCCCGACGAGCGCGGGAGCTGGAGGCCCAGGGCCACAAGCTGATCAAGCTCAACATCGGCAACCCCGGCGCATTCGGCTTCCGTGCGCCGGCTCACCTGCAGCACGCCATCGCCGATGACATGGGCCGCACGGATCCCTATACCCATCAGCAGGGCCTGCCGGTGGCGCGTGAAGCCATCGCCGCCGCCTATGCCCGTCGTGGCGCACCCGATGCGGTGGCGGACCGTGTGTTCCTGGGCAACGGCGTGTCCGAGCTGATCGATCTGTCGCTGCGTGCCCTGCTCAACCCGGGCGACGAAGTACTGATCCCCTCGCCGGACTATCCGCTGTGGTCGGCAGCCACCATCCTCAACGACGGCCGCCCGGTGTATTACCGCTGCCGCCCGGAAAACGGCTTCCTGCCCGACCCGGTGGAGATGGAAGCGCTGGTGTCCTCGCGCACCCGCGCCATCGTGCTGATCAACCCGAACAACCCGGCCGGCGCCAGCTACCCGCGCGAGCTGCTGGAAAAAATCGTCGCCATCGCCCGCAAGCACAACCTGTTGCTGCTGGTGGACGAAATCTACGACCAGATCCTCTACGACGGTGCCCAGTTCCAGCCGGTCGCTCCATTGGCCGGCGACCATCCTTGCCTCACCTTCAGCGGCCTGAGCAAGGTGCACCGCGCCTGCGGTTGGCGCGTGGGCTGGATGCTGCTGTCCGGTGCAGGCGAGCAGCTGGGTGAATTCCGCGCCGCACTGGATCTGCTCAGCGCACTGCGCCTGTGCGCCAACGTGCCCGGCCAGTACGCGATCGAAGCCGCTGTCAGCGGCCCGGACACCATTTCCGAACTGTGCAGCCCTGGCGGCCGCCTCTACGAAACCCGCCGTGCGGTGATCGAGGCCTGCGAGGCCAGCGAGCACCTGTCACTGGTAGCACCGGCCGGCGCGCTGTACGCATTCCCGGCGGTGATCGGCCCGGCCGCACAGGGCTTTGATGACCACGACTTCGCCCTGCAGCTGATGGAAGAAGAAGGCGTGCTGGTGGTGCCGGGTTCGAGCTTCAACGTGCCTTATCGCAACCACTTCCGCGTCACCTTGCTGCCCGAGGCCAGCGTGATGCGCGAGGTGTTCGGCCGCATCGACAAGCTGCTGAGCCGGCGTGCGGAAGCGGTCACCAAAGTGGTGCAGCTCAAGCCACGCAGCGCGGTGGGCTGATCGGCCTTGATGAGCGAAACCGCAGCCACCTCCCCGTCCTATCTGGCACTGGGCGACTCCTACACCATCGGCGAAGGCGTGCCGCAGGCCGGCAGCTGGCCGTTCCAGCTGGCTTCGGCGCTGCGTGCGCAGGGCATCGCTCTCGATGACCCGCAGGTCATCGCCACCACCGGCTGGACCACCGACGAACTGGCGGCTGCCATCGACGCCGAAGCCCCGCAGGGGCCGTATGCGCTGGTGAGCCTGCTGATCGGGGTGAACAACCAATACCGCGGGCGCCCGCTGGCCGAATACCGCCAGCAGTTCGAACAGCTGTTGCAGCGCGCGATTGCGCTGGCCGGCGAAGACCCGCGCCGGGTGCTGGTGCTGTCCACACCGGACTGGGGCTTCACCCCGTACGCGCAGCAGCACGGTCGCGATGCGGCCCAGGTGGCCCGCGAAATCGACGACTTCAACGCCGCCGCGCAGGCCTGCTGCGGCGACTACGGCGTGGCCTTCGTCGACATCACCCCGATCAGCCGCGACAACGGACAGGACGCAAGGATGCTGGCCGAAGATGGCCTGCACCTTTCGGCGCTGATGTACCAGCGCTGGATGCAGGCGGCACTGCCTACCGCCGCGGCACTGCTGCTGGCGGCCCCGGCCGCGTGACGGCGGGCGCGAACAACCAGGCCCTTCCCAAGGATGCCGCACGTGCCATCGCAGGCGCGTTCGCCCCATCACGGCCCTGGGGCAACCGCTGGGACTACTGCTACACGCTTGCCAAACTGCGCAGCGACCCGCTCTACCCCGGGGTGCTCGACGCCCTGCGTGGCAGCAGCGCGCCCGTGCTGGACATGGGCTGCGGACTGGGCCTGCTGGCGCATGCCCTGCGCCATGACGGCCAGGCCATGCCCTACCGCGGGGTCGACAATGACGCGGCCAAGATTGCCCGCGCCGGCAAGGTCGCGGCCCGTGCCGGGCTGGCCGCCAGCAGTTTCGAGGTCATGGACCTGGCCACCACCCTGCCCACCCACCGTGGCAGTGTCGCCATCCTCGATGTATTGCAGTATCTGAACGCCGAGGCCCAGCAGGCACTGCTGCGCAACGCAGCGGCGATGCTTGAGGGCGATGGCCGGCTGGTCATGCGCATGGCCTTGGCCGATACCAGCCGCCGCGGGCGTATTTCGCGCATTGGCGACCGCGCGGCCAACCTGATCGGCTGGATGCAGTTCCGGCCCCGCCACTACCCGGATGCCGAATCCCTGCGCGCTCTGCTGCAGCAGTGTGGCCTGCACGTCAGCCTGCGCCCGCTGTATGGCAACACCCCGTTCAATAACTGGCTGCTGGTCGCCCACCGCGGTTGAAGCACGGTCCAGCCTTTTGCGCCGATAATGGCGCCATTCCCTGCCGGCCCAACCGGGCTGGCGCAGCAACGAGATTCCCGTGAAGAAGACCTACAGCCTCGCCATCGAAGGCAAGCACCCCGACCGTCTGCTGGAAGCCAGCAAGCACGACATCCGCAAGTACACCAAGCGTGAGCGCGGCAAGGCCCTGCCGGCCGGCGCCGATACCTGGGGTTTTGACAGCAAGCTGGGCGTGGACGAAGCCTCCGCCAAGCCGGTGGCCTATGACGAGCTGTTCCGCGCCATTGACGCGTTGGTGGCGGCCGGCAACACCCAGTTCTACGTCGAAGTGGTCAGCAAGTCGGCCAAGCGCACCCCGCGCCCGGCAGCCGAGCCGGCCCCGTCCTCGGAAACCGATTTCGAAGATTGATCGCCGAAGCACGGTAGTGCCGAGCCATGCTCGGCAGAAGCTTTCCTGGTAATGCCCCAGCCGAGCATGGCTCGGCTCTACAGGTGAGGTTTTCCCGGTAACGCCTCAGCCGAGCATGGCTCGGCTCTACCAAATGCGGCGGCGCAGGCTGTGGCTCTGTCAGGGTCCGGCTTTCTCTGCCGCCGCAGCTGCTCGCGCACGGTCCTTCTTGCTGGGCCGGCGGCCCTTGATGCCACCGTTGTCATCCGCCACCACCGTGGCTGCCGGTGCGGCCTGCGTCGGCTCGAAGCCCGCAAGTACTTCCGTGGCACTGTCCAGCCCATGGCGTTTGCAGATCAGACGCCAATGCGGCATTGCGGCCGAATCGACAAAACTCACCGCCAAGCCCTTTTCCCCGGCCCGCCCGGTACGGCCGATGCGGTGCAGGTAATCGGCCAGCGCACGCGGCAGGTCGTAGTTCACCACCACCGGCAGGCGCGTGATGTCGATGCCGCGCGCCGCCAGGTCGGTCGCGACCAGCACCCGCACTTCGCCATCCTTGAAATCCTGCAGCATGCGGAAACGGCGGCCCTGCGATAGTTCGCCATGCAGGGCCTGCGCATTGATATCGGCCTTGCGCAGCAGGCGGGCCAAGCGATCACCGTCGCGGATGCTGCCGACAAACACCAGCACCTGTTGCCACTGCGGGTCTTCCAGCAAGGACAGCAGCAACTCGGCACGCCGGGCGCTGTCGACGTGGATGACGCGCTGTTCGATGTCCGGCGCCGACTGCTCGCCGATTTCCACACGCTGCGGCTCACGCAGGCCAGCCGCCGCCAAAGCCTGGATATCGGCCGCAAACGTGGCCGAGAACAAGGCGGTCTGCCGGCGCGCCGGCACCTGCGCCAGTATCTGCCGCAGCTCGTCGCCGAAACCCAGTTCCAGCAGGCGGTCGGCTTCGTCCAGTACCAGCAGTTGCACGTCGCGCAAGGTCAGCGCGTTATGCGCCAGCAGATCCAGCAAGCGCCCCGGCGTGGCCACGACGATGTCGGCACCGCCACGCAGCGACATCATCTGCGGATTGATCGACACCCCGCCTACCGCGCAGACCAGGTGCGGCCGTCGTGGCAGCGCGCGGCCCAGAGTGGTGAACACATCGCTCACCTGCAGCGCCAGTTCGCGGGTTGGCACCAGCACCAGTTGGGTCAGCAAGCGGGGTTTGCGCGGCGTTGCCAGGAAGAAACGCTGCAAGGCCGGCAGCACATAAGCCGCGGTTTTACCCGAACCGGTAGGCGCAAGCGCCACCACATCACACCCTTTCAGCAACAACGGCACGGCCTGCTGCTGGATCGGTGTCGGCGCCAGATAGCCAGCCTGCTGCAGGGCTTGCTGCAGCGCAGGCAGCACGTAGGGAGACAGGCCGAGTTGGGAGAAAGGCATGGTGCAGGTCCAGAACGCCGCGCAATGGCGGGGAGGCGAGTCTACGCTGTTGGCTGAGGCAGGCGGGCGCGCAGGCCACGGGCCTGCAACTGCTGCAGCACCGCCTCGATGATGGCCAGGTTGTGGCCATGGGCGGCACCTTCGTGCAGCAGGACGATGGCACCCGGTCCCAGATCCGGCGCAATCCGCGCCACCACGCCCTCCGGCGTGCAGTCCACGCCGTCGTAGCCACGCGCGCTCCAGCCGATCCGCGCCAGGCCGTGGCGCTTGAGGGCCGGCCCCACAAAAGGATTGGTCATGCCCACCACCGAGCGGTACCAGCGCGGCGGCGCACCGGCGATGGCCGCCAGCGTCTGCTGGCATTGGCCTATTTCCCGCGCCATCTGCGCCGGGCCCAGCGCCCAGAAGCGTGCCTGCGGATGTGAATGGCTGTGGTTGCCGAGATCATGGCCACGCTGCAACACCTCGCGCACCAGCTCCGGGCGCGCCTGCGCCCGCTCGCCCACCATGAAAAACGTGGCCTGGGCACCGTGCCGGTCGAGCAGGTCCAGCACCGCCAGGGTTTCCTCGGAGGGGCCATCGTCGATGGTCAGCCACACGTCCCGGCCCGGCGCGCGGCTGATCACCGGCGCGTAGAAACGGCTGTTGGGCAGGAAGATCGGCACGATGAACAGCGCGTGGCTGAACAGCAGCGCCGGCAGGCCCCACATCCAGCCCAGCCGCCACCACAGCAGCGCCACCAGCACTTGCGAGATCAGCAGCCAGGGTAGCCAGCGCCAGGGGTGTACGGGAATGCGATGCAGGGTTTCCGGGGCAGTCATGCCCCATGATGCCACGCAGCGTAGAATTACCCGGTCTACGACCACTTATAACGAGCACACGATGTCCCTGGACCCCGCCCTGCGTTCGCGCATTGAATCCATCCTTGGCGCCGACCGCGTCGTTCTGTTCATGAAGGGCCAGCCGACCATGCCGCAGTGCGGCTTCTCGGCCAAGGCCGTTGGCGCGCTGCAGGACCTCGGCGTGCAGTTCGGCCACGTCAACGTGCTGGCCGACCAGGAAATCCGTGAAGGCATCAAGGCCTACGGCGACTGGCCGACCATTCCGCAGCTGTACGTGGACGGCGAGCTGATCGGAGGCAGCGACATCATCCTGCAGATGGCCAGCAGCGGCGAACTGAGCAGCCTGCTCGGCCTGGCCGCACCCGACCGCACCCCGCCGTCGATCACCGTCACCCCGGCGGCGGTTGAAATGCTCAAGGGCGCACTGGCTGACGCCCCCGGCGCCGCCCTGCAGCTGAGCATCGACGCCAGCTTCCAGCCGAACTTCCAGCTGGCCCCGCGCGACGACAACGCCATCGCCGCCGAGTCCAACGGCCTGCGCGTGCAGTTCGACAGCGCCAGCGCACGTCGCGCCGACGGCATCACCATCGATTGGGTCGACGACATCCGTGGCCAGGGCCTGGCGATCAACAACCCGAATGCGCCCAAGCCGGTGCAGGAACTGGACGTGCGCAGCGCCGACGACCAGCTGCGCGCCGGTGCCATCACCCTGGTGGATGTGCGCCCGGCGGATGAGCGCGCCATCGCCGCGATCAACGGCAAGTTCGAAACCTTCGACGGTGACAACCGCGCCAAGCTCGAAGCCCTGCCCAAGGACACGCCGCTGGCCTTCATGTGCCACCGTGGCGGCCGCAGCGCACAGGCTGCAGCACAGTTCCTGGCATTGGGCTTCACCAATGTGTTCAACGTCACCGGCGGCATTGATGCCTGGTCGGAAAACGTGGACAACAGCGTGCCCAAGTACTGATCGGGCTACGTTGCAGCAGTAAAAAAACGCCGGCATCGCCGGCGTTTTTCATTTGGGTATCTGAGTCGCACGAACGCGATGCCAGCGTTTTTGCCTCGAATTTCTTGTAGGAGCAGCGTCAGCCGCGAAGCACGCTGATCATCAGATATCAGCGTTGTGCTGGCTTCAAGCAATACCAGAGTCGCGGCTCACGCCGCTCCTACAGACAAACACCAGGCGCGCAAATCGCAGCACTCAGCCAGCAAATCCGCCTTCGGCAAGGAAGTGCAGTTCTTCCGCGGTCGGGATGCGCCCAAGCACCGCATTGCGGTGCGGGAAACGGCCGAAGCGGCGGATCACATCGCGATGCAGCTCGGCGTACTTCAGGTATTCCAGATCGCCCAGCACTTCGAACATCGCCACCGCGCGATCCTGGTCGTGCGGGTCTTCGGAGTGCTCGAACGGCAGGTAGATGAAAGCCCGCAGCTTGAGCGGCAATTCCCGGTCCCAGCCTTCCTCGATGGTGCGGGTGGCGTAATGCCGCGCCAGCCCATCGGTAGCGTAAGAGTGCGCGGTGCCGCGGAAGCAGTTGCGCGGGAACTGGTCCAGCAGGATCTGCAGTGCCAGCGCGCCTTCGGCGTTTTCCAGCCAGCTTTCGCAGGCACGACGGGCGGCTTGATAGTGCAGCCCCAGGAAACGGTCCCGGAACTGCGCATCAAATGCCTCGTCACGCTCGAACCAACGCTGCGGACCCGCCGCGCGCCAGAACTCAACCACCGTACTTGCCGTTTCCATTACTGATTCCTGGCTCACCACCTACCGTCAGGCGGTGAACTCCCACCCATGCCGTCGCACCCGGGGAGCTGGCCGCAGTTGCTGGGCAGTAGCTTAATAGCCAGCCGCCTTGGAGGAAATGAGCGAATCGTGAAAAAAGATGACCTATATTGCGAAGATGTCCGCAGAAACCAGCTCCGGACCACCGAAATTGCGATAGGGTTCTGATCTTTCGACACTGTTGCACCCCAGGGGGATACAACCGCATGCGCATTGGAATTGTGGTCGACTCAGCCTGTGACCTGCCCGCAGGCTATCTGCAGCGCAACAACATCGTGCTGCTGCCCATCGCCGTAAGGATTGGCGACACCCTGCTGCCGGATGATCGTGACGAAGCAGCCACCCTGGCTTTCCTGCAAGGCCCGCTGAGTGACCAGAGCGCCGAGGCAGAGACCATCCCCTATAGCGCCGAGCAGATCCGTGATCTGTTCCTGAGCCGCCTGGTTAGCGATTTCGACCAGGTGTTCTGCCTGACCATCACCCGTACCCGCAGCCCCCTGCATGACAACGCGGTGCAGGCTGGCTACAGCATCCTCAACGAGTACAAGCCGATCCGGCAGGCCGCCGGCCACAACTCGCCCTTCAGCCTGCGCGTCATCGACACCCAGAACCTGTTCGCCGCGCAGGCGGTGAGCGCGGTGGAAGCGGTGCGCCTGCGCGACAGCGGCGCCACCGTGCCGCAGATGCGCGAACGCCTGGAGCAGGTGGCCAGCAACGTGCACGGCTATATGGTCACCCGCGACCTGTATTACATGCGCGCCCGCGCCCGCCACAAGGGCGACCGCAGCGTCGGCCTGTTCAGCGCGGCCCTGGGCAGCGCGCTGGACATCAAGCCGGTGCTGCACGGCTACCGCGGCAATACCGAACCGGTGGCCAAGATCAAAGGCTTCGACAATGCTGTGCAGACACTGTTCGGCTTCGTCGGCAAGCGTGTCCGCAACGGCCTGATCACGCCGGTGGTGTGTGTCAGCTACGGCGGCCCTCTCGACGAACTGCGCGCCCTGCCCGGCTACCAGCAACTGCACGACACCTGCAGCCAGCACGGCGTAGCACTGATGGAGGCGGTGATGAGCCTGACCGGCATGGTCAATGTCGGCAAGGGCGCGGTGACCGTTGGCTTTGCCGATGGCCCGCACAGTTTCGGCAACTGACACCCCAGAGCGGCGTGGACAATATCACCACGCCTGAAGCGCTAGGCTGACAGCCCATCAAGGAGGCCCCTATGACAGTGCACTATTCCATCTCGCTCCCCGACCCTGCCAAGGCACGCGGCAATGATCCGCGCCTGTCGTTCACCGCCAGCGGCGCCGACGCCTTCGCCGAGCAGCTGCAGACCGCCCTGCGCACGCCGGAGCTGTTCGAGCGCTGGAAGGCTACCCAAGACGAGCCGGACGACGTGGACCCGGGTCTGGGCGCCACCGATCCGCAGGCCACCGTGATCGGCGAACAAGCCGACCTGCGTATCAACCTTGTCGCCAGCACCACCCTGTCGGGCGATCTGTTCAAGCAGCGCATGCGCTGGCTGGCTGGCACCAACTGGGAACTGCGCGACGTGCGCTGAGCAATGACCACACCGGTTCTGCTGTCCTGGAGCGGCGGCAAAGACGCCGCCTGGGCGCTGTACGAACTGCAGCAGCGCGATGACCTGGAGGTTGTCGCGCTGTTGAGCACCCTGACTGAAGGTTACGAGCGTTCCTCGATGCAGGGGGTGCGCCATGAGGTGTTGCAGGCCCAGGCCGCCGCTGTCGGCGTGCCGTTGCTGGAAGCCTGGATACCGCAGGCCTGCGACAACGCGATCTATCTGCAGCGCATGCGCAGCGCCCTGGACCAGGCGCAGCGACGCTGGCCCGGCTTGGCCACCATCGCTTTCGGCGACCTGCTGCTGCAGGACATCCGCGCATGGCGCGAACAACAATACGCAGCACAGGGCTGGCATACGCTGTTTCCGCTGTTCGGCCGCGATACCGCCGCACTTGCCCAGCAGATGATCGCCGCAGGCCTGCAGGCCCAGCTGTGCTGCGTGGACAGCCAGCAACTGGATGCAGGTTTTGCCGGGCATGCCTTCGACAACAGGCTGCTCGACCAGCTCCCCGCCGCCGTTGATGCCTGTGGCGAGAACGGCGAATTCCACACCTGCGTCAGCGCCGGGCCGATGTTCCGCAACCCGTTGCCGCTGCACAAAGGTGACACCGTGTTGCGTGAGGGCCGCTACGCCTACACCGATTTCGCGCTGGGCTGATTTTGCGCTGCGCCGACAGGTGCGATGCCTGACGCTGAACCGCCAAGGCGAGCTCCAATGCGTTCGCCCTCATCGCTTGCCTATCGGCAAGTACAGCGCACGCCCCCCCAACTCCGACCGGATCACGGCACGGCAGCGCCAGGCGCTACCAGCGCCGTGCGCACAGCAACACGGTTGCGGCCCGCATGCTTGGCCGCATACAACGCGGTATCCGCCTCGGCCAGCAGCTTGCCGATATCGGCCATGCCCGGGTTTTGCAGGAAGGACGCGCCAATGCTGATGGTGATCGTCCCCTCTGGCAGCGCCAGTGTTTCCACCGCCGCCCGCAGGGTTTCGGCAAGCAGAACCGTATCGTCCAGCGTACTGTCGGCCACGATCACCGCGAACTCCTCGCCGCCATAGCGCGCCAGGCTGTCCCCTGCGCGCCGTACATTCGCCTGCAGGGCCGCCGCAACCGCCTGCAGGCAGCGATCACCGGCCGGGTGGCCGTGCGCATCGTTGAACGCCTTGAAGTGATCGATATCGACCAGCAGCAGGCCCAGCCCGGCGCCGCTGCGGCGCATGCGGTTCCATTCGGCCTGCAGCACCGTATCGAACTGACGGCGGTTTGCCACACCGGTCAGCGCGTCCTTGCGCGCCAGCTGGTCCAGCGCCGCCTGCCGCTCCAGCAGGTCGGCCTGCAACAACGTACTGCGCAGGCCGAACCCCAGCGTGGCAACCACGAACCCGGCCACCGCCAGCGGACGCGCATGGTCCACCACCAGGGTGCCAACCACCAGCAACAACAGCGGCAGGATGATAGGTCCGCCCGCCTGCACCAACCGCGCCAGGCGCGGGCTCGGCAGGAACCGGGCATGCGGTGCCGGGCGCAGCGCAAGCACCCCCAGCAACAGGAAGGGCAGATCAATCAGCAGGTCGTTGTACGCGCCAAACGAATCCTGCGATGCAACGTGATTGATGTAACCGGCACTGAGCAGATAGGCCAGCGCATACAGTGCCAGCACGCGGAACAGGTTGCGGCGCTCCGCGGTATCCGTGGCCAGCCAACGCACCAGCGCAAACAACGCGATGCACAGGTTCTGGATGTCGAACATGTAGCGCACGTTCGACATCGCCGCGGTGTCGGCGTCAATGCGGTTGGCGAAATAGCCGGTATGCACGAAGAACAGCACGCCCAGCAGCGCCGCCATGGACGCATCAATCAGGCTGATGCTCGGCCGTTCATGGCGCGCACGGGCAAGAATGAATACCAGTGGCACGGCATACAGCACATACAGCAGCAGGCTGGCGCGCGGGGTCAGGTCGGCACGGGCGGCCCCCAGGGCATCGACCAGATTGATGGCCATGCCGCCAGCCCATAACAGCATCGACAGCGCTATCGCATACCAATCCAAGGCCACCCGACCGCGACGCGCCCGGCGCAGGCAAGCAGCGCCGGCCAGCAAGGGCGCCGCCACCAGGAAAACAAACGAGCCAACACCGGCCGGGCCAGCCCCCAACGCCAGGACCAGCCCGTGACAGAGCAGAAACAGCAGCGCCAGCACCCGCGGCATGCATTCCCCTATCGCCAAAGCGGTATCGGGAAGATAGCGCGGGCGACGCGGCCACAACGTGACCCAGACCCCGCCCTGCATGACCAGGCAGATGTACTTCCGCCTGTGCAGGACAGCGCGCTGTCGAGACCGCCCTGTAGTGCCGAGCCATGCTCGGCAGAGGCTCTACCAGCAAAGCCCGTTAGCGCCGAGCCATGCTCGGCAGAAGCTCCACCGACAAAGCCCAAGCCGAGCATGGCTCGGCTCTACATAAATCAACTCAGCGCATCGCCTCGGTATGGTGCGCGATGTGATCGCCGATGAAGCTGCTGATGAAGTAATAACTGTGGTCGTATCCCGGCTGCATGCGCAGCTGCAGCGGATGCCCGGCTGCTTCGCACGCGGCCTGCAACAGCTCCGGGCGCAACTGGTTCTGCAGGAATTCATCCGCACCGCCCTGATCGATCAACAACGGCAGTTTCTCCTGCGCACTGGCGACCAGCTCAGTGGCGTCATACGCCTTCCAGACCTCGCGATCCTCGCCCAGGTAAGCGGCAAACGCCTTCTTCCCCCAGCCCACCTGCGACGGCGCCACGATCGGCGAGAACGCCGACACGCTGCGATAGCGGCCCGGGTTCTTCAAGGCAATGGTCAGCGCACCGTGCCCACCCATCGAATGCCCGCTGATCGCCCGCACCGCGCTCGCCGGGACATTGGCCTCCACCCATGCCGGCAACTCATCAACGATGTAGTCGTACATGCGGTAGTGCCGCGCCCACGGCTCGCGCGTGGCATTGAGGTAGAAGCCGGCGCCCTTGCCCAGGTCATAGCCCTCGGCATCGGCAACGGACTCACCACGCGGGCTGGTATCCGGCGCCACTAGGATGATGCCGTGCTCGGCCGCATAACGCTGTGCACCGGCCTTGGTGATGAAGTTCTGCTCGGTGCAGGTCAGGCCACTAAGCCAATACAGCACCGGGCACTGGCCGTGCTCGGCCTGCGGCGGCAGGTAGACGCCGACCGTCATCTCGCAGCCCAGCACCTTGGAGTCGTGCCGGTACACGTCCTGCCAGCCGCCGAAGCAGGCGCGGTGTTCGAGTCGTTGCATGGGTTGGAATCCTTGGTTGCTGGGTTGCTGGATCTGGTGCGACTGATGGTGTGTGAACTTCGCGGCTTACGCCGCTCCCACAACGCGGTTTCAGTAATGGATGACCGAACGGATCGACTTGCCTTCGTGCATCAGGTCGAAGGCCTCGTTGATCTTGTCCAGTTCCATCGTATGGGTAACGAACGGCGCCAGTTCGATGTCACCCTTCATCGCATCTTCCACCATGCCCGGCAGCTGGCTACGGCCCTTCACACCGCCGAACGCCGTGCCCATCCACTTGCGACCGGTCACCAACTGGAACGGACGCGTCGAGATTTCCTGACCCGCGCCGGCAACGCCGATGATCACGCTCTGGCCCCAACCACGGTGCGCGCATTCCAGCGCCGCGCGCATCACATTGGTGTTGCCGATGCACTCAAAGCTGTGGTCCACACCCCAACCGGTCATTTCAACGACGACCTGCTGGATCGGCTTGTCGTGGTCCTTGGGATTGACGCAGTCGGTGGCACCAAACTGCCTGGCCAGCTCAAACTTGGACGGGTTGGTGTCGATGGCGATGATGCGGCCGGCCTTGGCCTGGCGCGCGCCCTGGATGACCGCCAGGCCAATACCGCCCAGACCGAACACCGCAACGCTGTCGCCCTCGGCCACCTTGGCGGTGTTGTGCACGGCGCCAATACCGGTGGTGACGCCACAACCCAACAGGCAGACGTGTTCGGGGTTGGCTTCCGGGTTCACCTTTGCCAGCGAGACTTCAGCCACCACGGTGTACTCGGAGAAGGTCGAGCAGCCCATGTAGTGATAGATCGGCTCGCCGTTGTACGAGAAGCGGCTGGTGCCATCCGGCATCACGCCCTTGCCTTGGGTAGCGCGCACCGACGTACACAGATTGGTCTTGCCGCTCTTGCAGAACAGGCACTCACCGCACTCGGCGGTATACAGCGGAATCACGTGATCGCCCGCCTTCACCGAGGTGACGCCCTCGCCCACTTCCACCACGATGCCGGCGCCTTCATGGCCGAGCACACACGGGAACAGGCCTTCCGGATCATCACCGGACAAGGTGAAGGCATCGGTATGGCAGACACCGGTATGGGTGATCTTGACCAGCACTTCGCCTGCCTTCGGCGGTGCGACATCGATCTCGACGATCTGCAAAGGCTGGCCCGGACCAAAGGCAACGGCGGCACGTGATTTCATGTGGTTTCTCCTGCGGGAATGACGAAGGACGGCGCAACGCGCCGACCGGAATTATTTGAGATAGGAACGGATCAGGCTGGACATCTCGGCAACGCGGGTGGCGCGCTGCGCGTCGGAGCGCGCAGGCTGGCCGAACTCCTCACGCAGGTGGGCTTCCATCACCTCGGACATCAGCCCGTTGACCGCACCACGGATGGCCGCGATCTGCTGCAGCACCGGATTGCAATCGGCACCGGCCTCCAAGGCACGCTCCAGCGCATCGCACTGGCCACGGATGCGCTTGACCCGAGCCAGGACCTTCTTTTTCTCTTCGGGGGAATGCGGCATGGCTGCGCCCGTATCCTGTACTGGGGGATAGTATATTTGCCCGCGCCGGCATTTGCCAACTGCCCGCCTCGTGTGTACGGATAGCCATAGTCTGTGCCTCATGTACAGACTATGGCTAATTTGACTTGTACAGACTATGGCTGATGCAGTCTCCAACGGCCTAGGCATCGGAAGCAGGTTCAATCGGCTGAACGGTCCGCAAACCTCTGTCGCCATACCACCACCGACCGCTTCCGACCAGTAGCGGCCACCTACGACTCTCTGGCCGACATGCATCGTTCTGGATGATCAGCATCTGGCCGGCCCAGACGTCACGGATAAGGTAGCCACCAACTCCTATGACTGGACTCAGTACCGGAGCTCCCCAAAATGATGCCTTGCACGCGTGTATCACACCCCTGCTTGCTGAGAAATCGGGAACATCCGGCAGAGCTATCGCATCAGCGCCCCTCGCCGGCCTCGCCACACGACAGCCACTTGAGCCGAATTTCCAGGCCTACAGCCCCGGCGCTAACGCGCCGCTGTTGGCTCGGTTATAGGCGGACTCGACTTGCACGGATCGGTCGTTGGGAGCACTATTGCCTCCAAGGCTTCGTCGGCCTGAGCTTCGAGCGGCTCCAACCGGACGGCATCATCTGCAAATGGGTCATCCACTCCAGCCATCACCCGATATCCCTGGGCGCCGGCCAAGTAATCGCTCGATTGGTCCAGCGCATCACCACGGAGAAATCGCGTGAATATTGGCCTTTCCGACATTACCCGTTCGTTCCGCTCTCATAGCGGAGTCTCTGGCAAGACCATCCAGCATGGACATGCACAGCAGCTTTTGGTCGCAGCATTCGGTTACAAGACGCTCGCCTCCTGCCAGGCTGCCAAGGCGTCCGACGAAGAGCCCGAAAACTTCAACCAAGTTCGGCACATCGTGCTTGACCGAGCAAGTCTGACTCAACGTGCAACCGAGCTTGGTGTTGAGTGCGACATCGATCAGCTGTCGCACTTTCTGGCCAACGCATTCGCAGACCGCCTAGCAGGAGTCGTACTGCACCACTCCTACAGTGATCTCGATGACTACATCCGGGTCCAGATCACGCAACTGGTAGAGAACAACGGCCGCGTCATTGGCGAGATGGCACAGCTCAATCACGACGGCCTGGGTGAAGTCTACTTCGATCTGCAAATTGATCTTGATCAGATCCAAGTGGGCGAGTCTCTTTCGAGCCACATCACCGGCTATGTGAGCCTTAATCTGGATACCGAACGTCCTTACACAGGCACGACGATTGATTTCCGGCTCTCCCTCACTGTCGAACGGCTGGGGAAGCGCTGCTACAGTGCGTTTGAGTACGTAATAACGAACGTAGTTGCGAGGACACCTTGGGACTACGACGATGATGATTACGGCGAACCGCCGGTTCGCACTAGGGCCGAGGTCATCGCTGAGCTTCTTGGCTGGAGCGTTGATGAAGTCGACAACTTACAGGACGTGGACGAAATGCCTCTTGATGGCAGTAGTGGCGAAATGATCTACGGCTATCTGATCGACTTCACCGACTACGCAAGCCCTGAGGTCGCAACCAGAATCATGCGGGAACACGGGACGCTGCAGTTCAACGTGGGGCCGGATTTCTTCGACGGAGTACGTTACGACGGATGGCCGCACTGACTGAGCGGTGATTCTAAGCCGGACCGTGGCCCTGTGCCGCCTATCCGGGCCCCAAGCTGCGCTTACCGCGCAGCTTGGGGTGCTTATGTCGCTGTATAGCGTATGGAGGGAAAGCTAATTCAACGTCATGATCGCCTGTAGAGCCCGAATCATTGCGTAGCTCGTCTTGATAGCTGCTCCGTCAGTTCATGAGTAAGGTAGCTGCTTTCGCAGTTAACCGCCCCTTAGGCGTCACGCTCGGCAGTGTGCCGCCAGAAGTTCGCACTGTAGTTATTGAGCTGTCTACTGTAGCTATCTAGGACAACCGGAAAGACCGCGGGCACATCATCAGCGGTCCCGCCACTTCGGAAGAAGTCCCGAACGCTCCACAACGCCAATCTCTTCAGGTGGTCCCACTCCGCATAGAGTTTATCCTGATGTTCTCTGTTCTCGACTGCGGCACTGGGCTTCCGCTTTGAAGATGGATGCAGGTAGTCCGTTCTGGGCACAACGGTGTGAGTGAATTTGATAGATCCGTCGACCCAAGCATCGCGGGCGTCAGCCCTCCACCGAAAGCTGACGCAGACAGACATGCTAGCCCTGAGGTTCATCGGCACGATCACATCGTCAAATACGCGAAAGAGCTCTCCATCTTGAACTTCCTTCTCAAGGGCCTCTCGCGTACGTCGAAACGCTGAGCTTAGGGAACTGCCTGCCTGGTAGGCCGAGGCCCCTGTCGATTCTGTCTTCTTCGGCGCTTTGGATACAGCAAAAGCCCGGAGCGCGGACTCGAACTCGTGCAACTTCCTGGCAACGTAGGCACCGCAGGAATCGAGGCCGAACGGACTTAGTGCAAGGCTGTTCCGATTATCCAGGCAATGGGAAATTGCTGCATCCAACGCACTCGCATCGACAGCATTTATAGCGTCAATTTCATACTTCGAAAAGTTGAGATGACCCACGATTTGCTCCCTAGGACTATTCACTCGATCAATCGGTAATGTAGCTGCCCAGCCAGTATGTGGTGAATTTTCCAACGCTTCGTAGACATCAAATGTCAGCCTTGAGTCGCATGACGCCCAGCAGTCAAAAGCGGCCACGGGCTCATGAGCGGGCCAGCATAAATCAATAATCAGTGACTGCCCTGCCTTACTCGCAGGCTCGCTCCACGGCGCCCCAGATTGCCTCAACATCCTTCCGTGGCAACGTGGTACTCACCGACGCCGTCTTACTAACGATGAGGCGCGACTTTGCGCCAGACAGGTCGGGAAGGGCCATCTCGATCTTTCCGATGGACGCCTTGTGCTGCGGGTAAAGCTTCAGTGCCCGTTCGAGCGCATCAAGTTGATCTGAAACGGATATGTCTGCGACAACATTCTCTGCCAGTTGCGCTCCGGCGATCTTCACAAACTTGACGTGACACCTCCCGAGTTCAGACTGCACAAATCGCTTCAAGCTAACCAAGTTAAGTCGTGGAACCTGAACAGATACGTCGTGATCAAGCAAGCTCGAAATGAACATGACAAAGTCGCTAACAGACCGAGGCGGATCGACAATGACGAACCCGCAAGGCGTCGGCCGAAGACGAAACTCAGTAATGGAGAAGCCTATCCGCTCTACCGTCGAAGCGCCGCCACTCGGCAAAAATTCTTGCTCCTCGTACGCGAACCTTTGTATGTAGCGCCCTTCAATCAAGCTGTTTGTAGCCTTCGTCAGCCGAACGCCGCGGCCCGTTTCCTCACTGAAGCCCTCTACCTCCAGCCGTCCCCGTAGAAACAGAAATTGTTTCGGAGACGCGGACCATTGGTAGAAGCGATATCGACTAGTCATCCTTGTTGGCCTCATCTGGGGTTTCGCCTTCGTCAGCCGCTTCAGATGCTTCTTGCTCTGGTGCGACAGCATCATGAATCACATCAGAGTTTCCTTGTCCGGCCTCATCGCCTCCACCACTGTCATCCGATGCCTCGGTAGCGGCACTAGGCTCCACGGATGCCAGGGCTTCTTTGGATGCATGCTCCAGAAGCTTCATGTAATGGGAGTTCTCAATCTCGGTGCAAGGCCTGGAAGTCTTCAAGAACTCCACACCATCTCCGCTCTTCTTTCGATCAATCACACCCTTGACCTTGTAGCGGAATCCACTGCATTCCTGCGAGTTTTCAAAAGCCGCCTCGAACTGTACGATCTTTCCCTTCTCAGACACCTCTTCACTAGTCCATTCCATTCCAAAGAGGAAAAAATGCTTCTTCAGCATCTGGAATTCTGGGCTAGTCAGAAGCGATACGCCTCGAAGAATCGCGCCTCTCACCTCATTGCCGACCAGATCAAGATCGGATTCACCTTCTGGAACGTTGCCGTCACCATCATCGGACAATTCTTCAGCTTCAACGTCCATGTCGCCACTCCCCGCGTCGAGAGCCTCGTGCCCACCAGAGCCGCCCTCCGAACCTAATATCGGCATGGAACGCTCCACTTGCACCTTGCTCACGTCTGACAGCTTCATACCAGCCACACCGTGGATAAGTGTAAGGAAGAAATTCGTACGACTCGCCGCGCCATGCAAATGAGAGAGGTCAATCTTTCGCGCCTCTACCGCTTCCGTCTTGCCCGCAGCTAGCGCCTTCATCAACGCCTCGGGGACTGCAGACATCCGTTCATTGGCCTCATGTCTCACACTTAGACCATCTGGCCCCACTTCAAGCCTGATCGACCCATCTCGGATGCGCTTTTGCCTCAATCGGGTTTTTGCAGGATCAAGCTCTGAGTACGTCGCTGTCAGCAGAAAAGGCGCACCTGAGCTCTTGGTAAACTTCAGCGAGTCCAGTAGTGGAGCGTCAGAACCCTTTTTTAGCGCTACAACGGCCTTGCGAACGTCTGCGTCTGAGAATTTCCCTGGAACAGTGGCGGAGGTGTATCGCTCGGCCCTATCAGCTCTCGCAGTAGTATCAAGGAGCCAATTAAGGTCATTGAGATCCAGAGTCCACATGGATATCTGGTCAAAAAGATCAGCCTTGGTCGCCTCATCCGATACGATAATTCCACGGCGAAGCAAGAAATCTCTCAAGACATCGTGGGTCACGCGTTGCCGGGAGCTTTCCAGCAAGTCGCGTATATCCTTGTTGTCTGCGAAATACATAGTCATGGACGCTCCTCCATGCCCAACTTCACCTTACTAAACACCTTGATCACATCTGAAATATGCTCAACGCTCACTCGTGCTAAGCGATCACGTACCTCTTGGAGATCGTTGACATCAGCGACGTAGCTATCAACCGCTCTTTTGAATGTTGCAGACGCATTCTCAACAGCATTAGCCATTCGAATCTGTATCTCATCACAATTACTTAGAAGCTGATATCTAAACAAATAGTCCAAGATATACTTAAACTCATCTACGCTTTCTCCGCTTCTTGAATAATAGATCAGAGCACCAGTTGTGGCCTTACCTGACTTACCATCAACTATGTATTCGCAAACAATAAGGGGGCCACAGAGCGTCTCAATAGTTGCGGACCTTGCGTGAGGCTCCCTCGACGGCTCCCCAATTAAATCGGGGTAAAAAAACCAGAACTTTGAATCGTCCGCTGGCAGCTTTTTCTTCCCTCTCAGCACATTAATGTCATTTGCCACTGTTGCAAGGTACGAAACGACATACGGACCAATTACGTGGATCATCGTAGAATCTGTAAGCCCCGTTTTCGCAGAGCTCGATTCAGCGAGCAGCTTATTGAAATCTCCTTTGTATTCGCCATCATGGTTGTATATGAATAGAAGGCCACGTACGTCATCCTTCGTATCCGGCGCCAAGTAGAGATCCTGCCAAGCTTCACTGACGCCCGCGCAGGTGGCGGAAATGCCTAGCGACGCGATCGCCTTGCTAACTTGCTGTTTCGTTATCGAGTCTTTCGCGAAGCTTTTCAGATCAGTTGTGAAATATACCGTAGTGTCGGAATAGGGATGCTTGTATCGGAAGACGACGTCACTTGGATGCGTCGGTTTGTCATGTTCCGGAGTCACGCACTCCCAGTTCTGATCGCTGGGCAAAATCCTTTCCCAGCCGAAAACTTCAAAGATGTCCTCAGACACCTTTTCCGCCATTTTGGCTATATTTGCAGTCTCAGACATCTTTCCCCCTAAAGCATTCTGGCATTTTCATACTTGTTGCAGCTGCCGCCTCAAGCATGGAGGCGCTCCATGCGCCCGCCGGAAGACTATCTAATCCCCTTCTGAATTTCTAGCAAGCCTTTGGTATGCGGGAGTACCTAGGGATGGCGGGCTCGAATCTTACGATCTCAACACAGTCGCTGAAATGCTTCTACATCATCTCGGTTACTCCCGGGTGCACACCAACTCGACACTGAGTAAGGTGTGATGGCAGCCTAGGCAGATAGTTCGGTTGTTGGACGTGCCTTGGGGCCGACCCGAAAGGCATAGAGTGGTCGTGATAAGGGAATCGCTATTCCTCATAGCTATACTCGCGCTAGCTATTGGGCGCACGAGGTCGTAACGATGGGAGCGGCAAAGCACGACTGGATGGAAGCTCAAGAGAGAGGCTGGAACTCACTTGAGAGCAGTACTTGTGAGGACTGCCTGAATCAGGAAGAAATCTGGCGACTGTCTGGTACCAGCACTGATGAGGGCCACTGCGACTACTGCGGTAAGTACGACATCCCGGTTCTACCTGTCGAGCACGTCCAGGAACACCTTTATGAGGTAATTGGAACCTACTACGCCGAGCCTGCAAATGCGGGCACTCCCTGGGCGGATGGAGGGTGGATCATTCCCACTGTGGAGACGGACGATGTTCTGCAGGAACTCGGCTTCTATCCAGTCGACTCGCTGCGCGAGGACATTGTTGATGCTGACCTGACTGAGTATTGGGTTGAGGCCGCTCGCGGACATTGGTCGGATGTTCAGGACGAAGATCTGATGCTCCACTCTTGGGATAGCTTCTCTTATGCAGCAAAGCACAAGACTCGATTCAACTTCCGAAGTATTCGTGGAGATGTACACACGCAGGAGATACCTGTTGCAGACATGCTGGATGTCGTCGGCGCTGAAGTTAGCTCGCTGATCAAGACTCTCGATAGGGGAACGGAGTTCTACAGGGCAAGGTATCTCCCGGCTGCCGAATCTATGTGGGTGTCAGCATCTACAATGGGACCACCACCTAAAGAGCTAGCGACGGCCGGGCGCATGAACCCAGCAGGAATTCCTTACTTCTATGCAGCGTTCGATGTGCAGACCGCCCTTCTGGAGATCGGGCAGGCACCTGAAGGCATGCTACCCGCTGCTGCGGCCTTTCGCACCGAAAAATCAATCAACGTTGTGGACTTCTCAGAGCTCCCCAGTGTCCCGTCCGTCTTTGCAACTGACCTAAGAGCTGAGCGTGTTAGGGCACTATTCTTGAACGGATTCGTGAGGGCAATCACGCGCCCTGTCGAAAAAGATGGGAGAGAGCATATTGACTATGTTCCATCGCAGATTGTTTGTGAATATTTGGCTCAGTCATTTGCACCAGAAGACTGTGCAACCATCGACGGCATAGTCTTCCCCAGTGCAGCCCATCCTAGCGGCGTCAACTTAGTTATTTTCCCTTCAGGGAACCCTTTCGACCTCGATCGGTTCAAAGGAATTTCCTTCTGTAGTGCAGTCGCAATTTGATTGCACCGCTGCAGCCTCAGCCAAAAATTACACACCACCGAGCTACAAGGTGCTTGTTGAGCCCGCTGCGAGCCAGAGGCGGGCAACGGCATTTGGATAGGCGTTGATCCGGATAGCTCAGACGCCAGAATGGTCGACCATATACGGACGTGGTTTCGAAAGGCGATGGCAAATCTCACTGCGCCAGCACCTGCCGAGCTTGACTACCTGAGCACTTGAAGCCAGCGGCTGCTTCTAACCGACTTGCACGCCAGTGTCACTTCTTTTGAGGGAGGAGGGAGCTACACAGCCACGGGTGGAAAGCGCTCCGCGTGTTCCGGATACAGGTCAATCATGAAGAAATCTCGGTGAAACCGCTCTAAAATCGCCGGATCACGGATGATGGCTTCGAGCTCGGCCTGTGACCACGCAACACCTTGCTCTTGAGCGCGAGCTCGTAAGCGCTCGGCCAGACGCTGCACAGCCTCCTGATTAAGATGGTTTTCCGCGTAATCTTCCACGATCAAACGGTAGATGGTTTGCACTGTCAGCTGCCAGAATTCATCCCCCGCACGCGTTGCCCGAAGGGCATCCATCGCCCGCTCCGACGACCGCGTCCGTAGCAACGCTTGATAGAACGCAGAAAGCGACATCTCCAAATCACCGGCTGATATCCGACGTTTGGGTGCCAAGAATGCCCAAAACGGCGCTCGCTGTTCGGCGCGAACAAAGCTAGCGATTGCACCGCCGTAGCAAGCAGCTACCACCGTAATAAGATTCAACCGTGTGGCCACATTGAGGGCGACGAACGAGGGCTTCATGTCGATCCAGGTCAGCGAAGACCCATCAGCAAACTGCAATCCTTCTTCTTGTCCATGGCACTCAATGTGGAGCAACGGCACGTAAGGAGCTCTGGACGCCTGACGAGCAAGCTGGCTCAACAAATCAAGGAAAGCTCGACCAGAGGAAATGCGGAGGTGAGCTATGTGAGGCAATTGACCAATCACCTGCGCCCAATCACGAACATCAGCAAACAGACGCCTTGCAGTATTGAGTTCACCATCCGGGAGCGAATCCACGATGAGAATCTGGTTGAAATTAGCTGTCATCTACTCTCCCGAACCCAAGCCTGCTCCTATGCATCACAGGAACTCTGCCACCTGTGCCGTCATCATCACACCTAAACCCAGTGACTGCAAAACCGCCTGCGACCCAGCTGACTACAATGGTGGCTCTGCCTACTACCGCGCCTACTCCATCAGGCTCGACTCAACGGTCGGTGAGAACAAGGAAGAAGCGCCTCCTCTAACTTCGCAGGACCGCCTCTGTCGCCTGGCATTGATGCCAGAGCTCGGCCATCACATCTCTCCCTACGCAGCTCAAACCAGACCATCGAGTGTTCGCCAGCTATTTTCCGTGGTGCCAGCTCGACCGCGTCGATCTAGCAACCGCGCCCTCATGCCTGCAGCCTGCGGTCCAGCGACGTCGGCACGATAAGTATCACCTATCATGAGCACCTCGCTGGCTGGCACACCGCAATCCGCACTGGCGGGACGCTGCGCCATGCATGCCGCAGCCCGGCCGGTGTCGCCTGCTAATCTTGCCCACCCAACCCGGTGCCGCCCGCCACCCTCGCTCTCATGTCCGATCTCCACGACAGCACAGCCCTGCATTACCGCCTGGACGATCTGCGCATCGACGTGGCCAGGCAGCGTGTGCTGCGCGATGACGGCCAACTGCTGGACGTCAGCGGGCTCAGCTTCCGCCTGTTGCACTACCTGTTGACCCAGGGCACCCGGGTGGTCGGGTTTGATGCCTTGATGGCCAACATTTGGGCCCCGGCAATCGTCAATGAGGAAACGGTCACGCAACGGGTGCGCCTGTTGCGCCAGGCCCTGGGCGATGACGGCCGCAAGGCGCGCTACCTGCGCTCGGTGCGTGGCCAGGGCTATCAGCTTTGCAGTGAGCCGGTGGCTGATGATGCGCAGGCTGCGGCAGCGGCAACGTCCGGACCCGCTCGGGCAAGGACCTCATGGCAACGCATTGCCCTGCCGCTGACAGCAGCGCTGCTGCTCGTCGCCGGTCTTGCATGGTGGCGTTGGCCCTCGGACGCGCCGGTACAGCCACCGCTGCTGCAGCGTGCGGACTACTACGCAGGCATCGGCCAGCGCGACAACAACGAGCGCGCCATTGCCTTGTACAAGCAGCATCTGCAGCAGGCCCCGGACGATGTGCAGGCACAACTGGGTGTTGCCCGTGCACAGGCCGCCCGCGCCTGCCTGTACAACGGCACCGCCGAGGATGCCGCGCAGGCGCAGGCCCTGGCCGAAGCAGTGATCGCGCGGCAACCACAGTCCGCTGCCGCCTATGGGGTGCTGGCTTACAGCCATGATTGCCGTGGCCAGATCGACGCAGCGCTTGCCGCTTACGAGCGCGCGGTGCAGCTGGATCCGGGCGCCGATGGCAGCCGCGCGTCGGCGGCCTATCTTTATGCAAGGCAAGGGCGCCTGGCCGACGCATTGGCTGCCAACCTGGCGGTGCGCCATCCCGAGCAGGTTCGCTTCTGGGAATTGCAGGTTGCCTCCAATCTGGATCTGCTCGGCTACAGCACGGCCGCTGAAGCGCGCTACCGGCGCAGCTTCCAGCTTTACCCGGACAACGTGTTCTCCAATATCGCCTGGCCGAACTTTCTTTACGAACATGGCCGCCCCGCTGAAGCACAGGCGGCGCTGGAGGAAGCGCATGCGCGCGGCACCGAACACGCGCAGCTGTATCTGCTGGCCGCCGAGCTGGCGCTCCAGCGTGGCGACGCCGCTGCTGCGCGCACGGCCGCCCAACGCGCACGCACGTTGAGAGCCGATGCAAGCCTGCCCAGAACCGTCGCGTGGCTGGCGGGCGCAGAACCGGCGCCCGCCGCATCGCTACTGTTGCAGGATGCCGCCTCGCTGCACGCTGGGTTGGCAGAAGGCAGCGACCCGCTCGATGGTCTCGACGCCGCATTGCTGGCCAACCTGGCCGGTGACGACAAGGCCGCGGTGGCGGCATTGCAGGCAGCCGTCAGCGCCGGCTACCGCAACGCCGCTTATCTGCAGGTATCGCCGCTGTTCGCCAAGCTGCGGGAAGATCCTGGCTTCGCCCCACTGCTGCAGGCGATAGCAACAGCGGTGGCCGGCGAGCGCGCACGGGTCATCGCCTCCGGCCAACTGCCTGCCGACGCGCAGGCCGTTACCGCAGCGCGTTGAGCACGTAGTCCTGCAGCAGCTTCTGGGTTTCCTGGTGCATGCCGCGCTGGTTGAAGTGGGTGCGCGTCACCACCACCACAAGCTGCTTCTCCGGCACCACGAACACCGCATTGCCGCCGTTGCCCGACATCGCCCAGGCATGCACCGGCTTGTCCCCCACGCTGAACGGAAAGCGCCAGATCTGGTAGCCATAGTCGGCATCGAACGGCGTCTGCGCGTGCACCTGGGTCATTGCGCGGGTCCATGCGGCAGGCAGCACCTGGCGGCCATCCCAGCGGCCCTCGTCGATGATCAGCTGGCCCAGCTTGGCCAGGTCACGGCTGCGGTATTCGGTACCACCACCGCCCATGCCAACCCCTTCGGAGGAACGGTTCCAGACCGATGTGGCCATACCCAGCGGACGCTCCAATACCTCGGCGGCGAAGCGCTGCAGCGGCATGCCGCTGGCACGTTCGACGATGGCGCCCAACAGAAAAGCATTCGCCGTGCAGTAGGCGAACGCGCGCCCATGCGGGCTGTCTGCCGGGCGCTTCATCCACGGGGCATAGCCGCGCTCAGGCAGGTCCAGGGTAAACCCGGTCCAATCGGCGCTGACGTACATGCGCTCCTCATGCCCGGCCGAGTACTCGTTGTTGTCATCACACTCCCACTGCGCGCTCATCGTCAGCAGGTCTTCGATGTCGATCGCATTCTTGAAGGCGCCCGGGTGGGCCGGGTGGCGGTCCGGAAAGAAGCCCAGCACGGGAGCCTGCACGCCGCTGATCAGGCCCCGGTCGATGGCCGCGCCGACCAGCATCGCGGTCACGCTCTTGGTCAGCGATCGGGTGTTGTGCAACGTGTTCCGGCCAGCACCGTTGAAGTAGGCCTCGTGCACCAGCGCGCCGCCGTGCACCACCAGCACACTGGTGGTATCGGGCGCCTGGCCACCGCTGATCGCGGCGTCCATGGCGCGCAGCTTGGCTGGATCCAACCCGTGCGTAGCGGGATCGGCAAGCGTCCAGTGGTCGGCGGGCGGCGGTGGCGCGGCTGCTACGGAAGCGGCAGCCAACAGCAGGACGGCAACTACGGGGAAGCGTTTCAACATTGTCATCAGGGTGCTCCAGGTAAGGAGCGTGCAGACAAACATGCGCCCGGATGAAGCGCCTGATGTCTGGATGAAGATAAATGAAGCTGATGCCAATCAATCACTTGGCCGGCACCGGCTCTGCTTCCGTGATTGAGCACATGCGATGAAAGCCGGCATCGACGGGCGGGGCGAGGCCGTCGAATCCCCCCGCAAGCATCCGTCCACACCCCGATCCTTCGGGCGATGCACAGCGGCGCGCCGGGGCCATACGCTCGCTGCGCACTGCCCCGGTCACCCTCGCATCCCGGTACTTACAGCTCGGCGCGGCTGCCAATGAAGACCGGCAGCGGCACATCCAGCACCTCATCGTGCAACGTGCGCCCGGCCAGGAAGCCGGCGATGTTGTCGGCAATGGCGGGGTTGCCCAGCCACATCTCGTTGTCATGGCTGGCACCGCGCAGCAGCAGCTCCCTGCCCTTGCTGAAGCCCGGCAGCAACGCCTGGGCATTGGCATGCGGAGTCCGGCCATCGAGCGTGCCGCTGATGAACAGCACCGGCACCTCGCTGCGCAGCGGCGCACGGAATGCCTCGCCCAGATCGAGCAGGCCGCTGCCGTCGGCAACCTCCGGGAACGGGAAGTTGAGCGCATCGCCGAGCAGGCTCTGCTGCGCCTGTGCGGCGGCCAGCGCCCGGCGCTGCGGGCTCTGCCCGGACGCCACATCCATCGCCGTGGGCATGGCGCGGAATCCGCCCAGGCCCTCGCGCACCATCAAGGCGATGGCGCCAAGCAAGTCGTAATTGCCCGCTTCGGCCTCACGCAACGCCAGCGGCAGCATGCGCTGAGTGGAACGCCGCCCCAGCGCGATCGCTATCGCCAGCTGTGCGTCGAAGGCGCCGATGGTCACCTTCCTGCCGTCATGCATCGGGCTGCTGCCCTGCGCCGGCTGCTGCCGCAGCTTGGCCAGCACACGCTGTGCCGATCCCTGCAGGTCATCGAAGCCGTCCTTCCTGGCGACCACCGCCAGGTCGGCCAGCAAGGCATCGGCAGACAGCGGCAGCTTGATCGTGTCATCAGGCCCTTCGCTGCCCATCAACACCACGCGTTCAAGACTGTCTGGGTGGCGGCGCACGGTGGCCAGCGCCAGATGCGTGCCATAACTCATGCCCCACAGACTCAGCCGTGGCAGCCGCAGCGCCTGCCGCAGGTATTCGATGTCGTCGGCACTTTCGGCCGTGGTGTAGGCGCCCATATCCACATCGGCGTCCTTCCAGAACGCCATGCACTGGGCCAGGGTCGCCTTCAGCGCAACCAGCACCGCCTCGCGCTGCAGCGGCTGGGCGTCATCAAACTTCTGCTCGTGCGGGCATTCCGGCGGCATCTGCGAAAAGTCGGTGCCGCGTTGATCAAGCAGCAGCACATCGGCCTCACGCCGGACCCGGTCGAACACCGGCCAACGCGGGCCAAGCGCGGTGCCGAAACCGGAACCACCCGGGCCGCCGGCCAGATAGACCACCGGCGCGGCATGGCCATCGCCCCCCGTCGCCGGCAACCGCACCACCCGCAGGCGGATGCGCGGCCCATTCGGTTCGCTGTGCCGGCGCGGCACTTCCAGGAAGGCCTCCTCGGTGGCGATGCTGCCATTGCCCTTGGTCTGCATCGCATACGGGGTGAACACCAGCGGCGCCGGTCCGTCACTGGCCAATACCGGCGAGGCGCAGGCCAGTGCAAGGCTGAGCGCCAGCAGCCGGGCGGCCGCCGGAAGCAGCTGCCCCATGCCGCGCTTGTGCGATGCCGCGGCAGAAGTCGCGGCATCGCGCTGCATACCGGCAAACGCTGCATTTGAAGGTGCCGCCAGGGACTGCAGGCAGGTCTGCGGAATGGAAAGAGAGTTGTTGGACATGGCCGGCTCCGATGGGCGGAAAGGTGGGTGTTGCCGTGGCCTTGGCATTCCGGATGCTCCGGTTGCCTTCGCCACATCCACAGCATCTGCCGGCGCACTGCACTTGCGTGGCGAGCATCCGCCCAACAGCTCCAACGGACCGCCCAGCGTCTCCGTCCAGCCGATACGATAGCGCCATGCCGATCCTACGAACCTTGAGTGTGCTGGCCGTACTGGTCTTCGCGGTCGCCGCCTGGCTGGCTGTGCTGCTGCGCGATGCCACAACGCTGCAGCTGCTCGACGGGGAAATGGCGCCGGCCAGCATCGCCGCTGCTGGCAGCCTACCGACATCACCACCACCCACGCTCGACTGGCAACCCATCGATCAGGGTGTGCTGGCCCGTTGGCGCGACCCCTACTGGTTGCGCTGGCAATCCACTGCAGACACCGCAGCCAACGATGACGGCCGTGCATTGCGGCTTGCGCTGCGCGCCGCCAGCCAGCTGTACTGGAACGGCCAGCCACTGGCAGGCAATGGCCGCGTCGGCTTGACCGCCGCACAGGAACGCCCCGGCCAGGTCGACATCACCCGCGTGCTGCCCCCTTCCGCGCCCGGCACCGTCGACGAACTGCTGGTACTGGCCTCCAGCCACCACCAGCAATTTGGCCTGCACAGCGCCGATGCGCTGGTGGCGGTGGCGCCGGCGCAGCTCCTGTACCAGCGCGGCCTGCTGCCGTGGCTGATCGCCGCCTTTGCCACTGGCGCACTTGCCGCCGCCTGCCTGTACTTCCTTGCGCTGCAGCGTGGCCGCCCGCAGATGCCGGGCGGCCGCGTGCTGCTCACCCTGTGCGCGGTAGGCATCGCTCTGCCGTTGACCGAAGCCTGGCGCCCCCTGCTGGGCTATACCTATCCATGGCATGCGCCGCGCCTCTACGCCTTGCTGGTTCTGCATGTGGCGGCGGCGGTGCTGCTGCCTGCCTATCTTGCACAACGCTTCAACCTCAGCGTGCGTAGAAGCCTGCGCATCGGCTACCTGCTGCTGTTGCTGCTGGCCGTCATCGCGCTGCCCAGTTTCGATAGCCGCTCGGCGTTGGTGCTGCTGTTGAGCCTGCTTGCCTCGGCGGCCCTGCTGCTGCGTACCCAGGGCGAGCGCGAAGAACGCTGGCCGATCCTGGCTTTGCTGCTGGCCGGGGTGCTGGCCTTGCTGGTCGCGCCCGGCGCCTTCCTTGATGGCCCTTACTTCCTACTGCTTGCGGTGCTGATGGGCTTCCTGCTGCTCTGCCACGCCGCACAGGTGCGCGCCTTGGACCTGCACAACGCACGCCTGCGCGAAGAACGCGCCAGCCTGTCGCTGCAGCTGCTGCAGCGGGGTATCCAACCGCATTGGCTGATGAACACCCTCACCTGCCTGCAGGAACTGATCGAACAAGCACCGCCACGGGCAAGCCGCCTGGTTGAATCACTGGCCGAGCAGTTCGACCGCCTGCGCGACAGCAGCAGCCGCCGCAGCGTGCCTTTGGCCGAAGAACTGGCGCTGTGCCGCAACCATCTGGACATCGTCGGCCAGGCACTGGACCAGACCATGACGCTGGACGTTGATGCCGATGACCTGCAGCTGTCGCTACCACCGGGCGTGCTGCATGCGCAGGTCGAGAACGCGCTGTCCCACGCCGGCGCCGTTGCCTGTGCGCAGAACCCTTTCCGGCTGCGCGTGCGACGCGACGGTCAACGCTGGATTCTGGAACTGCGCAGTGCGCGCGGCACTGCCCCGCATCGCGGTCAGGGCACCGGCACCCGCTATATCGAGGCCAGCCTGGCTGCCTCCCACCCCAACCGCTGGCAATACAGCCAGGGCGCCGATGGCGCCGACTGGTGCAGCCGCATCGAGCTGACATGCGCATCCTGATTGTCGAAGACGAACCGCTGGTCCGCCAGCGCCTGCTGCGCCTGTGCGCCGAACTGGCAGGCGCGCGCGCACGCTTCGACGCCGTCGCCGATCTGGACGCGGCAGGCGACCGCCTGCAACGCAGCGTCTACGACGGCCTGCTGCTGGACCTCAACCTCGGCGGCGAAGACGGCTTCGACCTGCTGCGCCGCGCGGTTGCCGGCCGCTACCACTGCGTGGTGGTCTCGGCCCACCGCGAGCGCGCGCTGCAGGCCTTCGAGCACGGTGTGCTGGACTTCGTACCGAAGCCCTTTTCGCGCGAACGGCTGGGGCAGGCACTGGAGCGACTGCTGGATGTGGGCAGTTACCGTGCCGGCTACGCCCGCTACCTGGGCATCTGGCGCGCGCAGGGCACGGCCCTGGTGGAACTGGCCGATGTTCAGTGGATCCGTGCCGATGGCGACTACAGCGAACTGCGCATGCGCGATGGCCGCAGCGAGCTGCACGACAAATCACTGGCCGGCTTGAGCGCGGTGCTGCCACCGGATTTCGTGCGTTGCCACCGCTCCTACCTGGTCAACCTGCGCCACGTCAGCACCCTGCATGCAGGCACAGGCAGCCGCTACTGGCTGGTGTTGAACGGTGGCGCCGAATTGCCTGTCGGGCGCGCGCATGTAGCTGGCCTGCGCCAGGCCTTGGCGCTGGAGCAAGCCGCCCCGCCCGCAGTCGAGCAAGCAAGCAGCCTGCGTAGCCCGGGTAAGCGCAGCGCATCCGGGGCTTCCAACGCGAGCTGATTGTTGTGGGGTTTGCGGCGCACATGACGCATTCGCCGTTGACGGTCTCCCGGGTGCGCTGCGCTTACCCGGGCTACGTCTTGCCATCCGGAGTTGACCACCAACGGTGTGAACAAAGATCGACGTCAAGACCTCAGCGCTTCTACTCCGCAGCGCTCGCCTCGCTCAACGCCGCTTCGAAATCCGCCTTGGATGTACTGACCAGACGCGCAAGCAGGCCTGCATCCACAAACGCGTCCGCATCACCGTCTTCCCGTCGTGCCTGACGCTCGAGAACATCGGCAGTATCTGGATGGCCGGTCAGGACGATGTCTGCGTGCATTGCAGCCAGCTTGGCAAAGCTGGCACGGAAGTCATCAGCGATGCCGGGATAGCTGCGATTGCCAATCAAGCTGTTGCCGGCAACGGTGAGGCTGCACAGGAACATCAGCTCACGCGGTGTACCGCGGTCGTTCACGGTCATGCTCCAACTGGTGCAGCCAGGGCTGTGGCCCGGTGTCAGATGCGCGGTCAGTTCTATTTCGCCCAGCCGGATCTTCTGCCCATCAGCGACGACCTCATCCACCTTGATCGGCGCAAATGGCATCACGCCGTAATTGTTGTCACCTTGATTCCTGCCATTTTCCAGCGCCCAGCGATCCCCCGCACTGGCGAGATAGCGCGCGCCGCTGTCGCGCTTGAGCGCAGCCATTGCACCCACATGATCCGCATGGGCATGACTGCTGATCAGCAAGCGCACATCGCGCAGCGGTACTCCCAGGCGTTCGATGCTGCGTTCGATCTGCTCAGCGTTGCTGGCCAGCGGCGCATCGAGCAGGATTGCCCCTTCCGCCGAGACGATCAGGTACGCCGCCAGCCCTTCCGTGCCCACGTAATAAACGTTGTCGACGATATGGAACGGCGCGATCGCTACCGTCCATTCCGGCGGCGCGCCGGCCCAGGCCGATGCCGATGTGATTCCCGCTGCCAACAGCGCAAACACGCGCAACCCACGACGAAAACCTTGCTTCTGCATTATCCCCGCACCTTGTTTGATATTTGCAGAAACTGTGCGCTGCGCAGCGGTGCGCGACAAATGCGTAGAACTGCGCCGACGCATGAATTATTTGAGGGTTGCCAGGCACGTTCCAGCACGTTCGGCTGCGCAGTGCATCGAATGTGGCTGCCTGGCAGGAAGCGTGCCAAACAGCTGCTTTTCAGCACGAAATGCGCTGGCATATGCATGGCAATGTAATTGCAATTTCCCGGCCTGCATTTTTACGGCGTTTCCACTGATTGTTGTCGACGCCCGCCGGCCGCCAGCAGTATCGTCGCCTCCATCCGTCCGGAGAAGCCACAATGATCCGCCGGTCCTTGTCCCCGCTGCTTCTTTCGTTGCTGGCCACGGCAGCACTGGCTGGCTGTGATGCGTCCAACAAGCAGGACCCAGCTGCCGGGTCAGTAGCGAAGGCGAACGCTTCCGCGCTGCCATTGTTCGACACCTTCGGCGACCTGCATCGCGACATCGGCAGTAGCGTGCCACTGGCACAGCGCTATTTCGACCAGGGCCTGCGCCTTGCGTATGGTTTCAACCACGAGGCCGCCGGCCGGGCGTTTGCCGAAGCAGCACGATTGGACCCGTCCTGTGCGATGTGTGTCTGGGGCCAGGCGCTGGTAATGGGGCCGAACATCAATCTGCCGATGGATCCGGCTGCCGCCAACGATGCCACCGCACTGGCAGCACGTGCGGTCAGCCTGGCCAGCAGTGCGCGGCCGGCGGATCAAGCCTTGATCCACGCACTGCAGAAACGCTACGCCACACCCGCGCCGCAAGACCGCACTCCATTGGACCGCGCCTATGCCGACGCAATGGCGGAGGTGGTCACGCAGCACCCGGCCGACGATGATGCCGCCACCCTGTACGCCGAGGCCTTGATGGATCTCTCGCCGTGGGCCTATTGGCAGAACGGGACGCCCGCCGAATTCACCCAGAAGCTGGTGGCCGAACTGGAACGCGTGCTGGCGCGCAACCCGCGCCATATCGGCGCGATGCACTACTACATCCATGCGATGGAATCCTCGCCCGAGCCACGGCGCGCCGAGCCCTATGCCGATGCATTGGCCGCGTTGGCGCCGGGCTCCGGCCATCTGGTGCACATGCCCGCGCATATCTACATCCGGGTTGGGCGTTACCACGATGCAACCCTGACCAACCTGGCAGCCACCAGCGCCGACAAGGATTTTCTTGCGGTGTGCCGTGGCAGCAACGGCGTGTATCCGCTGGGCTATGTGCCGCACAACTGGCACTTCGCCAGCATGACCACCGGCCTGACCGGCTCACGTACCTTGGCCCTGCAGGCGGCAAGGCAAACGGCCGAGCGGGCGGACCGCGCCGCAATGGCTGAGGCACCGATGCAGTTCATGCAGCAGTTCGTGGTGACACCGCTGCTCACCCAGGTCCGCTTCGGCGACTGGGATGCCATCCTTGCAGATACCAGCGCTGCCACCGAACTGCCCTACCCCAGCGCCATCCGCCACTTCGCGCGTGGCATGGCACATGCCCGCAAGGGCAACCTGGAGCAGGCCGCAACCGAGGCCGACGCGCTGCATGCAATTGCTGCCGACCCGGCGATGGCTCAGATCAGCTTCTTCGACATCAACCACGCCGACGGTGTGCTGCGCGTAGCCGACGCATTGCTGCGTGGCGAGTTGCTACGCGCGCAGGGCAAACACGGCCACGCCATCACCGCCCTGCGCGTAGCCGCCGCCGCCGAAGATGCGCTTGCCTACAACGAACCTGCAGATTGGCCCCTGCCGATACGTCCTTACCTGGGTGCCGCGTTGCTGGATACCGGTGATGCCAAGGGCGCAAGCGACGCCTTCCAGCAGGATTTGACGACCTATCCCGCCAATGGCTGGTCGCTATATGGGTTGGCACAGGCGCAGCAGGCCCTGGGCCAGACGGAGGCTGCGCAGGAAACCCGACGCCAGCAGACACAGGCTTGGCAATGGGCTGACGCGCCACTGACCGCTGCGCGTTACTGAGCGCGCAGCAGCCAGCGCGGGGGCCAGCCGCATTCACTTCACCCTGAAGCGGCCGCGTCCCTGCTCAGGCGCGCGGCGGAATCAGCGCGTCGTCCAGCGCGGCGGCACGCTGCCATGCCGGACGGTTGCGCAGGCGTTCCCCGTAGGCGGCGAAGGCATCGCGCTCGGGCAAGGTCTTGAACATCTGCCCCCACAGCACCTGGCTCCCCACGTAGACGTCGGCGGCGCTGAAGCGGTCGCCCAGCAACCAGGGAGCGGCGCCGGCGGCGGCCTGCTCCAAGGTATCGGTCATCTGTTCAAAACTGCCATAGCCGACCGTTCCCGCTTTCTCCGGCGGCGGTAGTCCGCCACAGGCCTTGGCGCTGATCGCCGCTTCCACCGGGCCGGCAGCAAAGAACAACCAGCGCAGATAGCTGCCACGCAGCGGATCGTCCAGCGCCGGTGCCAGACCAGCCGCGGGGAATGCGTCGGCCAGATAGGTGCATATCGCCGCCGCCTCGCTCACCACCACGCCGCGGTGCACGATGGTAGGCACCTTGCCCATCGGGTTGATGGCAAGGAAAGCCGGCGCTTTCATGCTTTTGCCGAACTCCAGCACCTCGGTGCGGTACGGCTGCCCCAGTTCTTCCAGCATCCAGCGCACGATCCGACCACGCGACATCGGATTGGTATAGAAGACGATTTCGTCTGATGTGCTGGCCATGCGTCTGACTCCAAAAAGGGAGCCGGCAGTTTAGCCAGCAATACACACGCACGTCACGCAGTGACTACGCTGATGAAAGAACCCAGCCAAGCCCGCCTGCCGCCACGCGGGCGAAGACGGCGAAGGCGCTGGCCGGCATGGGCGATGGCGCGCGCATCGCCGGCCACCGGTGGCCGGTTCGCTCAGTACGCGAACTCGGCAAACAACGGATCAACGCTGCCATTCCAGCGGCCATGGAACAGCTCCAGCTTGCGCTCAGCAGCGGTTTTGCCCGAGTCCACGATCTCCTGCAGTACATCCAGGAAGCGCGTTTCATCCTGGCCATCGGCATTGAGCGCGGCACGACGGCGCAGGCCGTCGCGCGAAATCGCCAGGGCCTCACGTGCCAGATCACGCACCGTGCCGTTGCGGAACGGCAGGTTCATCGCATGCCTCGGCACGCCATCGCGCAGCACGTTGCGCTCGGCAAGGCTGAAATCCTTGACCAGATCCCACGCGGCGTTCAACGCGGTTTCGTCGTACAGCAACCCCACCCAGAATGCCGGCAATGCGCAGATGCGGCTCCACGGGCCACTGTCGGCGCCGCGCATTTCCAGGTACTTCTTCAGCCGCACTTCCGGGAATGCCGTGGTGGTGTGGTCGGACCAGTCACGCAGCGTCGGCAGCGCGCCCGGCAGTGCCGGCAGTTTGCCCTGCATGAAGTCACGGAAACTCTGCCCGCTGGCATCGTGGTAGATGCCAGCGCGGTAGGAGAAGTACATCGGCACATCCAGCAGATAGTCGACGTAACGCTCGTAGCCGAAACCATCCTCGAACACGAAATCGAGCATGCCGGTGCGGTCCGGATCGGTATCGGTCCAGATGTGCGAGCGGTAGCTCAGGTAGCCGTTGGGCTTGCCTTCGGTGAACGGCGAATCGGCGAACAGCGCGGTGGCAATGGGCTGCAGCGCCAGCGACACGCGGAACTTCTTCACCATGTCCGCTTCGCTGGCGTAATCCAGGTTGACCTGCACCGTGCAGGTGCGGGTCATCATGTCCAGGCCGAGCGAGCCGACCTTGGGCATGTAGTTCTTCATGATCTGGTAGCGGCCCTTCGGCATCCACGGCATGTCGGCACGCGCCCACTTGGGCTGGAAGCCCATACCAAGGAAACCCAGCTGCAGCTCGCCGGCCACCTGCGCCACTTCATTGAGGTGGCTGCCGGTTTCCAGGCAGGTGTCGTGCAGGGTCAGCAAGGCACCGCCAGAAAGCTCCAGCTGGCCAGCCGGCTCCAGCGTCACCGAGGCGCCATCGCGCAGCAGGGCGATGGTGTTGCCATCCTCCTGCACCGGCTCCCAGCCGAAGCGGGTCAGGCCGGTGAGCAGCGCATTGATGCCGCGCTCACCTTCAAACGCAGGCGGGCGCAGGTCATCCAGGCGGAACCCGAATTTCTCGTGCTCGGTGCCGATCCGCCATTGCGACTTGGGCTTTTCACCCGACGCAATGCTCTCGACCAGCTGGTCGCGGTGGGAGATGGGGGTATCAGCGACGTGGCTCGGGCTCGACAAGGGCAGGCTCGCAGAATTCTGGTCAGGGCGGGAAGGTGGGGGCCAGCCCCCGCCATCGCAAGGGCGCACTATATCGCGGCCTACATTGCCATCGTGTCACGGCAGCGGTTTGCAGCATCCTATAAAAGCAGACTTGACCGGTACGCCTACTGCGCCTGCGAGTCATTACGCGCCCGGCCCGGCGTCCGTTCTACACTGTGCACATGAGCCGCAGCCATCACCGTGAAGCCCATCGTTCCGACCGCATCGGCTGGCTGCGTGCGGCCGTGCTGGGTGCCAATGACGGCATCGTTTCGGTCGCCGGACTGGTGGTGGGCGTGGCCGCCAGCGGCGCCAGCCCCTCAGCCATCCTGGCCACCGGCGTCGCCGGCACCGTGGCCGGTGCCATGTCGATGGCGGCCGGTGAATATGTCTCGGTGATGTCACAGGCCGATGCCGAAAGCGCCGATCTGGCGCTGGAGCGGCGCGAGCTGCACGAAGACCCGCACAGCGAGCTGGAAGAGCTGACCGGCATCTATCGCCGACGCGGGCTCAGCGCCGATCTGGCCAGACAGGTTGCCGAACAGCTCACCGCCCACGACGCGCTCGCCGCCCACGCCCGCGACGAGCTGGGCATCACCGAGCAACTGCGCGCACGCCCGTTGCAGGCGGCTGCCGCATCGGCCCTGGCTTTCATCATCGGTGCCGCCCTGCCGGTGCTGACCGCCTTGCTGGCAGCGCCCACACGGGTAGCGGAAACAACCACTGCCGCCACCCTGGTCGGGTTGTGCATCACCGGCGCGCTGGCGGCCCGCGCTGGTGGCGCGCCCGCATTGCGCGGTGCAGTACGGGTGGTGTTCTGGGGCGCGCTGGCGATGGCTGCGTCGGCAGCCATCGGCCATCTGTTCCAGATCACGGTGTAGCCGATGGGCGTGCAAGCCGATGCAGCGCCCACCCTGTTGGCCCAGCTCGCTTCCCTGGTGGACTGCACGCAGGCGCAGGGCTATGCCTGCATCAGCGCACGTCGCGAACATGGCGCCAGCTCGGTGGAAATCCCCCAGCCGCAGCTGGCCATCCTGCTGCAGGGACGCAAGCAGGTGCGTACCGCACAACAGACGCTGGAATTCGGCCCGGGCGACCTGTTCCTGATCAGCCGTCGCTGCCGCATCGACGTGGTCAACATCCCCGATCCGAACAGCGGCCTGTATCTGAGCGCCATCGTGCCCTTGTGCGCGGAAGTACTGGGCGCAGCGCGCGCCTTGTGGAGCGAGGCCCTGCCCGATGCCGGCCAGGCACTGGCGCGCTTGCCGCTGTCCGAGCACGGCGCAACGCTGCTGCAATGGCGACAGGCATTGCAGCATGGCCAGTACACCGAAGCGCGACTGGCTCTGGCCGCGCTGGTGGTGGCGTTCTGCCGCCGCGGCCATGGCAGCCTGCTGGCTGCGCCCGAACCCGGGCTGGGTGATCGCATCCGCGACCTGGTGGCCGCGCAACCCGAGCGCGATTGGCAATCACGTGATTTCGAATCCCATCTGGGCATCAGCGGTGCCACCTTGCGGCGGCGCCTGGCCGGCGAACGTCTCAGCGTGCGCGGGTTGGTGGCCGATGCCCGCCTCGCCCATGCCATGCAACTGCTCTACACCACCCGGCTGCCCTTGAAGACCGTGGCAGCACGCGCCGGCTATCGCTCGCTGGGCAGCTTCAACAAGCGTTTCAGCGCGCGCTATGGGCTGGACCCGGCGGCCATCGGCAATAGCTGAGCGCACAGCGAGCAGTTCGCGCGTCATTGTGAGCGAAACGCGGCTGCCACCTGGCGCAGCATGAAGGTCCACGCGGCCATGCCGCTTTCGCAGGAATCCCCATGCCCATCCGCCCCAAGCACCCGATTGCCACCGCCCTGCTGATGCTTGCGCTCAGTTGCGGCGCCCAGGCACGCAGCCCGCACACCGTGCAGCAGCAGATTGCCGGTGTGTATCACCAGCAGATCGGCGAACTGCAGGTCACTGCGCTGTTCGATGGCACGGTGGCATTGGGCCGGCAGGAACTGGTGGGCGTTGATCCGGGCACCGTCACCCGTCTGCTCGATCACCGCTATGTGCCGGAAGACGCGCAGGGCCTGCAGACCGCGGTAAATGCCTATCTGGTACAGCGCGGCGAGCACCTGAGCCTGATCGACACCGGCACCGCGCAATGCTTCGGAGCCGGTCTGGGCCAGGTGCTGGGCAATCTGCGCGCCGCCGGCTATGACCCGGCCGAGGTCGATGACGTACTGCTGACCCATGCCCACCCCGACCATATGTGCGGGCTGCTGGATGCGCAGGGCAAGACCGCATATCCGAATGCCACGGTGTGGCTGACTAAGGCCGACGCCAACTACTGGCTGGACCCGGCCAGCGAAGCCACCGCCCCGCAGCAGGTGCGCATGGCCTTCGGCATGGCACGCAATGCGGTGGCCCCGTATGCTGCCGCCGGCAAGCTGCACAGGTTCACCCCTGCTGAGCGCCTGCCGGTGGGCATCACCGCGGTGGACAGCCACGGCCATACCCCCGGCCATGTCTCCTACCTGCTGGACGGCGGCAACGGACAGAAGCTGCTGGTGTGGGGCGACATCGTGCATTTCCACGCCGTCCAGTTCACCCGCCCCGACGCCGCCTACGAGGCCGACAGCGACCGCACCGCCGCGATTGCCAGCCGCCGCCGCTTGATGGCGGAAGCCTCCGAGCAGGGCTGGTGGGTCGCCGGCGCGCACCTGCCCTTCCCGGGTCTGGGGCATGTACGTCGCGAGGATGAGGCGTTTGCGTGGGTGCCGGGCGAGTTTTCGCCGTTGAAGCGCTAATCAGGCTGCGCTTGGCTGTTGGCTTGGCTGTTGGCTTGGCTGTTGGCTTGGCTGTTGGCTTGACTGTTGGCTTGGCTATTGGCTCGGCTATTGGCTCGGCTATTGGCTCGGCTATTGGCTCGGCTGTTGGCTTGGCTGTTGGCTTGGCTGTTCGCGTCGGCTGTTGCCTTGGCAGTTGCCGTCCCCTCTCCCGTTTACGGGAGAGGGGCAGGGGTGAGGGGAGCTTTGGCTTTGGCTTTTGGATCTGACCCTAGCTCTGGCTCTGGCTTCAGCTCTCACAACAACCAATCCGAAAAACAAAACGCCGCCCTGATATGGCGGCGTTTTCCATGCGCTCAGACCTGTGAGTTGGTCAGCTTCGCGGCTTACGCCGCTCCTACAATCCAGGCATCGTCAGCTTCGCGGCTTACGCCGCTCCTGCAATCCAGGCATCGTCAGCTTCGCGGCTTACGCCGCTCCCACAGTGTCCTTGCTTGCCGACTCGTCCGCTGCCGGCGGGTTCAGGCCCAGCCAGCCGCCGATGATGCCGCGGGCCTCGTCCACGCCCTGGCGGGATTCGCCGGAGAAGGTCTGCACGCTGACCGTGTCACCGAAGCTGGAATGCAGCTCCTTGCGCACTTTCTGCAGGGTCTGCATCTGCTGGCCACGGCCCAGCTTGTCGGCCTTGGTCAGCAGGGCATGCGCGGGCAGACCGCGCTGCACCGCATAGCCGAGCATCTGCTTGTCGTAATCCTTGAGCGGATGGCGGATGTCCATCACCACCACCAGGCCCTTGAGGGCATTGCGGGTGCGGAAGTACTGGTCGATGAAGGCCTGCCAATGGGCCTGCAGGTCCAGCGGCACCTTGGCGTAGCCGTAACCGGGCAGATCGACCAGGTGCGCCTCGGGTGTCACCTCGAAGAACACCAATTGCTGGGTACGGCCGGGGGTCTTGGAGACACGGGCAAGGGCATTCTGGCGGGTCAGCGCATTGAGCGCGCTGGATTTGCCGGCGTTGGAGCGACCGGCAAATGCCACTTCGGCCCCCAGATCCGGCGGCAACTGCCGGGAATTGTGGGCGGAAAGGTGGTAACGGGCGCGTTCTATGAGCAATGACATGTGCATAGGATCGCATGTTGCGGCGCCGCGCGTCGGCTTCCGTGCCCTTCCCGGGAGCCGCGCCGGCCGATTTTGCTGCACTGCTGCGTTGACCGTGCCGCGAAACGCCGTTGATAATCCGGTCGATGCCGGCGGAAAGCCCCGCTTGGCCCGGTCCACACGGAGCTTCAGCATGCGCCATGCTCGTGTTCTTGCCGTTGCTGCATTGGTAGTCCCTGTAATCGCCGCCGTCGCCTTTGCCCAGAGCTCGGTCACTCCCGTGCCGGACAATGCGCCTGTACAGACCGCCTCGCTGGAGGTCGACTTCAGCAAGACCAAGCCCGGTGATGCCAAGGCCGGCGAGGCCAAGGCGTCTACCTGCGCCGCCTGCCACGGTGCCGACGGCAACTCGGCGGTGGAGATCTACCCGCGCCTGGCCGGCCAGAGCGAGCGCTATATCGCCAAGGAAATTGCCCTGATCGCCAACGGCCAGCGCAATGAAGGCGCGGTGGCCGCGATGGTGCCGTTCGTGCAGGGGCTTACCCCTCAGGACATGCGCGATATCGGTGCCTTCTTCGCCACCCAGAAATCCGGTGCGGGTGTCGCCGATGACGCCGTCGTCAGCGAAGCTCCCTACGAAGGCATGAAGTTCTTCGAAGTGGGCCAGAAGCTGTACCGCGGTGGCGACAGCAGCCGCAACATTCCGGCCTGCATTGCCTGCCACGGCCCGACCGGCGCCGGCAACCCTGGCCCGGCCTACCCGCATATCGGCGGCCAGCATGCCGGCTATGTGGCCCAGCGCCTGCAGCGTTACCAGGCAGGCCAGACCGGCGAGAGCGATGCAACCCAGTTCAAGATCATGGCGCAGATCAGTCACGCGCTGACCGGCCAGGAAATCCAGGCCCTGGCCAGCTACATCCAGGGCCTGCATGATCGAGCCAACGACGCAACGGTAGCCACCACCGCCGCGCAACCCTGACCCCCGCCGGGCGCTCCGGCGACCCGGCAACTGCCCCACGCAGACACGCCGGCCGAAAGGTCGGCGTCTGTTTTTCCAACGGAGACCCGCCACGATGAAGTTGTTTCCCCGACTGTTGCTGATGCTGCTGGCAACAGCCCCGCTGCTGGCCTGGGCCGCCCCCGCTGCCGCACCCGTTGAAGGCCAGGACTATGAGCTCATCGCCGAGCCCGGCCCGTTCGCGCCGCTGGCCGGCAAGATCGAGGTGGTGGAGCTGTTTGGTTATACCTGCCCCCATTGCGCCCATTTCGAGCCGCTGCTGGAAGCCTGGGTTGCCAGGCAGCCGGCCGACGTCCGTTTCACCGCTGTGCCGGCGGCTTTTGGTGGTTACTGGGATTCCTATGCCCGTGCCTTCTATGCGGCCGAACAGGTAGGTGTGCTCAGGCGCAGCCATGCCGACGTGTTCAAGGCGCTGCACGAACAGCGCAGCCTGCCGGTACAGAACGTGTCGCCGGATGAACTGGCCACCTTCTATTCCCAGTACGGCGTGCAGCCGCAACGCTATGTCGAAGCGCTGCGCAGCCCGCAGGTGGATGAGAAAGTGAAGAACGCCCGCGCCTTCGCCGTGCGCGTACGTCCGCCGGGTACGCCGTCGCTGATCATCAACGGCAAATACCTGGTCAAGGGCAAGAACTTTGACGACAACCTGCGCATCGCCGAGGCCTTGGTCGCACGCGAGCGCAGCAGCGGCAACCGCCGCTGAGCCCCTGGCTGAACCGGGGCTACCGGTTCAGCCGGCAACGCCCATAATGCGTCCCTGCGCGCGCCGGCCGTGGCATGCCTGTCCGGCCCCCAACAAAACCCTGCTGGAGATCCCTTCCGATGAAAATCCGCTTCGCCCTGGCCCTGACCGCCCTGTTGCCGCTGATGGTTGCCTGCAAAGCCCAGGATGGCACCGCTGATACCACCGCCTCGGCAGCCCCGGCCGCTACCGAAGCCGCTCCGGCCGCAACCCCGGCCCCGGCTGCCGACGCAGCAGCAAGCAGCGCACCGGCCGCCGCCGCGACCGATGCCACCGTCGCTCCGCCGGTTCCGGCCCAGGCCCGCCTGGTCGGCCCGGACCCGGTTGCAGGCACCGACTATGTCGCCATCGAAGGCGGCCAGCCGTTCCAGCCGGCCACCGGCAAGGTGGAAGTGGTTGAGATCTTCGGCTACGTCTGCCCGGCCTGCGCCCGCTTCCAGCCGCTGATCAGCTCGTGGAAGGCCGGCCTGCCTTCGGATGTGAGCTTCGTCTACGTGCCGGCCGCCTTTGGCGGTACCTGGGACAACTACGCGCGCGCCTTCTACGCCGCCGAGACCCTGGGCGTGCAGGAAAAGACCCACGATGCGCTGTACACCGCCATCCACATCGAGCAGACCCTGAAGGGCGAGCGCGGCAGCGATTCGGTGCAGGACATCGCCAACTTCTACGGCAAGTACGGCGTCGATCCCAAGACCTTCGCCGACACCATGGGCAGCTTCGGCGTCGCCGCCAAGGTCAACCGTGGCAAGCAGTTTGCCCAGCGCAGCAAGATCACCGGCACCCCGTCGCTGGTGGTCAACGGCAAGTACCTGGTCAAGGGCAAGGGCTATGAAGACATGCTCCGCATTGCCGACCACCTGATCGCGCGCGAACGCGCCGCCAACGCCAAGTGAGGTATCAAGGGCCTCGGCAACGAGGCCCTTGAGTTCGACCCACCGTGAAATCCCCTACCCAGACACTGCGATTGCTGACCGCCAACATCCAGGCCGGCTCCAGCACCCGCCGCTACAGCGACTACGTGACCCGTAGCTGGTCGCATGCCCTGCCTGCCGGGCAGAAGCGTTCCAGCCTGGACGCGATCGCCAAGCTGGCCAGCGGCCGCGACATCGTCGGCCTGCAGGAGGCCGACCCCGGCAGCCTGCGCTCGGGCTTCACCAACCAGACCCATTACCTGGCCGAACGCGCCGGTTTCAACTACTGGGCGCACCAGCCCAATCGCCGCATGGGCGGGGTGGCGTCCAGCGCCAATGGCCTGCTGAGCCGGCTGGAACCGGTGGAAGTACAGGACCACGCCCTGCCCGGCCGCATCGGCGGCCGCGGCCTGCTGGTGGCCCGTTACGGCGATGGCGACGAAGGCCTGACCGTGGCGGTGGCACATCTGTCGCTGGGCACCGGCTCGCGGCTGTCGCAGCTGGATTTCATTTCCGACGTGCTGGCCGACTACCCCAACGCCGTGCTGATGGGCGATTTCAACTGCAAGGCCGACCGCCCGGAAATGCGCGTGCTGTACCACAAGACCCGCCTGCAGCCGCCGAGCTGCCTGGTGCCGACTTTCCCCAGCTGGGGGCCGGACCGCGCCATCGACCACATCCTGATTTCCGACACCATGAAGATGCTCGATACGCGCGCCGTTCCCGCCGCGCATTCGGACCATCTGGCAGTGGAAATGGAAGTCGAAGTGCCGGCCAACAGCTTGCGCTGAGCGCAGGGCTCAGCCTGCAGCAATTGCCGGCGCCGGCCGGCGCCGCGCGGTCAGGGTGCTGCCCACCGACGCCAACACCGTGCAGCCGATTGCCAGCCACTGCAGGCCGCTGAGATGTTCGTGCAGCAACAGCAGCGCCCACAGTGCCGCCACCGCCGGCTCCATGCTGATCAGGATGCCGAAGGTTTCCTTGGGCAGGCGCTTGAGCGCCATCATCTCCAGCGACATCGGAATGGCGCTGGACACCACCGCCACCACGAACCCGGCCAGCAGGATCTTCGGCTCCAGCAGCGCCATGCCTGCGTGCGCCACACCCACCGGCACCACCACCAGCGACGCCGCCAGCAAACCCAATGACACGCTGTGGCCGGCATGCAGATGGCCCGTGCGCTTACCGTAGATGATGTAAAGCGCCCAGCAGAACGCGGCACCCAGCGCATACATGACCCCAACCGGGTCCAGTGCCTGCCCGCCATCAAGTGGCAGCAACAGCACCAGCCCGACCAGCGCACAGCCCACCCAGACAAAATCGATTGGCCGCCGCGAGGAGAACATCGCCACCGCCAGCGGACCGGTGAACTCGATGGCCACCGCAATCCCGAACGGGATCGTGCGCAGCGCCATGTAGAACAGCAGGTTCATCAGCCCCAGCGTCAAGCCGTAACGCAGGATAGCCGCGCCATCGGCACGGCTGGTATGCCAGCGCCATGGCCGCCACAGCAGCAACAGGAACAGCGCCGAGAAACCCACGCGCAACGCGCTGGTGCCCTGCGCGCCAATGATGGGAAACAGGTTTTTGGCGTAGGAGGTACCGATGGACAACGAGGTCACCGAGCCGAGCACCGCCAGCACCGGCAACAGCGATGCGAATCGGGAATTTTGCATGCCGCTAGTGTATTCGGCCGACCGCGCTAACGCTTGCACCGAAACAGTTTCCGCATCCGATCCGTCGCCGCGACAGGCAACGGCGACGCTGCAGCATCAGCCACCGCATCGGGTGGCCGATGCCATCGCAGCCCGTGGCTTACTGGATGAAGGCGATGCGCTCCATCTTCGCGTTGTTGGCGGCTGCCAGCACCTTGGCCATCACTTGGTACTGCGCATCGGGTGAGGCATCAATGCGCAGCTCCGGCAGGTTGCCCACATGCAGATCGGCCTGTGCCTGCAGCCGCGCCTGCAAGTCCGCCATCGCCAGCACTTCGCCATTCCAGTAGAGCTGGTCGGCCGCATCCACCCGCAGTTCGATCGGCGGTGGCGGCTCGATTCTGGGCAGGACCTTTTCGCTGCGCTGTGGCAGATCCACCGGGATGGGCACGGACACCATCGGTGCGGTAACGATGAAGATGATCAACAAGACCAGCATCACATCGACCAGCGGTGTGACGTTGATATCGGCCAAGGGACGTCCGCTGTTGCCTGCTGCACTGAATGCCATTCCAGTACCCCAGAGTGAGGCGAGCTGCCTCGGCTCCGAAGCTACGCCTGCCTTCGGCGCTTTCCAGCTGCTGCATGAAGACTCGTTCAGCTTTGGTTGATATGCCCCCAGCGGACGTGCCCGTTCATGTGCGGGTTGGGCTGTCGCTCGGCCGTTGACGCCGTGGCCGTTATCCTTCGGCCATGAACAAATTTCTCCTGCTGCCCTTGGCCGCCGTTGCCGCGCTGCTCAGCGCCAGCGCCCATGCCCAGAACCTGGACGCGCAGCGCACCGCGATGCGCACCGCCATCGACAATGCCGAGCGCGGGCAATTCGATGCCGGTGCTGCCACGGCACTGCGCAATCACCCCTTGTACGGCTGGCTGGAATTCAGCGCGCTGCGTCGCAACATCGACACCTTGCCCACCGCGCAGGCCCAGGATTTCCTCAAGCGTTACCAAGGCCAGGCGGTGGCCGAGAGCTTCCGTTCGACCTGGCTGCCCGCCCTCGCCCGCCGCCAGGATTGGCCGACCCTGCTGGCCAACTGGAAGGCCAGTAGTGATCCGGGCCTGCGTTGCGCCGAACTCAATGCCCGCCAGGCCACCGGCAAGGCCGACGCGCAATGGACCAGTGACGCACAGGCCTTGTGGCGCAGCGCCGGCAAATCGCTGCCCGATGGTTGCGACCCAGTCTTCGCGGTGCTGGCCAGCCGTGGCGGGCTGCCGCCGGCGCTGCGCTGGGAACGCATCGACGCGGCCGCCGATGCCCAGCAGCCCGCAGTGATGCGTGCCGCCGCACGCGGCCTGCCCACGGCCGAGCAGGCGCAGGCCAACGATTACGCCGCCTTCGTCGACAAGCCCGACGCCCGCGCCCTGAACTGGCCGAAGAACGAGCGCAGCCGCCGCATCGCCGTCGATGGCCTGCAGAAGCTGGCCAAGCCCGATCCAGGTGCCGCCGAACTGCAGCTTCCGCAGTACGCGCAGGCGCTGGGCTTGAGTGCCGAGCAGCAGGGCCAGGTGCTGTATGAAATTGCCTTGTGGACGGTGGCGTCCTACCTGCCCGACTCCGCGCGTCGCCTTGCCGCCGTACCCGCCTCGGCCTATGACGAGCGCCTGCACGAATGGCGCACGCGCGAGGCGATGGCGCGCGGCGACTGGCCGGCGGCATTGGCTGCCATCCGCAACATGCCGGCCAGCCAACGCAACGATTCGCGCTGGCGCTGGTTCGAAGGCCGTCTGCTGGAGAAGACCGGCAAGCCTGCCGAGGCGACCGCGCTGTACCGGGCGGCAGCGAGTGAGCCCACCTTCCACGGCTTCCTGGCTGCCGACAAGCTCAAGCAGCCCTACACCTTGTGTCCGTGGAATCCGGGCGACAGCGCCAGCGCGAAAGCAAGTGTCGCGCGTGACCCGGCCCTGGTGCGGGCGATCGAACTGTTCAAGATCGAGCGCCCAAGCTGGGCCGCACGCGAATGGGCCGATGCACTGACCCGCTTCGACGACACCCAGCGCCGCTTGGCGGTGGAAGTTGCCAGCAACAACGGCTGGTTCGATCGCGCCGTGTTCGCATTGAAGGGCCCGCAGGAAATGCGCCTGTACAACCTGCGTTTCCCCCTGCACCACGACGAAAGCATTCGCCGCGAAGCCGCACGCAACGCATTGGACCCGGCCTGGATCGCCGCCGAGATCCGCGCCGAGAGCATTTTCAACCCGAACGCACGGTCGCCGGCCAACGCCATGGGCCTGATGCAGGTATTGCCGGCCACCGGTGCCAGTGTCGCCAAGAGCATAGGTTTGAGCGGCTATGGCGGCGCCGCCAGCCTGTACGACTCGGACACCAACATCGCCATTGGTACCGCCTACCTGCGCCAGCTGATGGACAAGTACAACGGCCTGCCCTACGTCACCATCGCCGCCTACAATGCCGGGCCGACGCCGACCGCACGTTGGCAGAGCCAGCGCCCGGACTACGATCCGGATTTCTGGATCGAGACCATCAGCTACAAGGAGACCCGCGAGTACGTGGCACGGGTGCTGGCCTTCAGCGTGATCTACGACTGGCGCCTCAACGGCAACGCCCTGACCCTGAGCGACCGCATGGTCGGCAAGACCCAGGGTGCCCGCAAAGCCTTCAGCTGCCAGCAAGCCCCCTGAAAGCAGCGCCGTACTGCTGGGCCATGCTCGGCAGCGGCCTTACCAATGTAGTGCCGAGCTATGCTCGGCTGAGGTCTTACCAATGTCGTGCCGAGCCATGCTCGGCAGAGGCTTTACCGATAGAGCCCCTGCCGAGCATGGCTCGGCACTACAGGCATACCGCCTTATCATGGCTGCATGAAGACTTATCTCGTCGGCGGCGCTGTCCGCGATTCCCTGCTCGGCCAACAACCCGGCGATCGTGACTGGGTGGTGGTTGGTGCCACGCAGGCAGAAATGGAATCACTCGGCTTCAAGGCCGTGGGCAAGGACTTCCCGGTATTCCTGCACCCGGACGGCGGTGAGGAATATGCACTGGCGCGTACCGAGCGAAAATCCGGCCGCGGCTACCGCGGCTTCGTGGTCGATGCCGATCCATCGGTGACACTGGAAGAAGACCTGCAGCGCCGTGACTTCACCATCAACGCCATTGCCCGCGACGAGGAAACCGGCGAACTGGTGGATCCCTGGGGCGGCGTGCGCGATATCGAACAGCGCGTGCTGCGCCATGTCGGCCCCGCCTTTGTCGAAGATCCCTTGCGGGTGCTGCGTGCCGCGCGCTTCATGGCGCGCTTCGCACCACTGGGCTTCACCCTCGCCCCGGAAACAGCTGCCTTGATGCGGCAGATGGCCGCCAGCGGCGAACTGGATGCATTGGTCCCGGAACGCATCTGGCAGGAACTGCGCCGCAGCCTGGCCATGAAACAGCCGTCCGCGTTCCTGCGCTGCCTGCACGATACCGGCGCACTGGCTGCGATCCTGCCGGAAGTGGATGCGCTGTACGGCGTGCCGCAGCGCGCCGAGTTCCACCCGGAGGTGGATACCGGCGTGCATCAGGAAATGGTCAGCGACATGGCTGCGCAACTGGCACCGGGCAATGATCTGATCGGCTTCGCCGCGCTCACCCATGATCTCGGCAAGGCGCTGACGCCAACCGACGAACTGCCGCGCCACATCATGCACGAGCAGCGCGGCCTGAAGCCGCTCGCCAAACTGTGCGAACGCCTGAAGATTCCGGTCGATCACCGGCTATTGGCCGAAGCCGTCTGCCGTGAACACCTCAACGTGCATCGCATTGACGAGCTGCGCGACGCCACCGTGCTGGAACTGATCCAGCGCTGCGATGGTTTCCGGCGCCCGGAGCGCATCGCGCAGTTGGCTCTGGCCTGCGAATGCGACAAACGCGGCCGGCTCGGTTTTGAAGACAGCGATTACCCACAGCGTGCAACCCTGCAACGCCTGCATGCCGCTGCACTGGCAATCAACGCGCGCGATATCGCCACAGAAGGCCTGCAAGGCCCCGCCATCGGCGAGGCCCTGAAGAAGGCGCGCATCGCCGCGATCAGCAAGGCACGTCAACACGCTGCGTCCTGACCAGGCAATCAAACCGGTGGCGAGCAGGCCGGCCAGACCCGCATTACAAAGGAAGCGCGTACGCGCAGTACTCAGGCCAACGCCGTCCGCCGGTCCGAAGGGCAACAGGCAGCGGGCCCGCTGAGTCTGTCAGTCGCCGCCCGGCCTGAAGCATTGCGCTTCAGGCCGGGCGAATAGCCACGGGCTGCAGCCAACACGGCCGCCCGCTACCAATCGTTTGATCAGCGCGGCTGCAGTTGGCTCGGCGCTTCATCCGCTGCCTGCGGCGCTGCGTCCTCTTTCTGCTCGACGGCGGCAACCGGCGGCGGCAAGTTTTCCGCCGGGTTTTCCGCCGGGTTTTCCGCCGGGCTTTCCGTCGCGACCTGCACGGCAGCCGGGCCTGGGTCACCACCAACAACCTGCATCCATTGCGGCAGCAACTGGGCGAACTGCTGTGCGCAGTCGGCGACATAGCGCGCGCGGACATCGCGAACACCCGCGAAATCCCCATCCGCCCACGCCGGGTAGGTTTGCACAACCGGCGTTGGCGTACAGGTGAAGCTGCCGTACGACTCAGCGCCCTTCAGCAAGCCCCGCGATGGTGACCTCAAGCCGATACGTGTGCTGTAGCGCAGCTCGTACGGCGTGTCTGTCTGGTCGAGCTCCTGGTACATCAGCACCCAATCACTGCCTTGCAGTTCGACGATGAGCGGCTGGTCGATAACACGCTGCGGATTTTGTGCTTGCCACTGCTCCACCTGCGTACGCAACGCGTCCTGCAGCACATCCGTGCCCGGATTCGGAATTTCCTTGATCCGCTCGCCATGCAGTTGATTCTTGCCGAAACCCATCGCGCCGCCACCCAGCAGGCCCGTCGCAATCTGCAGGCCAATGGCACGGCCGGTGTGCCCGCGCCTGACCACACGCAGTTCCGCATCGCCGGCTTGCCGCCCCTTGGCACCCGCGCCGACACTGAACTCGTAATTGAACCCGGGCGCCACCTCGGGCTTCTTGGCGTACGCGTTGTTCATGGCCAACGCCAACAGCGCCACGCCCATCATTGCTGGAGAGTGCTTCATGTCATCCCTTTCATGCTTTCAACAGATTTGCCCCGCCATGTTCCCGGCGGGTTGGCAGCGTGCCAAGCATGGATTATGCCGGTTCCAACATGGCCGACGCACCTGAAAGAAAGGCATGTGCAGGTGTCAGATAGTCAGCGATTACTCGCAGCGGGCAAGCCTGCAACGCCCACATGCCGATGCGCTGATCGCCAGCGCAACGGCCTTTGGATGTTGTAGGAGCGGCGTAAGCCGCGAAGCCAACGATGCAAAAGACACCGTTGGATTCTGCAATTGCAGCTGCTGCGGTTGGCGATGTATCACCAGCTTCGCGGCTTACGCCGCTCCTACAACCAGCCGCCTCAGATTTTCAGATAAATCCTAAGCCGGTCCATCCACGCCATCGGCAGCCACCACACGGCCACGAAGCTCAGCGCCATCGCCAGCGAGGCGAACTGCGCGCCGCCCAGCGGGGTCAGCCAGCGGTTGAACAGATGTTCCCACAGCCAGTTCCAACTGCCGGTGGCCATCATCGCCAGCACCATCGCCGACGAGCCCGCATACGCGGTGATCGCGTTGACGCCGAAGCGGCGGCCCAAGGCCGGCCACTGCCTGCAATCGATCAGGATGTGCGCCAGCCACAATCCGGCGAACGCACAGCCGCCGGTCCACAGCACGTAGGACGGCGTCCACAGGTTCTTGTTCCACGGCAACCAGTTCGCCCATACGCCACCGGCCAGCAACAACAGCGCAGCGGCGGGCAGCAGCCGCCAGGGGCGCAGCCGCAGCATCGCGCCCGCACGCAGGCCGAGCAGGGTCGAGGCCAAGGCGCCCAAAGTGGAAATCAGCCCTTCCGGGTCATGGCCATGACCGCTTGCCGCGTCGTATTGGTACAGCAGTGATCCAAACAGCGCCGTATCCGCCCGGCTGGCGACGTTGAGCCAAGGCTCCAGCGTGCCACCGGCCGCCAACAATGCAGCGTAGCCAACCAGCAGCACGCCCAGGCACAGCGTCTGCGCCTTCGGCTTCAACCAGATCGCCACCGCGCCGGCAAACGCAAAGCACAACCCGATACGCTGCAGCACGCCCCACGGCCGGTAATGCGGCAGCTCCAGCCACCACCAGGCGAGGAAATGCAGCAGCAGGCCCAAGCCAAGAATGCGTGCGGCGCGGATCAGCACCGTGCGCGTCAATGCACCACGATCAGCGCCCTGCTCCACCCGCGGCACCACGCCCAGCGCGATCGACACGCCGACAATCACCAGGAAGAACGGAAACACCAGGTCGGTCGGCGTGCAGCCATGCCATTCCGAATGCCGTAACGGTGCATAGACATGACTCCAGCTGCCGGGGTTGTTGACCAGCAGCATGGCCGCCACGGTGATGCCACGCAGGGCATCCACCGAGGCATAACGGATGGCTTTGTTCATGGCGTCAAGCTCAGTCGCGTTGACCAGCAATCCAGGTGGCCTGCACCTGCAGATCGGCATCGAGCAATACAAAATCAGCCTGGTAGCCGGCTGCAATCTGCCCGTAGCGGTCATCCAGCCCCAGGAACTGCGCCGGATATGTCGACGCCATGCGCGAAGCTTCGGCCAGCGACAAACCCAGCAGTCCAACCGTATTGCGCACGGCAGTGATCATGTCCAGGGCCGAACCGGCCAAGGCACCGGCGGCGTTGCGCACCACGCCATCAACGGCGGTGATCACTTCGCCATACAACTCGAAGGCCGGGTTGTCCGAGCCCACCATCGGCATCGCATCGGTCACCAGGAACACCTTGCCGCGCGGCTTGGCTGCCAGCGCAACGCGCAGGCTGGCCGGGTGCACGTGCACGCCATCGACGATCACGCCACACCAGCTGTCAGCGTCTTCCAAGGCCGCGCCCACCGCGCCGGGATCACGCCCCTGCAGCGGCGACATGGCGTTGTACAGATGGGTGAAACCGGTGATGCCGGCATCCAGCCCGGCACGGATTTCGTCATAGCTGCCGGCGGTATGGCCGGCGGCCACGATGGCGCCATTGGCCACCATCTGCTGGATCGTTGCCAGCGGCACGCGTTCGGGCGCCAGCGTGATCAGGGTGACGCCATTGTCCAGCGAGGTGGCCATGCGCACTTCGTCGGCATCGGGCACGCGGAACTTGCCGGCATCATGTGTGCCCTTGCGAGCTGGTGCGATATACGGGCCTTCCAGATGGATGCCGAGCACGCCCGGCACCTTCGCCGCGATCGCATCGCGCGTAGCCTGCACCGCGCGCGCCATCACCTCGGCATCGTCGCTGATCAGCGTCGGCAGCATGCCGGTGGTGCCGTAGCGCCGATGCCCGGCCACCATCGTGCGCAATGCATCGACGTCGGTCTGGTTGTTGAACAACGCACCGCCACCGCCATTGACCTGCGCATCGATGAAACCGGGCAGCAGCCAGCCGCCGCCCAGGTCCACCTGCGCATCGGCCGCGGCAACCGCCGGGTCGTCGCTGGCGACGACCGCGGTGATGCGGCCGTCTTCGATCAATACCGCGACATCGTCACGGAAGTTCTCGCCGGCAAGTACCCGGCCATTGCGCAGCACGGTTTTCATCAGACGGTTTCCGTCACCTTGTTGAGGTGCGGGGGCAGATCCGGGTTGTTGCCACGACGCAGCGCCAGCGCGTTGATCGCGCGGTAGAAACTCTGGATCGTCAGCAGCGGTGCGCACAGCGGGTGCGGCGCGGCGGCGGTTGGCAGGTTGCCGCCTTCACCGGTCAGCCACACCTGCGCGCCGCGTGCGGCGAACTCTTCGGCCACGGCACGGGTGCCGGCGCCGGTTTCATCGGGTTGCGCAAAGGCCAGCACCGGGAAATCGCGGCCCACCAGCGCCATCGGGCCATGCTTCACTTCGGCCGAGCTGTAGCCTTCGGCATGCAGGCCGCAGGTTTCCTTGAACTTCAATGCCGCTTCCTGCGCGGCGGCCAGGCCGGGACCACGGCCGAGCACGAACAGGTTGTGCGCGTCGACCAGACCATCTGTCACCGCACTCCAGTCGCAGGCCCAGGCTTCGGTCATTGCGGCCGGCAAGGCATCCAGCGCGGCGATCAGCGCCGGATCATTCTTCCAGTACGCGCCCAGTTGCAGGATCGCCGCCAGCGAGGCGAGATAACTCTTGGTTGCAGCGACGCTGCGCTCGGCACCGGCGCCCAGCGGAATGACGGTTTCAGCCAGCAGTGCCAGCGGCGAGTCTTCCACATTGACCAGCGCCACGACGCGCGCGCCGGCGGCCTTGGCGGCTTCGGCGTTACGCAGCAGGTCCGGGCTCTTGCCCGACTGCGAAATCACGATGTACAGCGCCCCGCGCAGCTGCAGCGGCGCTTCATACACCGAGCCCACCGACGGCGAGGCCGAGGCGGTGACCAGGCCGAGCTGGGTTTCGAACAGATACTTGGCATAGGTTGCCGCGTGATCGGAACTGCCGCGTGCACAGGTGACAACGAAGGGCGGCGGGTTCTGGCGCAGATCTGCGGCCAGGGCCTGCACCACGTCGCGGTTGCGTGCGAACTGGGCGGCGATGACAGAGGCGCTTTCTGCAGCCTCGTTGAACATCAGGGTTTCGGTTTCACTGGGCAGTGCCATGGATCGTTACTCGGAGAGGTCGGGGGGAGATGAAGGAGGTCGCGACGGTTGCTGACGCAGCGGCGCGGTCGAGCCGCGTACCACCAACTGCGGTACAAAACCCTGGTTCTGCAGCTGTGCCGGGCTGTCTTCGTAGGCATCGGTGCGCAGCTGGCTTATCAGCAAGCGCGCGGCATGGCGGGCGATGTCGCCGGTAGCCTGCTTGGCGGTGGTCAGCGCCGGCCACGACTGGCGCGAGAACGGGCTGTCCTCGAAACCGGCGATGGACAGGTCATACGGCACGTTCAAACCGGCCGAATTGGCCGCCGCCAGCACGCCGGCAGCGATTTCGTCGTTGGAGCCGAAGATGGCGGTAGGCGGCTCGCGCAGCGCCAGCAGGCGGCGCGCACCACGGAAACCATCATCAAAGGTGTAATCGCCCGGGATCACCAGGTGCTTGTCGAGCGGGATGCCGTAGTCCTTCAGCGCAGCTTCGTAGCCGGCGTAACGCTCGCCGCTGGAGCGGTGCGAGGTACCGCCCCACAGGAAGCCGATGCGCTGGTGGCCCAGCTGGATCAGGTGCTCGGTGATTTCATAGGCGGCATCACGGTCGTCGACGAACACGCAGGGGCCATCGCCCGGGTCTTCGGTGGCGGCAATGATGCGCACGGTCTTAATGCCACGCGCATTGAGCGCGGCCACCAGTTCCGGCCGCTCGGACATCGGCGCGGTCAGCACCAAGCCGGCCAAGCGCGAACGCTGTACCCAGTCAGCCAGCTCCTCGGCCAGCATCGGCGAGGTCGAGTCGCAGGGATGGATCTGCAGGCCGAAGCCGGTCTCGCGGCAGGCCGACAGCACACCGTTCTGTACCCCGATGATGTGGTACGGATTGGGGTTGTCGTAGACCAGCCCGATCACGAAGGTGGTGTTGCTGCGCAGGTTGCGGGCCGAAGGATCGGGCTCGTAGTCCAGCTCGGCCACCGCCCGCAGCACGCGCGCGCGGGTGGCCTGCATCACCGAAGGCTCGTTGTTGATCACCCGCGAGACGGTCTTCAAAGAGACCTTGGCACGCTCGGCGACATCCTTGATGGTGGGTCTACGCATTACCGGTTCCCGCGTTGGCTCGATTGCCGCCATGATGCTTGATTCAGGCGCCACGTGCCTTGCCCGCGTTATGACCTACGGTGCCGAAGTACAGGATGTACAGGTAGCAGGGGATCATCAGCGCGGCGAACACCAGCTGGAAGTGCTCCGGGTAGGCATGCTTGAGCAGGGCGAAGGCCTGCGGGATGATCGCGCCACCGGCAATACCCATCACCAGCAGAGCCGAACCGATCTGGGTGAAGCGGCCCAGGCCACGGATCGCCAGCGGGAAGATCGCCGGCCACATCATGGCGTTGGCAAAGCCCAGCGCGGCGACGAAGCCCACCGACACATAGCCATGGGTGAAATAGGCGCCCAGGGTGAACACCACGCCCAGCACCGCCGACACCGCCAGGTACTTTTCCTGCGAGATGAAGCGCGGGATCACCAGCAGGCCGATCACGTAACCCACCAGCATCGCGAACAGGGTGTAAGAGGTGAACAGCTTGGTCTGGTCCAGCGGCAGGCCGAAGGCATTGCCGTAAGTGCCGATGGCGTCGCCGGCCATCACTTCCACGCCGACGTAGACGAACAGACACATCACGCCCAGCCACAGGTGCGGGAACTGGAAGATGCTGCGCTTGGCGGCCTTGCCGTCATTGGCCACAGCATTGGCCTGGTCAGGCTGCACTTCCGGCAACGGCGAGAACAGCACGCCGACTGCAACCAGCAGCAGCACACCGGCAATCACCATGTAAGGGGTGTGGATCTTGGCGGCAAAGGTATTGAGCAGGTCGGCCTTGGTGGCGGCGTCCGCGGCCTGAACCTGGGCTTCCAGGTCACCAATGCCGTGCAGCACGAAGGTACCGATGATCACCGGTGCGAGAATGCCGGCAATCTTGTTGCAGATGCCCATCAGCGCGATGCGCTGGGCGGCACCTTCGATCGGGCCGAGGATGCTGATATAGGGATTTACCGCAGTCTGCAGCAGGGCCATGCCGCCGCCGATGACGAACAGGCCGGCAAGCGCGCCGCCAAACCAGCGCTGGGTGGCGAACTCGCCGAACGCCATCGCGCCGACCGCCATCACTGCCAGGCTCAGCGCCAGGCCCTTCTTCATGCCGGTGCGGCCGAGGATCCACGAGGCCGGCAGGGCCAGGAAGAAGTAGGACAGGTAGAACACCATCAGCACCAGGAACGCCGACACCTCGTTTACGTCGAAGGCCAGCTTGACGAAGGTGATCAACGGGCCGTTGATCCAGGTACAGAAACCGATGATGAAGAAGAGTACGCCAACGATGGCGATGGACGACGCCATGCTGGTACGCGGCGTCGAGTCGGGAACAGCAGACATGGGCAAAGCTCCTGCGGATGCGGGAGACGGATCGAGCCGTCCGGCGATTACGTGGGAACAACGTTGTCACATTTATTGTTTGGTGCCGACAGGTTTGTCAACAACGCAACGTCGCCGAGGCTTCGGCGCAGATCATCGGGGATGCCCGACAAGCCCGTAGGAATCAGGCTTTCTGCGTAAAACCCCGCAAGTTGAGGCACTACACGCTATCGAATGCAACAAATGACCGCGCTGCAGGGTTTGCGCAGACGCGCTGCAGCGCAACATCGAAAGTTTCAATTATTCGTTGACATCGTTGTCAGAACGATTACAGACTCGGCCCCCGAATGGCGCCTCTCCGGCGCTGCGCCTCGCCATAGGGAACCCGAGTGACAGCTGTCGTCCCCCCGCTGCAGACCACCCGCCTTGACCCCGCCCCGCGGCCCTTCTTCGCCGCCGATGTCGGTGGCACGCACGTCCGCGTGGGTCTGATCCGGGCGGCGGCGGCAAACGACCCGTCCATCGACGTGCTGTCCTACCGCAAGTACCGGTGCGCGGACTACCCCAGCCTCAGCGCGATCCTGTCCGACTTCGCCAGCCACAACCCGCCGGTCGAGCATTGCGTCATCGCCACCGCCGGTTATGCGCTGGCCGACGGCACGGTGATCTCGGCCAACCTGCCGTGGCCGCTGTCGTCCGGCCGCATCCGTGAGGATCTCGGCTTTGCCGGGGTGCACCTGGTCAACGATTTCGAAGCCGTGGCGCATGCCGCCGGCCACATCAACGCCAGCCAGGTGCTGCAGCTCACCGGCCCGGCCGAAGCCGAGCGCGGGCCGACGCTGGTGATCGGCCCGGGCACCGGCCTGGGCGCGGCGGTATGGATTCCGGTCGGCAACCGTTCGGTGGTATTGGCCACCGAAGCGGGCCAGGCATCACTGGCGGCCACCACTGAACTGGAAATGGCGGTGCTGCAGCAGATGCTGCATGACCGCCCGCATGTGTCCATCGAACAGGCGCTGTCCGGCCCCGGCCTGCTCAACCTGTACAACGCGCTGTGCGCGGTGCGCGGCGTCGCGCCGGTGCACACCACGCCCGATGCGGTGAGCGCGGCAGCCTGCGATGGCAGCGACCCGCTGGCCGTGGAAACCCTGCAGCTGTTCTGCGGAATCCTCGGCTCCACCATCGGTGACATGGCCCTGCTCTACGGCGTGCAGGGCGGCATCTATCTGGCTGGCGGCATCCTGCCGAAGATCAGCCAATTCCTTTTGAACAGCACCTTCGTCGAACGCTTCCTCAACAAGGGGCCGATGCGCAAGGCGTTGCAAAGCATTCCCGTGAAGCTGGTAGAGCACGGGCAACTGGGCGTCATCGGCGCCGCCAGTTGGTATCTGGAAAAGTCGGCCACGTAAGCCGTCAGCAGCATAAGCAACAGATCCACCAGCAGGACCGTAGTCAAGCGGCACTTTGTGCCAAACCATCAGATGTTGAGGAGAGACAACATGCATCGCAAGACAATGCTTTCGGCAGCCATCGTCAGCTGCCTCGCCTTCAGCGCACACGCGCAGGAAGCCGCAAAAACCGCCACCGACCTGGACACCGTGACCGTTACCGGCATCCGTGGCTCGATGGAAAAATCGCTGGACACCAAGCGCGAAGCCAATGCCCGCGTTGAAGTGGTCACTGCTGAAGACGTCGGCAAGCTGCCGGCGCACAACGTTGCCGACACCCTGCAGCGCCTGCCAGGCGTCAACATCAGCTCGTCCTCGGCCGATGAAGGCGGCTTCGACGAAGCCGACCGCGTCAGCCTGCGCGGCACCAGCCCGAGCCTGACCCAGACCCTGATCAACGGCCACACTGTTGGTTCCGCTGACTGGTTCGTTCTGTCCCAGGCTGGCAATGTCGGCCGCAGCGTCAGCTACTCGCTGCTGCCGTCGGAGCTGGTCAGCTCGGTGGAAGTGAATAAGTCCTCGCAGGCCAAGCTGATGGACGGTGGCACTACCGGCACCATCAACATCATCACCCGCAAGCCGCTGGAGTTCTCCAAGCAGTTCACCGCCGAAGCCTCCATCGGTGCAGTGCGCTCGGACCAGGCCAAATCCAACGACCCGCAGCTGTCTGCCCTGTTCAACTACAAGAACGACGACGGCACCTTCGGCGTGATGGTGCAGGGCTTCAGCCAGAAGCGCGAGCTGCGCCGTGAAGCCCAGGAATTCCCGGGCGGCTGGTTCAAGCTGGGCCGCAACAACGATGGCACCATCAACGCCCTGGGCCAGAGCAATCCCGACCTGGTCGACGTGTGGGCCCCGAGCCTGCTCGGCTCGACGCTGTTTGAACAGACCCGCGAGCGCAAAGGCGGCCTGGTCGAGATCCAGTTCAAGCCCAGCGACGACCTGACCTTGGGCGTGAGCGGCTTCAGCTCCAAGCTCGACGCCAACAACTACAACCGCAACTTCATGCTGTGGGGCGGCAACTTCGCCAATTCGCAGGCGCCGCAGCCCGGTTACGTGGTCAAGGACGGCGTGCTCACCAACGTCACCTACGCGGGCGTGCCGGGCACCAACTACGGTGTCTACGACATGATTTACCGCGAGTCGTCGGCCAAGACCAACTACATCACCTTCGACGCGGACTGGCAGATCAATGACAGCCTGACCTCGAAGTTCCAGGCCGGCAGCACCAAGGGCGAAGGCAAGACCGCCCGCCAGTACATCGCCGAAGTCACCCTCGCCAATGGCGGCGGTGCCAGCTGGACCACCCACGGCAACGGCTCGCCAACCGACTGGAGCCTGGGCGGCGACCTGAGCCCGGCCGGCGTCACCAGCTTCGGTACCTGGGGCAACCAGCAGATCATCGCCGAGGACAAGGAGAAGTGGGCCACGCTCGACTTCAACCAGTACATGGATACCGGCATGCTGAGCTCGCTGGACTTCGGTCTGCGCTATGCCAAGCACAGCCGTGAAGCCATGTCGCCGGAAGGCGCCAGCCCGGGCGATATCTGGTCGGAGCTGAAGAACGGTGCCACCGCCAACTACCCGAGCGGCTTCGCCAGCGGCATCGGCGGCAACTTCCCGCGCAACCTGTGGTACTACACCCCGGGCGCGCTGAAGAACGCAATCACCAACAACTCCACCTGGCTGTCCAATGACGACGGCCCGAACGGCCGCCGCAACTACGGCTCGGAATGGAAGGTCGAAGAGAAGAACCTGGCTGCTTACATCCAGGCCAACTTCACCGGCGAGAACTGGGCCGGTAACGTTGGTCTGCGCTATGTCAGCATCAAGCAGGACATCATGAGCTACCGCGCGGTGTCCGACATCGCCAATGCGGACGTGAGCAGCTTGTTCGCCCAGGGCCCGGGCCCGGTGTGCGGCTGGGCCTGCCCGGTGTGGGGCGGCTGGAACATCGTCAACAACAGCAACTCCGATCGCCGCCTGCTGCCCAGCGCGAACTTCAAGTTCGACCTGGCGGAAAACCTGGTGTTCCGCGTCGCCGCGTCGCAGACCCAGACCCTGCCGGACTACTCGGCACTGGGTGCCTCGGCATCCGGCTCCGATCTGGACAAGACCGGTTCGGCCGGCAACCCGAACCTGAAGCCGGTGGTCTCCACCAACTTCGACGCCAACCTGGAGTGGTACTTCATGCCGCGCGGCCTGCTGTCGTTCGGCGCGTTCTCGATGAACATGAAGGACTACGTGGCCTACGGCACCGAGAAGCAGATGCTGTTCAGCGAGCTCACCGGCCAGCTGGAGCAGTACGAGATCTCGCTGCCGACCAACGCCAACGCGCAGGTGCAGGGCTTCGAAGTGGCGTACCAGCAGCCGATCGGCGAGAACTTCGGCATCGACGCCAACTACACCTACTCCGATGGCAGCACGTCGCACACCTGGGCAGACGGCAGCAATGCTCTGCTCGGCAACTCGAAGGACACCTACAACGTGGGTGCCTACTTCGAGAACGACACCTTCGGTGCCCGCGTCGGTTACACCTACCGTTCGTCGTTCCTGATCGGCCTGTCCTCGGTGAATCCGTACTACCAGGATTCCTTCGGCACCGTGGCGGTCTCGCTGAACTACAAGGCCACCGATTGGCTGAGCTTCAGCCTGGACGCGCTGAACCTCAACGACCCGACCTACAAGTACTACCAGAGCTCGACCATCCCGGTTGCGTTCTACAACAACGGTCGTCAGTACTACTTCAACGCTCGCTTCAAGTTCTGATCCATCCCGGCACGCACCATTGCCGGATAGCGTGACCCGCCGGGCCTGGATCATTCCGGGCCCGGTTTTTTTTTGCGACACGTGGTGGCGGACCATGCTGGGCATGGGGTTTCGCTCCATGCTTTCTGTAGTGCCGAGCCATGCTCGGCAATGGTTTCGCCTTTACGCGTCCTGTAGTGCCGAGCCATGCTCGGCAATGGTTTCGTTCGGCATTGCGCGGTTGCCGAGCATGGCTCGGCACTACAAAAGCAACACATTGCCGGGCGCTGTTCGGCACTACACAAGATCGATGCGGCAGGACACACTGCCGCCCCAGCACAGACAGGAGCTCCGCCAATGACGAAGTCCTTCCACAAGCGCAGCCGCGCGCCGTGGCTCAGCAGTTGCGTGTTGCTGGGCATGTACGCCCTGCAGGTGCAGGCTGCCGATACCACCTCCGCCCCTTCGCTTATTCCCCTGCCCGCCAGCTACCAGGCTGACAGCGGCAAGGACTTCGTGTTGAGCAGCGCTGCCCGCGCCGGTGGCAACGATGACGCCGCGCGCCGCGCCGCAGCGCAGTTCGTGACCCTGCTCAAGCAGAACGGCGGCCCGACCCTGGCCGTTGCCGACAATGCCGGCAAGGCGCAGATCCGTTTCCGCCTTGATCCTTCGGCAACCAATACCGCCGAAGGCTACGCACTCAAGGTGTCCAACACCGGTATCGATATCAGTGCCGGTGATGACGTCGGCCTGTTCTACGGTGCGGTGACCGCCGCGCAGCTGCTGACCGGCAACACGCCCGGCCATGTTGCCGCTGCCACCATCGCCGATACACCGCGCTTCCCGTGGCGTGGCTTCATGCTGGACTCGGCGCGCCACTTCCAGAGCATGGACGAGATCAAGAAGCTGCTCGATGCGATGGCGCAGCACAAGCTCAACACCTTCCATTGGCATCTCACCGATGACCAGGGCTGGCGCATGGAGATCAAGCGCTACCCGAAGCTGACCGAAGTGGGCAGCTGCCGCGTGCCGCTGGGTGATGCCGGCCGCAACGCCGCCACCGGTGAAGCCCGCCAGTATTGCGGTTACTACACGCAGGAACAGATCCGCGAAATCATCGCCTACGCTGCCGAGCGCCATATCCAGGTGATCCCGGAAATCGACGTGCCCGGCCATGCCACCGCCGCCATCGTCGCCTACTCGGAACTGGGCACCACTGATCAGAAGCTGGTCATCGACAACCAGTGGGGCGTGTTCCAGAACCTGTTCAACACCGAGGAAAGCACCTTCCAGTTCCTGGAAAACGTGCTGGAAGAAGTGATTGAGATGTTCCCGTCCAAGTACGTGCATGTTGGCGGCGATGAAGCGGTCAAGGACCAGTGGATCGCCTCCAAGCGCGTGCAGGAGCGCATGCGCGAGCTGGGCGCCAAGGACGAGATGGAAATGCAGAGCCACATCATCAAGCGCCTGGAGAAATTCCTGGAGCAGCATGATCGTCGCCTGATCGGCTGGGATGAAATCCTCGAAGGCGGCCTGCCACCGGAAGCGACGGTGATGTCCTGGCGCGGCACCGAAGGCGGGCTCAAGGCCGCCAGCGAAGGCCACGACGTGGTGATGTCGCCGGTAACGCACATGTATATGGACTACCTGCAGACCGACTCGCCGAACGAGCCGCCGGGCCGCCCCACCACCATCACCCTGCAGAAGGCCTACGAGTTCGAGCCGGTACCGGCCGAGCTTGCCGCCGACAAGCGCTCGCATATCCTTGGCCTGCAAGCCAATATGTTCAACGAGCACACCCGCAACGACCAGAACCTGGAGCACAACCTGTTCCCGCGCCTGGCCGCAGTGGCCGAAACCGGCTGGAGCCCGCAGGACAAGCGCAACTTCAGCAACTTCCTGCAGCGCCTGCCGCAGCAGTTGCAGCGCTATCAGGCGATGAACATCGCCTATGCAAAGACGCCGTTCCAGGTGGACATGCAGGACAAGGGCGAGCACCGCACCGGTGCAGTACAGGTGAGCCTGGTCAATCCGCTGGGCTACCCGGTGCATTACACCGTGGACGGCAGCGCCGTTACCGCCAGCTCGCCGCTGTACGCACAGCCGCTGCAGTTGAAGGTGCCGGTGCAGGTACAGACCGCTGCGTTCTTCGACGGCAAGCCGCTGGCCGCAGCCAAGACCTTCAAGCTGGACGCTGCCTCGCTGCTGGTCCGCGAGGATACCCAGCTCGGCCTGTGCCCGAACGGTGGCAAGCTGCTGCTGCGCCTGGAAGATGACGGCCCGGCCGAAGGCGAGCGCGAAGTATTCAACGTCAACATCTTCAACCCGTGCTGGTTGTGGAGTGATGTTGATCTGTCGGATATCGCCAGCATCAAAGTGCGTGCAGGGCGCATCCCCTACAACTTCCAGCTGGCGCACGACGAGCCCTCGCGCAAGTTCGCCCCGGCGCGTACCGCCCACGGTGAAATGGAAATCCTCGCCAACTGCGAAGGTAAGCCGCTGGCCTCGGTGCCGCTGCCGGCCGAACCGGGTGCCGATGGCTTCCTGGAGCTGGATGCCAGCATCACCGCCCAGGCGAAACGCGGCGACCTGTGCGTGCGCTTCACCGGCGACACCCGCCCCACCATGTGGACGCTGGACTGGATCAAGCTTGAGCCGGCCAAGTAATCCGCACCACCGCAGTTGATGTACCCGGAAGGCCACCGCATGCGGTGGCCTTCTGCTGTTCGGCGTTTGTAGCGGAATTGGGGGTGTGGAGTGGTGACGTTGTGAGGTTGTGGGGCTGTGGAGATGTGCACTTGTGGGAGCGGTGTAAACCGCGAAGCCAAGGATGCAGCAGTTGACAAGATGCCCGGCTCGAAATCGGGTCCAAATGCAGGCCTTGGCTGCTGGCACGGATGGAGAGCCCCACAGCTTCATTGCTATCAGCTTCGCGGCTTACGCCGCTCCTACAAAGCTGGCTTGCTTACGCCAGCGCGGTGGCTTTGAGATCTGTAGGAGCGGCGTAAGCCGCGAAGCCAGGGATGTAACAGCCGACAAGATGCCCGGTTCGAAATCTGGCCCGAATGTCAGCCTTGGCTGCTGGCACAGATGGAAAGCCCCACAGCATCATTGCTATCAGCTTCGCGGCTTACGCCGCTCCTACAAAGCTGGCTTGCTTACGCCGGCGCGGTCGCCTTGAGATCCGTAGGAGCGGCGTGAGCCGCGAAGCCAGGGATGCAATAGCTGAGGCGATGTTCGGCCCGCGATCTGATCCGAATGTAGGCCTTTGCTACTGGCATGGCTGGAGAGTCGCGCAGCTTCATTGCTTTCAGCTTCGCGGCTTACCCCGCTCCCACAAACGCTGGCTTGCTTGCGCCGCGCTCTGACCAGTTCCGGATCTGGTCCAAACGCCGGCCTTGGCTGTTGGGTACGGCTTGAGAGCCCTGAAGCGTCATTGCTGTTGGCTTCGCGGCTGACGCCGCTCCTACCAGCCACCGCCGCGAGGCGGCCTGCTGTGGCTGGGCCAAACCCTGCCAAAAAATTTCACAGGACAGATCTCAACGGCTCGGATACCAGCAAATTCCCCCGTTGGATTTCATACGAAACCAAAATAACCCCTCAAATCATCAATATATGAACGTACCGGCGCCCCGACGCTGCGTGAAAATTTTTTGCAATGCATCTTGACATCGTTGTCACCAAGCCCCGACACTCCGCATGCCGCAACGCCATCAGGTGTCGCGCATACCCAGGGGACGTACGTGGTTGCCAGCCTGAATCCAACTTCCAAGCTGACCACCTCCGCATCTGCCGCGCCGTTGCTGGCCGCCGATGTGGACGGCACCCATGTGCGCATTGGCCTGGTGCAGCCCGGCCCCCATCCTGCCGCGCCGCTGCAGCTGCTGGCCTACCGCCAGTACCGCTGCGCCGACTACCCGGACCTGAGCACGATCCTTGCGCAGTTCCCGGTGGACCGCCGCGAAGTGCGCGAATGCGCCATTGCCAGTGCCGGCTATGCGCTGCCCGACGGCACCGTTATTTCCGCCAACCTGCCGTGGCCACTGTCCTGCAACCGCATCCGCGATGACCTCGGCTTTGAGGCCGTGCATCTGGTCAATGATTTCGAGGCAGTGGCGCATGCCGCCGCGCATATCGACGCTGGCCAGGCACTGCAGCTGAGCGGCCCTGCCGATGCCGCAGAAGGCCCTGTATTGATCGTCGGCCCCGGCACCGGCCTGGGCGCCGCACTGTGGATCCCCAACGGTTCGCGCTCGATGGTGCTGGCCACCGAAGCCGGACAGGCGTCGCTCAGCGCCAGTACGCCATTGGAAATGGCGGTGCTGCAGCAGATGCAGCAGGGCCGCAGCCATGTCGCCATTGAACATGCACTGTCAGGCCCCGGCTTGCTCAATCTTTACAACGCCTTGTGCGTGGTCCGCGACCGCGCCGCAGTACACCGTTCACCCGATGCGATCAGCGCCGCCGCCTGCGATGGCAGCGACCCGCTGGCGGTGGAAACGCTGCAGCTGTTCTGCGCGACCCTCGGCTCCACCGTCGGTGACATGGCGCTGCTGTACGGCGCACACGGCGGCATCTATCTGGCTGGCGGCATCCTGCCGAAGATCAGTCAGTTTGTTTTGAACAGCAGCTTCGCCGAGCGCTTCCTCAACAAGGGGCCGATGCGCGAGGCGCTGCAGCGCATTCCCGTGAAGCTGGTAGAGCACGGGCAACTGGGCGTCATCGGCGCCGCCAGTTGGTATCTGGGACGCAGGGAAATTGAACCCGTCGCGTCGAATTCGGCAGTACCGCAGGTGCATGGAGCTGTCTGCTCGTGCACGGGTTCCCACTGAAGAAAAAACCGGCCAAGTCCGCCGGCATCCATCAATGATGAGGAGAGACATCATGAGGTACCGCAAGTCCGTATTATCCGCCGCCATCGTCACTTGTATCAGCTTCTCGGCGCACGCACAGGAAGCCGGCAAGCAGGCCACCGACCTGGACACTGTGGTTGTCACCGGCATCCGCGCCAGCTTGAAGCAGGCGCTGGATTCCAAGCGTGATTCGGACGCCATCGTCGACGTGGTCACCGCCGAAGATGTGGGCAAGTTCCCGGCCACCAACGTTGCCGAAGCCATCACCATCATTCCCGGCGTGACCATCGACAAGGCCTTCGGCCAGGGCGAAAAGGTCTCCATCCTGGGCACCGATCCAGCCTTGAACCGCACCCTGCTCAATGGCCAGACCATTGCCTCGGCCGACTGGTTCATCTCGGACCAGCCTGGCCGCACCTTCAACTACTCGCTGCTGGCACCACAGCTGGTGAGCAAGGTCGAAGTCTACAAGTCCCCGGAAGCGTGGCTTGAGGAAGGCTCCATCGGCGGTACCGTCAACGTCTCCACGCGCAAGCCACTGGACCTGAGCGGCACCACCATCTCCGGTGCGGTTGGCTATCTGTACAACGACCGCGTCGAAGCCGGCGATCCGCAGGTATCGGCCATGTTCGGCTGGAAGAACCAGGCCGACAACTTCGGCGTGATCGTCTCGGCGCAGCGTTCGATCGAGAACATCCGTCGCGACGGCATCGAGTCCTACGGCACGGTCAGCGGCAAGGACTACATCAACGGCAAGGGCGGCTCGCCGAACTCGATCACCACCACCACCACCGACTGGTCGACCGACCCGGCTACCACCATGCCGCCGAGCTGCGTGGGCAGCTGCGCGGAAACCCTGCTGGCGAACCCGAACGCGGTGGCGCCGAACGCGATCAGCGCGCACTACTTCGAACAGGAGCGCAAACGCGACACTCTGTCCGTGGCCCTGCAGTTCAAACCCACCGACGAGCTGGACATCGAGTTCAACGCACTCAATGTGAAGGCCAAGTACGACAACATGACCCACTCCATGTTTGCCTTCAACGGCAATCCATGGAACTCGCTGGCCAGCATGACCGACGTCACCGTCGATGGCGGCGTGATGACCAAGGCATCGTTCCGCAACGCACTGACCGTGTATGACCTGCTCAACCGCCAGGCCACGGTGGACACCGATTCCTACGACCTGAAGATGACCTGGAAGGACGAGCGCTGGTTCGCCTCGGCCCACGCCGGCACCTCCAAGGCCAGCGGCGGCACCGGCAAGCAGGTATTCGGCGAGTTCCTCAACAAGGCCGACTACAGCTATGACCTGACCGGCAAGACCCCGACCCTGAACTTCCACGGTTACCAGACCGATCCGATCACCGACGTCGCCAACCACATGAAGCCGGGCCATGCCGGCAGCCCGTTCACCGATCCGTCCGCCTATCGCTTTGACGGCGGCGGCCCGGCCGGCGGCTGGCACACCAACCCGCCCAACGCCACCAACTGGGGCGCGGGCTGGGGCGGCAACATCGTCACCAAGCCGACCGAAGACAAGGAAAAGTACATCCAGGCCGACTTCGGCATCACCCTGGATTCGCCGATCTACCAGCTCCGCTTTGGCGTGAAGCGTCGCGAACATGAAACCTCGCAGTCGATGGCCGGTGTATCGCTGGCCTCGATCAAGGGCTATGGCGACCTGACCGCCGATCAGTTCAACCCGAAGGAAGTGCCGGACAGCTACCTCAGCGGCTTCGGCAACGTCGGCGACCTGAGCAACCGCTTCATGATCGACGGCTGGGCACTGGCCGACTACATCAACAGCGGCAAGTGGCTGGCACCGTGGCAGACCATGCCGACGCCGAGCACCTTCAGCGATCCGTCCTATGCCGCCAACACCTGGACGGTGAAGGAAAACATCAACGCCGCCTACGTGCAGGCTGATTTCAGCTATGACCGCCTGCGCGGCAACTTCGGCGTGCGCCTGGTGCAGACCGAGTCGGAAAGCACCGGCTATGCCTGCTCCTCGCTGAAGAGCCCGTGCCCGGCTGACGGCTACGTGCTCAACACCATCAAGAAGAAGTACAACAACGTCCTGCCCAACATCAACGTTGCCTACGACCTCAACGACAGCGTGGTGCTGCGTGGCTCGGCAGCGAAGGTGATCTCGCGCCCGAACTACGGCGACATGTCCAGCTACCTGTGGATCGGCGACCAGACCCTGACCGGCGGCGGCGGCAACCCGAACCTGGACCCGTACGAATCCACCAACCTGGACTTCTCGGCTGAGTGGTACTTCGCCGAGAACGCCATCCTGGCCGGTACCGCCTTCTACAAGAAGGTCGACAACTACGTACTGGTCACCACCCAGAAGGAAACCCACTACAACCAGTCGCAGCAGACTGACACGGTGTACGACATCTCGCGTCCGAACAACGCCGGTGGCGCGAAGATCCAGGGCTTCTCGGCTGCGTTCCAGACCAGCCTGGACAACGGCCTAGGCCTGCTTGCCAACTACACCTACGCCGATGCCAAGGCTGACGCCGGCAACCGCCTGCCGTTCAACTCCAAGAACCAGGTCAACTTCAGCCCGTTCTACGAGAGCGAGCGCTGGAGCGCACGTGTCACCTACTCGTGGCGTTCGAAGTACTACACGCAGGCTGATCGCGGCAACTTTCTGGTCACCGATGACTACGACTCGCTGGATGCCAACATCAACCTCAAGTTGACCGACAACCTGACCCTGGGCCTGGACGGCATGAACCTGCTCGACAGCGAGTACCGCTCCTACGCCGAAGTCCCGGGCGTGGCCAACACCGAGAAGGTCATCCGTGGCCTGTATCGCACCGGCCGTCGCTACATGGCCACGCTGCGCTTTGCCTTCTAAGGCATAGCCAAACGTTTTAATTGTTCTGCGGTCTTTTTCTCCAGCGGGCTTGGGTATTCCAGGCCCGCTTTTTTTTGCCTGTCATGGCCGCCACAGAGGCACCACGGGAGCAGCGCTGCAGCCCACCCATGGGCAACGAGAGCAACGCGCAAAACAGCATCGCAACGCGCATCCACAACGGCAAAGCGGAATGTGGATTACCAATGAATTAAAGATAAATATAATTTTCAAAACAAAAGGAATTAACCAACAAAAAGTTTCAAGCGAAATGAATGGATATTTCTTTTCATGCACTTTATCCTTTTAAAACAGCACTTATTGCATGAAACAAAGATTTAAAAGCGCCAATTTTTCGTGAAAATTATTTTTGCAAATCAAAAACAAATACACGCACACTCCACCCCGAGCTGAACGACGGTAGTCACCCGCCCCAACCACCCATCGAGGCATGACGTGGACAAGCAAGGCCGGCAGTACATCCGATCCACTCCCCATCGCACCGCTTGCGGAGCGCTCTGGACCCTTGCTGCAACCGGCCTGTTTTTGACCTGACACCGCGTTCGACGCGGCCGGCCACTACGGCGCCCGCGATGTTTCTCCGCACACCCGAAGGGATGCGGGAATCACTGGACGGCATCACCTGCCGGCCATCCATCAGCAAAGGGAGAGAGACCTTTGAAACACCGCAAGTCACCGTTAACCGCCGCCATCGTCAGCTGTCTGGCGATCAGTTTTGCGGCCAGCGCACAGGAAGCCCAACCGGACGCAACCGACCTGGATCGCGTTGTCGTAACCGGCATCCGCGCCAGCCTGCAGCAGTCACTTGAGTCCAAGCGCAATGCCGACAGCATCGTCGACGTGATCACCGCCGAGGACGTAGGCAAGTTCCCGGCCACCAACGTCGCCGAGGCGATGAGCCTCATCCCCGGCGTCACCATCGACCGGGCCTACGGCCAGGGTGAGCGCGTCAGCATCCTCGGTGTTGATCCGGCCTTGAACCGCACGCTGCTCAACGGCCAGTCCATCGCCTCCGGCGACTGGAACATGTCCGACTTCCCGACCCGCACCTTCAACTACTCGCTGCTGGCCCCGGAACTGGTCGGCAAGGTGGAAGTGTTCAAGTCGCCGGAAGCGCGCCTGGAAGAAGGCTCCATCGGCGGCACGGTGAACATCTCCACGCGCCGGCCATTGGACATGCCCGAGCAGCTCAGCATCACCGGCCGGGTCAGCTATACCCGCAACGAACTGGTGGGCAATACCGATCCGCAGGCATCGGCCGCATTCGGCTGGAAAAACGCGGCCGACAACTTCGGCGTCATCGTTTCGGCACAGCGTTCGCATGAAAGCATCCGCCGCCAGGGCATCGAGTCCTATGGCAGCGTGACCGGCCAGAACTACTACTCCGGCCTGGGCGGCGGTGGCTCGATAGTGAACGCGCCCGGCGGCAATCCGAGCTGTGTCGGCAGCTGCGCGCAGACGCTGAGCAGCAATCTGACTGCGGTAGGCCCGAACTCGATCAGCGCGCACTTCTTCAACCAGGAGCGCAAGCGCGATACCTACTCCGCCTCGCTGCAGTTCAAGCCGCTGGAACAGCTGAACATCGAGTTGAACGCACTGAAGATCGATGCCAATTTCGATCACACGGTGCAGGCGATGTACGTCAATCCCGGCAATACCTACAACAGCCTGTTTACCCTGACCGATCTGACCGTCAAGGACGGCATCATCACCAGCGGAAAGCACAAGAACGGCTTGGCCGTGTTCGACTTGCAGAGTCGTCGTGCCTCGGTGGAATCAGAAACCTACGACCTCAAGGCCGACTGGAACGACGAGCGCTGGTTCGCCTCCACCCATATCGGCAGCACCAAGGCCGAGGGCGGCCCCAGGCAGGTCTTCGGCAGCTTCCTGGCCCGTACCGACTACACCTGGTCGATCGAAAACGCTCCCAAGCACCCGGGCACTGTGAGCTTCCAGGGCGCCAACCCGTTCACCAACCCGAGCATGTTCCGGCTGGATCCGGGCTGGGGCGGCAACCTGGTCGACAAGCCGACGCTGGACAAGGAAACCTATGGCCAGGTGGATTTTGGCCTCAAGCTGGACTCACCGGTCTACATGGTCCGCGCCGGCTACAAACAGCGCCAGCACGAAACCAGCCAGACGCAGCTGGGTGTAGGCCTGGTCGGTGCAAGCCCGTCTGCCTCGCAGTTCGACCCGCAGAAGATGCCGGGCAATTACATGGACGGCTTCAGCGGCTACGGTGACCTTGGCAACCGCTTCATCATCAATGGCTGGGAACTGTCCAATTACATCCTGGGCGGCGACTGGCTGCCGCCCGGTGCAGCAATGCCTCAGCTGACCACCTTCAGCGCAGCGGAGTTCATCCGCAACACCTGGACGATTGAAGAGGACACCCAGGCGGCCTACGTGCAGGCCGATTTCAGCTACGAGCGGCTGCGCGGCAATATCGGCGTGCGTTACGTGCAGACCGACGTCGGCTCCGGGGCCTGGAACTGCCGGGTCAACCTCACTTCCTGCCCCACCGGGCAGTACGAGTGGCGGGTGAAGAAGAGCAAGTACAACAACACCCTTCCCAACCTCAACCTGGTCTACGACGCCGCCGACGATGTGGTGCTGCGCTTCTCCGCCGCCAAGACCATGGCACGCCCCGGTTACGCCGATGCCTCCAGCTACCTGTGGCTGGCTGACCAGACGCTCAAGGGCGGTGGCGGCAACCCCGATCTGAAGCCCTATCGCTCCACCAATCTGGATTTCTCTGCGGAGTGGTACTTCTCCAAGGACGCCATCCTGGCCGGCTCGATCTTCTATCGCGATGTGGCTGACTACATCCTGATGGCCTCGCGCGTGGAAACCCACTTCAACCAGAACCAGAACCGTGATGACCAGTTCCTGGTGGACCGCCCGCAGAATGCCGGTGACGCCAAGATTAAGGGCGTCTCACTGGCGTGGCAGCAGAACTTCGGCAGGGGCTTCGGCATGATCGCCAACGCCACCTATTCCGATGGCGAAGCCACCGACCGCCGTCCATTGCCGTTCAACTCCAAGCACCAGTTCAACCTGAGCCCGTTCTTCGAGAACGAAAACTGGAACGCCCGCATCACCTACAACTGGCGTGACAAGTACTTCACCCAGGTCAGCGGTGGCCGCCAGCTGTGGACGATGGATTACGCATCGCTGGATGCGTCGGTGGCTTACAAGGTCAATGACCACCTGACGATCAGTCTGGATGGCATGAATCTGCTGGACGAGCAGTACCACTCCTATTCCGGCGTGAAACAGCTTACCCGCGGTGTTTACAACAGTGGTCGCCGCTACTCGGCCTCGCTGCGCTTTGCCTTCTAAACCTTGATGCAACACCTCCTGGCGGGGGCGCTGCAACGCTCCCGCCAGGTTTCAGCTCATCCCGTAGTTTGCACAGGTCATCGCCCGCATGGAATTTGCTTTCTTTGCCAACCTCCGCCAACGCCGACACCAGCTCGCCCCCGCCGTGCACGGCATGGTGCTGCTGATGCTGCTTGCAGTGAGCAAGCCCAGCATCGCCACCGACGACCTCTCCGGCTACTGGCTCGGCGAGGTCGGCAGCCCGCGCGAGAAGGTCAGCATTGGCCTGAACCTGCAGGTCGACGCCAACGGCCGCTACGACATGCAACTGGATCTACCCATCGCCCACCTGCGCTCGCTGCCTCTGCACGGCAAGGCCGATCTCGACGACAGCAACACCCTGGTCCATCGCAGCCTGCACATGGCGCTGCGGCTGCAGGACAAGGAATTGACGGGCACGTTGTTGGGCAGCGGCGAACGCCTGCGCCTGCGGCGCGGCGACCGCGACTCTCTGCCCACGACAAACCCAGGCAACACTTCCCCCCAGGCCTTGTCCGGCCCGCGCTGGAAAACCCATCTTGGTGGCCAGATTTTTGCCTCGCCGGTGATTACAGACGGCACTGCCTATATCGGCACCACCGCAGGCACCCTGTTTGCCGTTGACCTGGCCGATGGCAGCCTGCGCTGGGGCAGCGCCTTGGGTTATCCGATCTATGCCACCGCGCTGGTCACCGACGATGCCGTGTTCGTCAACAGCGATGGTGGCTACCTGCATCGGCTTGAGCGCAAGACCGGCCGCGAGCAATGGCGCTCCTCGATCCAGGACGCGCGCAGCAGCCGCGAGCCTCCGCAACCACAATCGGCGGCCTGGGAATGGCAGGGCCCACGCCCGCTACTCGGCGACGGCCAGCTCTATGTCGGCGGCAGCGACGGCAGCGTACAGGCGCTGGACATGCGCACCGGCGCCAGCCGTTGGAAGCGGCAGCTTGCTGGTCGCATCCAGCACGGCCTGGCCAGCGACGGCACCCAGTTGTTCGCCGTCACCGAAGCAGGTGTGGTGCAGGCGCTCAATGCGCGCACCGGCACTCCGCTATGGCAGTACCGTCTAGCCTCGCGCCCGGGCGCAGCGCCGGTGGTGCATCGCGGCCGCGTGTTCTGCAATGACCGCAGCGGCGTGCTGCACGCGATCGACGCACGCACCGGCAACGCGCTGTGGATGACCCAGTTCTGGACCTCGTGGATCGAATCCGAACCTTCGTTTGAAGGCAACACGCTGTACATCGGCTCATCCGATCTGCGCAAGGTAAGCGCCATCGACATCATCAGCGGCCGCGTACTGTGGCGCACCGATGTTGGCGGTTGGAGCTGGGGCACGCCGCTGGCACTGGGTGACCAGTTGCTGGTCGGCATGGCCGCTGGCCACCCCTATTTTATTGATCACGCCGCTGGCATAGGTGTACTTGATCGCCGCGATGGACGTCTGCTCGCTACCCATGCATTACCAACGGGACGTGGCTTCCAGTGGGGCATGGCCGGTACGCTCGCCCATCATGCCAACGTGCTTGTTGCAGCCGATATCGAAGGCGTGCTGATGGGCTTTGCACTTGATGCGATGATCCAATCCAGCAGCACCAATACCAACGTCAACGCGCAGGTCAGCGCCATTGGCGCCACCCCAACTTCTATCCCCCCACGGATTGCAGCAACCGTTACATCAACCGCAAACGCAACAGCGGCTGGCCGCATGCCAACCGTCAACAACAAGGATCCACGATGACCCGACACCGACTCACCACCCACGCTCTGCATGCTGCGCTGTCGCTTGCACTTGCCTCTGCCAGCGGCCATGCATTGGCCGCTTCCACTGTCGCGCCCGCACAGCAGCTGCCGGTGGAAGTAACCGGTGCCAGCATCATTCCGCGCCCGGTGTCGGTGCAGCCCGGCAATGGCCGCTTCGTGGTGGACGCCTCAACCCGCGTGATCGCCGCTGACGGCGCTGGCGACGTCGCTGCACAGTTCACCCAGTTGCTGGCGCGGACCACGCCGTTGCAGCTGAAGACAACGAGCAGCGGCAATGCCAAGGGCGCAATCCAGTTCCGGCTCGGCAAGCCCACTGGTGAGGCAACGCCGGAAAGCTATTCACTGCGCATCAATGGCGACGGCGTGCTGGTGGAAGCCGCTGACGCGCGCGGCCTGTTCTACGGCGCGATGTCGTTGTGGCAGCTGCTGGCCGCTGCGCCTGCGAACAGCATCACCCTGCCGGCAATGCAGGTGGACGATGCGCCGCGTTTCAGCTGGCGCGGCTTCATGCTCGACTCGGCCCGGCATTTCCAGAGCATCGAGGACATCAAGCTGATCCTCGACGCGATGGCCACGCACAAGCTCAACACCTTCCATTGGCATCTCACCGATGACCAGGGCTGGCGCATGGAGATCAAGCGCTACCCGAAGCTGACCGAAGTGGGCAGCTGCCGCGCCGCCGCTGGCGAAGCCGGAGTTGGCCCCGACGGCAAGCCGCACCTGTATTGCGGTTACTACACGCAGGAGCAGATCCGCGACGTGGTGGCCTATGCCGCCGCGCGCCACATCACCGTCGTTCCTGAAGTCGACGTGCCCGGCCATGCGCAGGCGGCGGTTGCCGCCTATCCGGAACACGGCGTGGTTGATGGCCCGACCCAGCCCTCGGCCAATTGGGGCGTGAACCCCTACCTGTTCAATCCGCGCGAGCCCACCCTGCAGTTCCTCGAAAACATCCTGGCCGAAGTGCTGGAAATGTTCCCCGGCCAGTACATCCATATCGGCGGCGACGAGGCGGTGAAGTACCAGTGGCAGGATTCGCCGCAGGTGCAGGCCTACATCCGCGAGCTGGGCCTGAAGGATGAGGAAGCCCTGCAGTCGCACATGCTCAAGCGCCTGGAAAAGTATCTGGAAGACCACGGCCGCAAGCTGATCGGCTGGGACGAGATCATCGAAGGCGGCTTGCCGCCGCAGGCCACGGTGATGTCCTGGCGCGGCATCGAAGGCGGCATCGAGGCCGCCACGCACGGCCACGATGTGGTGATGACCCCGGGCAATACCTTGTACCTGGATTTCCTGCAGACCAATCTGCCGGAAGAACCCACTGGCCGTCCCAAGTTCACCTCGATGCAGCGCGTGTACGCCTTCGACCCGGTGCCGGACGAACTGACCCCGGCGCAGCGCAAGCATGTGATCGGCGTGCAGGCCAATATGTGGACCGAGCACACCCGCAACGGCAAGGACCTCAAGCACAACGTGTTCCCGCGCCTGGCGGCGCTGTCGGAGATCGCCTGGACACCGCTGCAGAACAAGAGCTACGACGACTTCCTGGCCCGCCTGCCGGCCCAGCTGCAACGCTACAAGGCGCTGGGCATTGCCTACGGCCAGACCGCGCTGTCGGTGGCGATGAAGCGCCAGGATGACCGCGCCGCCGGCAAGGTCACCGTGGAGCTGTCCAATCCGCTCAGCTACCGCGATATCCGTTACACCACCGATGGCAGCACGCCGACCGCGCAGTCAGCAGCCTATCCCGGCGCACTGACCCTGCCGGTACCTACCGTGCTCACCGCGCAGACCTTCTTCAATGGCAAGCCGCTGGCCGACACGCCCAGCCAATGGAACTTCGATGCGCAGTCGCTGCTGACCCGCAACGACAAGACCCTGGCGCAGTGCCCGCAGGGCGGCCGCCTGCTGCTGCGGCTGGTAGACGACAACCCCCTGCACGGTGAGCGCGACAACTTCGACGTTTCCATCTTCAACCCGTGCTGGTTGTGGGAAGACGCCCAGCTGCAGGACATCGCCTCGATCACGGTCCGCGCCGGCCGCATTCCCTACAACTTCGGCCTGCTGCGCCCGGAGGAAGCCAAGCGCGGCTTCCGCAAGCCGGTGAGCCGATACGGGGAATTCGAAGTGCGCGCAGGCTGCGAAGGCCGCGTGCTGGCCACCGTGCCGCTGCCGCAGCAGCCGGGCAAGGATGGCTTCATTGAACTGGAAGCACCGCTGCGGGCCGGGCCCGAGCAGATCACCGACCTGTGCATGACCTTCAGCGGCGATACCCGTCCGCAGATGTGGGTGCTGGACCAGGTGCGTCTGCAACCGAAGAAGTAAGGCCCGGAAAGACCTTCCGGGAAGGCGCGGTGCGGTACGTGAGTCCTCTCCACCCACGGCCCGCACCGCGCCGACTTTGCAAAATCACCGGCGCCATGACAGCGCCGGTGATGACCGCAACGTAGCAGCCATTGCGTTGCCGGCGTAAGTGCCATCGCATCGGAAACAGCTGATTTATCTAATAAATTAAGTTGCAGCCGCAACCACGGCAGCATCCGCCATGGGCTTGGCGGCCGCTATCGGCTCAACGCCGTTGCAGCCTGAGCAGTACATCGCGCAGCGGGGTCAGCGCAGTGGCCATGCCGATCAGCACGCCACAGCTGTTGGCCAGCGCATCCATCGGATCGGGCGTACGGGTGCTGGTCAGCGCGCCCTGCGCCCACTCGATGCCCACGCCCAAGGCGACCAGGCCCAGTGCCGCTCCGCACAGCGCGCGGCGGCTGCCGAACAGCTGCACTGCACTGGCCGACAGCATGAAATACGCCAACAGATGTTCCAGCTTGTCGCTGTTCTGTGGCAGGTCCAAGGGCGGCGGCGGGATCAGGCAGACCACGATCACCGCCACTACCGCCGCACACCACAGGCCCAGCCAGAAACCCTGATGGCGCAGCGGCTTCAGCGCCGTGTTTACAGGCGCCACGTCAGGTCACCGAGCAGGAACGCCGCCGACATGTCCACGTCACGGCTGAAACCCATCACCTGGAAACGCTCGCCCATTTCAGTCGGCAAGGTCAGCCGCTTGACCTGGTCACGCAGCCGCAGCTGGCCCACGTCATCGGTGCGCGCCTCGGCCTGCAGCAGCAGGTCGGCGATGCCGTTGCCGATCAGGAAATTGGCCTGGTTGCTGTAACCGGCCAGCTCGAAGCCGGCATTGGTACCAGCCTCGGCCAGGGCGGTGAAATCGACCGAGGCGGTGATGTCCTGCAGGCCCGGCCACAGGAACACGTCGTTGTGCACACGGTGCCGATAGAACGCGCGCATCGTGCCGTCGGTACGATCGTGCTGGTAGAACTCGCTGCGCGAATACCCGTAATCGACAAACAACATAGCCCCGCGCTGCATGCCACCGGCTACCGCCTGGATCCAGTACGGCAGCTGCGGCAGCACCTCGGAACGGTAGCCATGCGCGAACGGGCGTTCCAGATAGCGCTCCACATGCCGTACCGCACCCAGCAGCAGCGGATCGGCCGGCTGCGCACCGCGCACGAAGCGGCCTTCGCCGTCGAGCTCCACGGTTTCTTCGTAGATCTCGCCTTCGTCGGCGACGAAACGCGGCGTCGGCAGCGCATCGATCACCTCGTTGGCGAACAGCACACCGTCCCAGTCGTCATCGAACGGCCGGTCCAGCCATTCCACGAGAGCGAACACGGGCGGAATGAGCGTGCGTTCCAGACGCTCGCGCTGGCGCTCACGCAGGTCGGCGCTGGGCTCGAGGATGGCATAGCGCTCGGGCAATGCATCCAGCTCCAGCAGGCGCTTGAGCATGATCTCGGCAAACGCGCCGCTGCCGCCGCCCAGTTCCAGCATGCGTGCCTGCGGGCCGAGCTGCTTCAGCACCGGCGCAACCGCATTGGCGGTGGTGGCGGCAAACAAGGCACCAATCTCCGGCGAGGTGACGAAGTCACCGGCGGCGCCAAACTTGCTGGCACCGGCGCTGTAATAGCCCCAGCCTGGTGCATACAGTGCCAATTCCATGAAGCGCGAGAACGGCACCGCACCGCCTTGGGCAAGAATATCCGCGCGCAGATGCGCGGCCAGCTGCTCGCTGTGTGCAAGCGCGTCTGAATCGGGAGTTGGCAGGTCGGAATGCATGATGCGGTGGTTTGCGAGGACAATGCACAGGATAGCTGAGTAAGGAAACCCCAGATGACAGAATCCCAACGGGTGGCCCTGGTCACCGGCAGCGCGCGCCGCATTGGTGCCGGCATTGCCCGTCACCTGCACGCCCATGGCTACCGCATCGGCCTGCACGCCCACCAATCCAGCGAGGAACTGCAGTCGCTGGCCTTCGATCTGGAGAGCGAGCGTCCGGGCAGCGTATTGACGCTGGAGGCGGATCTGCGTGACGTGGACGCCCTGCCGGACCTGGTGGAACAGACGGTCAGCCAGTTCGGCCGGCTCGATGCGCTGGTCAACAACGCCTCCAACTTCTTCCCCACCCCGTTCGGGCAGGTACAGCCGGAGCAATGGGATGCGCTGTTCGCGGTGAATGCGCGTGCGCCGTTTTTCCTGGCCCAGGCCGCGGCCCCGCACCTGATCAAGCAGCGCGGCGCCATCGTCAACCTGACCGACCTGCACGCCACCCAGCCGCTGCGCGAACACCCGGCCTACAGTTCGGCCAAGGCCGCGCTGGAAATGGTGACGCGCTCGCTGGCACTGGAACTGGCCCCGCACGTGCGGGTGAATGCCATCGCGCCGGGCGCCATCCTGTGGCCGGAACAGGGCAAGAGCGAGGCCGCCAAGCAGAAGCTGATGGAGCGCACGCCGCTGGACCGGCTCGGCACCCCGCATGAAATCGCTTCGGCGGTGCGCTGGCTGCTCGACGATGCCGGTTACATCACCGGCCAGACCCTGCGCCTGGACGGCGGCCGCCTGCTGACCTGACCTGCCCATGTAGTGCCGAGCCATGCTCGGCACTGCAGGTGCAGCCTTACAACGCCACCGTATCGAACGCCTGGCCGTACTGCGGGTGTTGTTGCCACATCTGCTGCAGGCTCACGCCGCGCACCGGGTCGATGAACTCCGGGGCGATATCGGCCAGCGGCTTGAGCACGAAGGCATGCTTCAGCTCCGGGCGCGGGATGCGCAGGTGGCCAGGGCCTTCCACCACCAGGTCGCCGTAATACACCACGTCGATATCCAGGGTACGGTCGCTGAAACGCGGACCGGAACGATCGCGCCCGTGCGCGTCCTCTACCGCGTGCAGCCAATCATCCAACTCGGCCAACGGCAGGTCGGTGTCCAGCATCACGGCGTTGTTGAGGAAATCCGGACCATCAAACCCCACCGCCGGCGTGCGGTAGGCCGGCGAGACGCGAATCGCGCCAAAACGTTCGCGCAATACGGCAACCGCCGCTTGCAGGTAGTGCTGCGGTTGCAGGTTGCTGCCCAGGCTGAGGAGCACAGTGGTCATGAGTGTTGGTTTGCCTGCGGGCCAGCCCGCGCCACGATGGACGAGCTTGAGCACCGCATCGTAGGGGGGCGGACATGATAGGCCAGCCGTTGCCGGCCCGCACGGCCTGTTCGCTCGCGCTCAGCCCACCCCAAGCGCGTCGGCGACGGCGCGGAACACCCGCTGCATCTCCAAGGGCTTGGGCAGCACGTGCACGCTGATGCCCGCTGGCGCCTCGCCGTCGGCGAAGGCCGGTGCATTGGCATCCTCCAGCACGATCGCCGGGCCGCGGTAGCCCATGGCCTGCATCTCCGCCAACAACTGCCCCGCCGACAACAGCGGAATACCGCTGTCCACCAGCACCACGTCCGGCAGCCCGGCCTCCTGCAGATGCCGCATCGCCACCGCGCCATCGCTGGCCAGGCGCATGCGATACCCCTGGCTGGACAGCGCATTGCCCAGCAGCGACAGCCGCGTGGCTTCGTCGTCCACCACCAGCAGGCGCTCGCCGTGGCCGGCGCGGTTGCTTTCCAGCGGCTCGGCATCCTCGTCGCCGCTGCACTCGAACATCGGCAGCAACAATTCGAAGGTGGTGCCTTCGCCCAGTTCGCTCTGCACCTGGATCTGCCCGCCGATGCTCTCGACGATGCGGTGGCAGGACACCAGGCCCAGCCCGGTGCCGTCTTCCTTGGTGGTGAAAAACGGCGTGAACAGGCGCTTCACCGTGGTCGCATCCATGCCGATGCCACTGTCACTGACGCGGATGCGCACCTTTTCCTCCTCACCGCCAACACGCTCGGCGATCAGGCTCAAGCTGCCACCGTCCGGCATTGCCTGGATGGCGTTGAGCGACAGGTTCAACAACACCTGCTGCAGCTCGGTGTAGTTCGCCTCGATCGCGATGCGGTCGTCGGAGACTTCCAGGTGCAGCTCGGTATTGCGCGGCAAGCTGCTCTTGAGCAGCATGCCCACCGCCTGGAACAGGCGCTGCAGCACGATCCGCTCGCTCGGCTGGCGTGAGCCGCGCACGAAGGACAGCATCGACTCGACCATCTCGTGGCCGCGTCGCCCGCATTCGGCGATGACATCGGCCAGGCGGATGATCTTGGGGTCGTCGCTGCGGTCGCGGATCAGGTCCGGGATGATCAGCAGTGGCTGCAGGATATTGCGCAGGTCATGGCTGAGCCCGGCGGCAAGCAGGGCAAGGCTTTCCAGCCGCTGCGCGCGCATCAGCTCGTCTTCCACCCGCAGGCGCTCGCGCTCACTGCGGGTTTCGCGCACCAGGCGCGCCACCGCAGACGGCAGCCGCGCCGGCTGGTGCTTGATGATGTAATCGTTGGCGCCGTGCTGCAGCGCCTCTACCGCCGTCTCCTCACCCATGGTGCCGGAGACGAAGATGAAGGGCACGCTGGGATGGATCTCGCGCAGGATGTGCAGCGCGTAATAGCCCGAAAAGCCCGGCATGCTGAGATCCGACAGCACGATGTCCGGCATCCATTCGGCCAACGCGTCGCGCATCGCCGGCTCGTTGTCGACCCGTACGAACTCGATCTCCAGGCCAGCCTCGAGCAGCTGGTCAACGACCAGTTCGGCGTCTTCGGGCGAATCCTCCACCAGCAGGATGCGCAATGGCCCCAATGGCGTTCCCTTGTTCGGCATCTGCGCTTACTCGCTGTCCGCGGCCTGGTTGATCAACGCCCAGAACGTACCAATCGTTTTCACTGCCTGGAAGAACTGCTCGATATCGACGGGCTTGACCACGTAGGCGTTGACGCCCAGGTCCCAGCTGCGGGCCAGGTCGCTCTCTTCGCGCGACGAGGACAGGATCACCACCGGCAGGCGCTTGAGGTCTTCGTCACCGCGGATCAGCCGCAGGACTTCCAGACCGTCCATGCGCGGCATCTTGATATCCAGCAGCAGCACCGCCGGCAAGCCCTCCTCGCGGTCGGCAAAGGCACCGCGGCGCAGCAGGAAGTCCATCGCCTCGACCCCGTCCTCCACGTGCACGATGGGATTGGCCAAAGGTGCATCACGCAGCGCGTCGATCGCCATTTCGGCATCGGCTTCGCTGTCTTCCGCAATCAGGATGGTACGCAACAGGGGACTCATTCCACGGTGTCCTTGTAGGATGTTTCAGGTGTTTGGGGAAGAACGAAGCTGAAGGTGGCGCCCTTGTCCACCTGCGCGTCTGCCCAGATGCGGCCGCCATGGCGGGTCAGCACGCGGCGCACGCTGGCCAGGCCAATACCGGTGCCGGGGTATTCGGACGCCTTGTGCAGGCGCTGGAACACACCAAACAGCTTGGACGCGTACTGCATGTCGAAGCCGGCGCCGTTGTCGACGACGCTGAATTGATGGCTGCCGTCAGGCAGCTGCTTGGACGAAATCTCGATAACGGCCTTTTCGCGGGCGGCGGTGTACTTGATCGCGTTGCCCAGCAGGTTCAACCAGACCTGGCGCAGCATGTTCTCGTCGCCGATGATCACCGGCAACCTGCCGATCTTCCACTCGACGTCACGCACCTTGCCGTCCGCCGCCTCGTTGTTGAGGTTGGAGTCCAGCAGCGAACGGGTGTCGGCCACCAGCGACTGCATGTCCACCCGCTGCAGGCGCATCGCGCCACGGCCCAGCCGCGAGTAGACCAGCAGGTCATCGATCAGCGCGGCCATCAGCTGCGCGGAGCTGCTGATCACCTGCAGGTAATGCTGGGTCTTGGTGTCGATCTGCTCGCCCAGGTGTCGCGCAAGCTTGTCGGAGAAGCCGGCCACATGCCGCAGCGGCGCGCGCAGATCGTGCGAGACCGAATAACTGAAGGCTTCCAGTTCGCGGTTGACGTCGGCCATCTGCTCGACCTTGCCTTCCAGCTGCCGGTTCAGCTCCTCCACGTGCTGCTGCACCGCACGCTGCAGGGTGACGTCGCTGATCGTCATCAGCACCACTTCATCATCGGCATCGGGCAGCACCATGCGCCGCGCGTTGATCAGCATGGTGCGGACAACGCCATCGGCGCTGCGCTGCTGGTGTTCGAAATCCCACAGCTCGCGGCCGCGCAGCAGCACGTCGGCCAGACGCTGGCGCACCAGCGGGTCGTCCCATGCGCCCTGGCCGATGTCCTGCAGCTGCTGCTGGCTGACATCAGACTCGTCAACGCCGTACATCTCGGCAAATGCGGTGTTGTGCAACACGATGCGCAGCTGCCCATCGAGCAGCACGATCGGCTCACGCACGGTCTGCAGCACCGCACTGGCGCGGGCGCTGGCCTTGCTCAGGCGCAATTCGATATCGGCGCGGCTGCCGATCTGCCGCTTCAGCAGCCACAGCACCAGCCCCAGCAGCAGCAACTGCACCGCCAGCGCGGTCCAGGTGACCATCGCCGCCAACTGCTGCTGCTTCTTGGCCTGCGCGCCACGCTGGATCAGCAACGCGTCCTCGTGCTGCTGCAGATCCTTGACCAGCTGCCGGATCGGGTACTGGAATGTCATTTCCTCGATCAGTTCGCGCTGCCGCGGCGAGTCGGTGCTGGCGGCTACTTCCTTGGCCAGGGCCATGCGCCGGTCCAGCATCGAATCCATCTTGCCGATGCGCACCAACTGCTCGGGGCTGTCGCTGACCAGCAGCGCCAGCTCGTTCAGGTTTTCATCGATGTTGTCGGCGGTGAGCAGGCGCTGCTCCAACGCTGGCGAACGGATGCCCTTGGACAACGTCAGCGCAGCCGATTCCACATCGCGGATGTCAGCCTGCAGGTTGTACAGGCGTGCGCCCACGGCCTGGGTATGCGCCACCCAGTTGGCCGCATTGACGCTGTCGGCGGTCAAGCGCTGCAGGGTCAAGGCCGGCACCACGATAATCAACAACGCAGCCAACCCCAGCCCCAGCAGACGCCAGCGGCTCCAGTCTTCGTCGGTCAATCGTGTCGCCATCCCTTGCCCTGCTTGCTGTCAGACCGTTGCGCGCGGCAACGGCCCAGTGTTCGTCGACCGAGTCGACCCGGTGTCATTCGATGGCGGCGTGCCCAGCACGACAGCATCGCTGACTGTCGGTGAAGGATTGCACGAATAGGTGTACCCGTGCACTCCCTATTAACAAGTTTTATGGGTGCCGCCGCACGCCCGTGGGAAAGCTTCAGCCTGCCTCACCCGCAGGCTTGATCGCATGCCCGCCGAACTCGTTGCGCATCGCCGCCAGCATGCGGTCGCTGAATGAATTGGCCTGGCGCGAACGCAGCCGTTCCAGCAGCGACAAAGTGATGACCGGCGCCGGCACATCCAGCTCGATGGCCTCGGCAACGGTCCAACGGCCTTCACCGGAATCCTCCACGTACGGGGCGATGCCTTCCAGCGCCGGATTGCCCTGCAGGGCATCGGCACTGAGGTCGAGCAACCATGAACGCACCACGCTGCCGTGCCGCCAGACCTCGGCCACCTGGGCCAGGTCCAGGTCGAACTCGGCCTTCTTTTCCATCAGCGCGAAGCCTTCGGCATAGGCCTGCATCATTCCGTACTCGATGCCGTTGTGGACCATCTTGCTGAAGTGCCCGGCACCGACCGGACCAACATGCGCCCAGCCGCGCTCGGCATCCGGTGCCAGCGCCTTGAACAGCGGCGACAGGCGCGCAACCGTGTCCTTTTCGCCGCCTATCATCAGGCAATAGCCCTCCTGCAGGCCCCACACGCCGCCACTGGTGCCGCAATCGACAAAGCCCACCCCGGCCGCGGCGCAGCGTGCGGCGCGCTGCTGCGATTCCCGGTACCAGGAATTGCCGCCGTCAATCACCACGTCACCCGGCGCCAGCAATGGCAGCAGGCTGTCGAGCGTGGCATCCACCACCTTGGACGGCACCATCAACCACAGCGCGCGCGGCGCCGGCAATGCCTGCACCAGCGCCTGCAGGGCGTCCACCGTGGCAATGCCGTGCGCGGCCACCTGCGCCCGCGCCTGTTCGCCCGGGTCAAAGCCGGTGACTGCAATCCCGGCACGTTGCAGACGCTGCGCCATGTTGGCGCCCATGCGCCCCAGCCCGATCATTCCCAATTCCATGCCCAAGCTCCTTCGACGGTGATGTAGGTGTGGCTGCGCAGGCCCCAAGACGGGCCTGCAACCAGCGTTGGTAAATCGTGGTGTGCAGGTTGTGCAGCACCAGTTCGATGACAAACGGCGTGCGCGGATTGCGGTCCAGCAGGCGCGCGATGTGAAAGCCCAGCGGGCGCACGCCCTGGCGGTGCACGTACAGCATCAGCTCGCGGTAGACCGGGTCGGCCAGCAACGCATCCATCTGCGCCAGCAACGCCTGCTGCGCCTCGGGCACGGCCGCACGCAGCGCCGGCTCGCGCAGGTACAGCAGCCGCTCGAACCGCCGCCAGCCATGGCCCGGTATCTGCTGGGCCAGCTCCCATAGCCGCTTGTTGAGCGCGTCGTAATGGGCGAAGCCGCCGTGTCGCGCCAGCGCGTCGGCCGCGTCGGCACTGATATCGGTGATGACGAAGTTCTCGGCCTGGTTGTTGATGTCATCCAGGTAGGCGGCATCGAAGGCGTGCACGACGTAACCCGGCACGCCCATGAAGGCCTGGCGGCCAAGTGCCGAGGTACGCACCGCCTTGCCATCGGCAAACATCTCGCCGGCGCTGCTGCCGAGCAGGATGCTTTCGGTGTCATGCAGGCTCAGAAAGGTGCCGATGGAAAGCTCGCCAGCGGTGAAGCCGCTGTCGAAGGCCGCATCGCCGAACAGTTCACGCAGTGTCGCCAGCTGCGCCACCTGCCGCCCCACACCGCATTCGGAACGCACCCGGCCCGAGTAGAACGCTTCCAGCGCCACCGAATTGGCCCCACGCGGCGCATAGCCGCGGCCAAAGCTGCGGAAACGCTGCCAGCCTTGGGCACCGGCGCCGCGCGCGCCAAAGCCGATCCAGCCCAGCTGCAGGGCGGTGAAGCGATAGCCCGGATTTTCCTGCAGCCGGGTACTGGCCGTGCGCGCCGCCTCGCCCAGTTTGAAGGCGTAGGCGCAGATGCTGGCGGGCTGCTGCAGCATGTCTGCGGCCAACTGCTCGCGCTGCGCCTCGCTGTAAGCGTCGGGCAGCTGCAGGCGCAGGTCGCCATGTGCCTGTGCATCGGCGAGCGATACACGCCGGCACGGCTCGCCTGCGTTGATCTGTGGCGCCGGCTGTGGCCCCGGACTCACCTGCCAGCCCAGTTGCTGCAGCAGGGCCATGTTGCAGCCGGCCTCGGCCAGCAGCGGCGTGCTCAGCAACGCTGCCAGCAGCAGCGCGCATCGCCCTATCCACGGTCCCGCACGCCGACCATGCGTCATCGAGCAGGATCCGCCGCCGCTGCGGGTGCGTCCTGGTCCACGTAATACTGCAGACGGCCGAAGAAATTGCGATAGAACTGCGGGTCCTGCACGGTGCGGCTGGCAACCCGCACCAGCGAATCGTCATTGCTGCCGAACGGCAGCGAGACCGAGCCCAGTGCACCCACGCCCACACTGGCCGAGGTCGGCGACTTCTTCAGTGCATAACGATCCTGCACCGCGCTGACGAACACCTGTGCCTTGCCGCTGCCCTGTGCGGCACAGGACACCCGCAATACCAGTTGTTCGTGCACCTCGTCCTTGGGCTGGAAATTCTTGTTGCCTTCGACATTGCCGGCGTCGGCACGGCTGATCGCATAACCTTGGCCCAGCAGCGCGCGCCGTGCGGCCTCGCAGGCCTGCGCCGGTGTGGTGTCGAGACTGCGGGTATAGGTATCGCCCGAATCGAATGACTCGCGCAGCAGGCTGCTGTCGGCGACCTTGCCGCCGCAACCGGCCAACAACAGGCTCAAGCCGGCCAACGCAGGCAGCGGATATCGGCGCATGGGCGTCTCCACGGTGAGCGAAGGCGCACAGCATAACGCCGCCAACGTAACGCTACGCTGACGGCGTTGAATGCGGGCAGGGCCCCTGTTGGCGCTGCGCTCAGGTGGGCTGTGCGCAGTGCGGGTGCCGGCCGCTCAGTCTGCCCAGCGGCCGGGACCAGTGGACTGCGGCAACACCTGTGCCGACAGCGGGCGGTCTTTCTCCAGCACGTTCACGGCATCGGCCAGGATCGAGGCCGACTCCTTCAACAGCGGGTCCGGACGCTTCTCGGCGGCCTTCTCGCGGGCGGCATCCTTGACGATGTCACGCTCGTTGCCGGTCAGGCCGTCGTCGGTGCTGTCCTCGGCCAGCGGATCCAGCGGCAGGCCCAGTTCCTTGCGGATCTGCTGGCGCTGCTTGCGCTGTGCTTCCTGCTTGTCACGCTCGGCGCGGCGCTCGGCTTCGTTGAGCGAGACGTACTTCTTGGCGGCCTCGGTGCGGAACTGCTGCACGTCCTCTTCCCACCACTGGAACTCGCGGTCGGCGCGGATGCGGGTGTCATGCAGCGTTTCCAGACGCGGCACGATCGGCGCGAAATTGCCGTACTGGGTATGCGGCACGGCGGCGATGCGGGTCCACGGCAGCGCGTTGTCGTAGGTGCTCTCGCCGAACTCGCTGGCGTCGACGCTGGCCGGGAAGGCCAGGTCCGGCACCACACCCTTGTGCTGGGTACTGGAGCCGCTGACGCGGAAGAACTGGGCGATGGTCAGCTTGACCTGGCCAAAGCGTTCCTTCTCGCTGGCCGGCCAACGGTCCAGCGGCACCACGTTCTGTACGGTGCCCTTGCCGAAGGTGGTTTCACCGATCACCAGGCCACGACCGTAATCCTGGATGGCGCCGGCAAAGATTTCCGAGGCCGAGGCCGAACCGCGGTTGATCAGCACCGCCAGCGGGCCGTCCCAGGCCACGACCGGGTTGCGGTCGCTGTTGACGGTGACGCGGCCGCCGGATTCACGCACCTGCACCACCGGGCCCTGTTCGATGAACAGGCCGGTCAGTTCGATCGCCTCGTCCAGCGAACCACCGCCGTTGTTGCGCAGGTCCAGCACCACGCCGTCGAGCTTGTCGGCCTTGAAACCGGCCAGCAGCTTGGCCACGTCGCGGGTGGCCGAGGCATAGTCGGCGGCGTTGCGGCGGCGGCCTTCGAAGTCCTGGTAGAAAGTTGGCAGCTTGACCACGCCGATGCGGCGTTCCGGTGCGCCCGCGGCACCGGGAATGGTCATGGTCTCGCCCTTGGCGGCCTGTTCGGACAGACGGATCTTCTGCCGGGTCAGGGTCAGCATGCGGTGCTTGCCATCCACGCCTTCGGCGGCCGGGATGAACTCCAGGCGCACCTGGGTGTCCTTGGCGCCACGGATCTTGGCCACCACATCGTCGATGCGCCAGCCGATCACGTCTTCAACCGGACCGGAGCGGCCCTGGCCGACACCGACGATGCGGTCGCCGGCCTTGAGCGTGCCGTCCATCGCCACCGGGCCACCGGGCACCACTTCGCGGATCACCACCATGTCGTCCTGGCGCTGCAGCTGGGCACCAATGCCTTCCAGCGACAGCGACATGGCCTGGTTGAAGTTCTCGGCCGTGCGCGGGGTGAAGTAATCGGTATGCGGGTCAACGGCGCTGGTGTAAGCGTTCATGTAGAACGAGAACACGTCCTCGCCCTTGAGCTCGTTGATGGTCTTGAGCAGGGTGTCGTAACGCTTGTCCAGGGTCTTGCGGATATCCGCGGCCGGCTTGCCGGCCAGCTTCAGCCGCAACCAGTCGTTCTTGACCGACTTGCGCCACAGGTCGTCCAGTTCGGCGTTGGTCGCCCACGGCACGTCCTTGCGGTCGTAGTTGAAGCGTTCTTCAAGGGTGAAATCCGGCTCCTGCCTGAGCAGGCGGCGGGCATAGGCCACGCGCTCCCCCACCCGCTGGCGGTACACCGCGAACACCTGATAGGCCGGGTCCAGTTCGCCCGAACGGATGGCTTCACCGGTCTGCGCAGCCAGCGGCGCGAAACGATCGACGTCCTCCTTGGTGAAGAACTGCTTGCCGCTGTCCAGCGACTCCAGGTAACGCTTGAACACGTCCTGCGAGGTTGCCGCATCAAGCTGACGCGGGCGGTAGGCGTAGCGGCTGTCGGAGAGCAGGCCGTACACTAGCTTGGAGGTGGTGGCCTGGTCGAGCGTCGCTGCCGAGGGCAAGGCCGAATCAGCGCGCGCCAGCAGGGCGGCGGGAGCGGTCAGCGCGAAGGCCAGCAGGAAAACGGGAACTCGGTAGTTCATCAAAGTACTCGTGGCACCGAACGTTGGGGGGAGACTGCGGGCAGGTCAGACATGCCGACAGTGCCGAAAGTTTCGGCACTTGTCATCCGGCCCACGGCCAGACTAGCCGCAGTGCTGTAGCAGAATGTGAATCGCGCCGGCATGGTCGGCGGCGGCGGCGGCCGCAACGCGGCCGGCATGGCGCCGGCGCGTGTCATTGGATGCGGCTCAGACAGCGACGCCGGCACCGGCCGCCTGCTGGTCGGCGTGGTAGGACGAACGCACCATCGGACCGGACGCGACGTGGGTGAAGCCCAGTGCGTAGCCGTATTCCTCGAACGCCTTGTATTCCTCCGGCGTCCAGTAGCGCAGAACCGGGTGGTGGTGGGCGGTCGGCTGCAGGTACTGGCCGATGGTCACCATTTCCACGTCGTGCGCACGCAGGTCACGCAGCGTTGCCTGCACCTGCTCCAGGGTTTCGCCCAGGCCCAGCATGATGCCGGACTTGGTCGGCACGTCCGGGTGCTGTGCCTTGAAGTTCTTCAACAGGGTCAGCGACCACTGGTAGTCCGCGCCCGGGCGTACGTTGCGGTACAGGTCCGGCACGGTTTCGATGTTGTGGTTGAACACGTCCGGCGGGTTCTGCGCCAGGATTTCCAGCGCGCGCTCCATGCGGCCCTTGCCACGGAAGTCCGGGGTCAGCACTTCGATGCGGGTGTTGGGCGACTTCTCGCGGATGGCGGTGATGCAGTCGACGAAGTGCTGAGCACCGCCATCGCGCAGGTCATCGCGGTCAACGCTGGTCACCACCACGTACTTCAGGCCCATGTCGGCCACGGTCTGGCCCAGGCTGGCCGGCTCGTTGGCGTCCGGCGGCTTGGGCCGGCCGTGGGCCACGTCGCAGAACGAGCAGCGACGGGTGCAGACTTCACCCAGGATCATGAAGGTGGCGGTGCCGTGGCCGAAGCATTCGTGGATGTTCGGGCAGCTGGCTTCTTCGCACACCGTGACCAGGCGGTTCTCGCGCAGCTTGGCCTTCAGGTTGGCCACGGCATTGCCCGAAGGAATGCGCACGCGGATCCAGGAAGGCTTGCGCAGCACCGGCGCGTCGGCGAACTGCACCGGCGAGCGGTTGATCTTGTCACCGCCAAGCTGTTTGACACCGGCCTGCAACGGCGCGGACGGGACGTCACCCTGCACGACCTGCAGGGGAATGGAGCGCGTGGTGGTTTCAGTCATGGCGTTATCAGCGGTCTCAGAGCCGCGTAGTCAGATCGGGCAGTTCGGGCGTCGGCTGCAAGGCCAGGCCGAACTGCTGGGCCAGATGGGACAGCAGCACCGCTTTGACCGCTTCGATACCCGAAGGACCGCCCAAGTCTAGCACCGAGGTCACCTGCATCCCGGCGTAGCCGCAGGGGTTGATGCGGTGGAAGGGTTCAAGATCCAGCGACACATTGAACGCCAGGCCATGGAAGCTGCAGCCGCGCCGCACGCGGATGCCGAGCGCGGCGATCTTGGCGCCGTCCACGTAGACACCGGGTGCGCCGTCCAGGCGTTCAGCACCGATGTTCCATTCGTCCAGGGTGTCGATGATGGCCTGTTCGATGCGGCACACGTAATCGCGCACACCGATGCCAAGCCGGCGCAGGTCCAGCAAGGGGTACACCACGATCTGGCCGGGGCCGTGATAGGTCACCTGGCCGCCGCGGTCGACGTGCAGCACCGGGATATCGCCCGGCGCCAGCACATGTTCATCCTTGCCGGCCTGGCCCAGGGTGAACACCGGGTCGTGTTCGACCACCCACAGTTCGTCGGTGGTGCTATCGCCACGGCTGTCGGTGAACTGCTGCATGGCGTGCCAGACAGGTTCATAGCCCTGCCGGCCCAGGTCCCGCAGCAGCGCCGGACGCGTGGTGCTTGCCGGCGTTTGTGCAGCGCAAGCGGTTACAGCGTCCACTTCACTTCCGGGTGGTCACGCATCACCGCGTGGGCGGCGTCGTACTGCTCGCGGCTATCGGCCTTGAAGGCGATGCGCACCGAGACGTACTTGCCGTTGGAGGATTCTTTCCAGCTGATGCGCTCTTCGAGCACCTCGATACCGGCGCCTTGCAGCAACTTGGGCAGCTCAGCCTCCAGACCGATGTTGGCCGCGCCCATGGCGCTGAGCTCAAAGGTGCCGGGGAACTGGAAGCCGTGTTCAGGGTTGTCGGACTTGATTTCCATGCCGCCATTATCGGGGCGAACGCCGACAAACCCAAGGCCAAGACCGATTCACAGCCTTCCATGAACGCAGCCAAGCCCGGTAGTGTCGAGCCATGCTCGGCAAGGGCTGGGCCCGGCACGTTCTTTGTAGGAGCGGCATCAGCCGCGAAGCTCGTAGATGTTCAGGTTGCGGGCATTGCCCTTGATATAGATGGCCAGCTTCGCGGCTGACGCCGCTCCTACATTGGCGGCTGGCAATGCCCCTGCCGGGCATGGCTCGGCACTACCGGGAGCCAGAAACCAGAAAGGCCGCTTGCGCGACCCTTCTGCGGGGTAAACCCGGGCTTACTTGGACAGCTGCAGCAGGGTGGACGACACCCAACCGCGGTTACCCAGCTCGTCCTCGACTTCCCACATCACGCCTTCCTTGGTGCCGGTCGGGTACAGCATCATGCCCGGGTCCAGGGTACGCACCGGCGCGCCGGTGCCGCGGGCGTTGGCCAGCAGGCGGCCAGCTCGGGTCACCGTCACGGCCTGCTGCGCATTGGCCGCAGACGCGTTGTCCGGCAGGCCGCCGAGCTGGGCGATGATGTCGGTATAGGCCTGCAGGTAGGCCATGGTGATGACCTGGCCGATTTCGGTATTGGCATAGCCGCCAACGCCAGCCGCCCCCAGGCCGCTACCGCCAAACAGACCGGCGCCAGCACCGAAGCCCATGTCGCTCTTGCGCGCGGAGCCTTCCGAGATGGCCACCTGCTCCGACGAACGCACGTCGGTCACGGTCAGCACCACGTCAGCGGTCTTGCTGGTGAAGTTCAAGCCACCCACCAGGGCACCGGCGCGGCCACCGATCAGGCCACCCAGCAGGCCACCAATGGCATTGCCACCGGCGTTGCTGTTCTGCGAGACCAAGTCCGGGATCATCACGTAGTCAGCGGCCTTGATCTGGCCCTTGCCGACGTTGGAACGACCCCGCAGGTCGCCACTGGCTGCCAGCTCACGCTCGAACTGGCCTGCGGCCATGCCGGCGCCACGGTCCACCAGGGTGAAACAACGCGAACGGTTGACGAAGGCCTTGATCAGACGCGACGGTGCCGGCAACTGCTGGCCGGTCCACCAGTTGGTGGAGTCTTCCGGCTCGATCACCGACAAGGTGCCGATCGGGCGCTGACAGGTTGGAATCTGTGCGGCAGCCTGCTGGCGCTGTTCCTGCGCCTGGGTGCCCTTGGCCTTGAAGGCTGCATGGGCCGGCTGGCTGCTCACAGCCACAGCGATACCCAGAGTGAAGACCGCTGCAGTGAGCGGCGAAATAACGTTACGCATCTGATACTTCCCCATTAACCTGCACCTTACGAGGTGCGTTCCTTTGGCTTAGAGACCTTGCGGTAAGACTCTGTCCCTGATGTTACCTAGCAGACGAGCACGGTCCGGTCCGCCGGAATCCTAACCCAGACCGATGTCAGGATGCATGCCGTTTTTTGTGAGACAAGCCCCTTTCCGGGGCCGGAAGCCGCACCGCCCCACCCAGAACCGTCCTGAAAAGGCCGCGGAGCCTTGGCCCTGCGGCCTCGTGGCGAGGGTCTGCCGCGCCGGCTCCCGGCCCGCAACCGCCCGGCCCCGGCTGCGCTCCTTTCGATCGGCGTCCGGGGATGCGGCCTGGCGGCGCTATGGGAACACCCGCTGCCTTCACAGCTCAGCCCCCGCCGTGCCACGGCGGATACCGGTGGACCGCAGCCGTGCCACCTGCCGCAGGACCGGCTCCGTTGCGGACGGGGTCAAGCCCTCGGCGCAAACGCGTCGTGCAGCATCAACTGCTCCCGGTTGCCAACCGAAGTTCTTCCATCAATGAGCATTCACTGCACTGCCCTGTCCCTTCCACGTTGCGCGGGCTGTTGTCGAAAGCGGCGTCATCAATGAAGGTGCATGCTGGAGCGCGCACCATGCAACCACGCCATCAACACTGCGCGTACACACGGAATAAAAGTCTCACGCATGAACACGCAAACAGCGCCGCTGGCTCTGCCTGCGTTTCAGTTGCGCACATGCATCAACCGGTTTACTCAGTGCGCACTCGCGGAAAAAAATCCACTGTTTCGCCTACAACAATCTGTCCGGTCGGTAGCGATATGCCAGTCAACAACGCAGCTCTAAGCTGCGTGACAAATATGCTGGCATTGAGGCCTGAAAATGAAATCCGGTGTTGGACTGGTGGTGCTGATGGCGGGAGGGTTGGGTACTGCGCCTGCGTTGGCAGCCGAACAGTGCGCGCAAAGCGCATTGAGTGACCATCCACCTGCGATCAACATCCGCATCGACAACGACATGCTGGGCGGCGCGCAACAGGACCAGGGGTACACCAACGGTGCGTTGTTGACCCTGGTCTCGCCCAATCTGCAGGACTACACCGATGACCCTTGCCTGCCGCGCCTGGCGCGCTGGATGAATCGCCGCCTGGAGCGCCTGCATCCGGGCGAATTCCAGCAGCAGAACATGATCTTCAGTTTCGGCCAGGCCTTGTACACGCCCACCGACAACACCCGCGCCGATCTGATCAGGGATGATCGCCCCTATGCGGCGGCATTGATGGTCAACTTCGGCTACAACGCGCGCAACGGCAATCACCTGCGCACCACCCAACTGGCGCTGGGCATGATCGGCCCATCGGCGCAGGGCAAGCAGGTACAGGACGCCGTGCACGACGCGCTGGGCGATGACAAGTTCCTGGGTTGGCGCAACCAGCTGCACGACGAACCGGTATTCAAATTGTTGCACGAGCGCATGCAACGCTGGCCAGCCGAAGGCAACGCGGCGGGCTGGGGCTGGGATGCGATCAGCCACTGGGGCGGCGCCGTCGGCAACCTTGCCACCTACGCAAATGTTGGCGGCGAAGTACGTTTTGGCTGGAAGCTGCCTGACGATTTCGGCAGCTCGCCGATGCGCCCGGCCGGTGAAAACACCGCACCCACCCGACGCGGGCGCGCAGAGGGCTGGTCCACCCATCTGTTCGTAACCAGCGACGCACGCTGGGTAGTGCGTGACATCACCCTGGACGGCAACACATTCCGCAGCAGCCACAGCGTGGACAAGCGCTCGTTCGTCGGCGACCTCGGCTACGGCGTGGCAGTGATGCGTGGCAAATGGAAATTCGCCCTGGCCCGCTACCACCGCAGCCGCGAATTCGACGGACAGAAGGAAACGCCGGTATTCGGTAGTTTTACTGTCAGCCGCACGCTTTGATGGCATAGCACGGGTGAGCGCTTTGAACGTGTGGGGATCGCAGAAGCAGCAGTAAAACAAAGCAAAAGCAAAAGCGCCCTCACGCCAACCCCTCTCCCGCACGCGGGAGAGGGGCTCGCATTGCGTCGGTGGCTAGTGCACTAGCCCCTCTTCCGTTTACGGGAGAGGGGTTGGGGTGAGGGCGCTCGACGCCTTGGCTTTGGCTTTGGCTTCTGCTTTGGCTTCTGCCTTGGCTTCTGCTCTCCAGCTTTTGACGTACCGGGTCCCCTTCCGCAGCGACGGAGCTGGCAGACAAGACCCCGCACGGGGCGACGCACAGGGATGTGCGTCGTTTTTCGACGAGACACGGATGTCTCGTCGAAAAATCCTGCCGGCGGAGTGGACCCGCGCCGCGCAGCGGTGTGGGCGCGGAGGCAGGGTATGCTTTCTTTGGGCCACCTTTCTTTGCACAAGCAAAGAAAGGTGTGCTCGCGCGCCGTAGGCGGGCGAAAGCCCTTGATCTTGATCTTGATCGCGACTGCAGCTGCGGCTAAAGCAATAGCAATAGCAATAGCAATAGCAAGGGCAAGGGCAACAACAAGAGCTTTCTCTCCCCTTCGGGGAGCGAGTTACTTTTCTTTGCTTGTGCAAAGAAAAGATAACCAAAAGAAGAGCTCTTCAACAGCCGAATGGCTGGTCAAGCACACCCTGCCTACGCGCCCTCCGCGCTTCGCGCTCCAGGTCCACTCCGCTGCCGGGATTTTTCGACGAGACATCCCTGTCTCGTCGAAAAACGACGCACATCCATGTGCGCCGCCCCTACGGGGTCCTATCCATCAGCCCCGTCGCTTCGGAAGGGGCTCGACAAGTCGAAAGCCAGAGCAACAACAGCAAAAAATCAAAGCCAAAGCCAGAGCCAGAGCCAGAGCACCCCTCCCCAACCCTCCCCTTGCCTACGGCAAAGGGAGGGAGCAGAGCTGCACTTGGCATAGGAAAAGCAGCAGAGCTGCGCTTCGCTCCGGCAAAACAAAAGCGGCGTCACCGCATCCCATTGACCTCAATCCCAGTCAACAGAACACCGCAACGCCGCTCGGCTTGTCAGCCTGTGAAAGCCCTTATTCGGACTTCCACCACATCATGAAGGCATCCCACAGACGCTTGAAGAAGCCACCTTCTTCCACCGCCTGTACCGCCACCAGCGGCGCCTCGGCAACTACCTTGCCATCCAGCGACACCTTGACCGTACCAATCTGCTGACCCGCTGCAATCGGTGCCACCAATTCCTTCGGCACGTCCATCGACGGCTTCAGATCGTTGTAACGACCGCGCGGCACGCTCACCAGCATCGGCTGCGCCACACCCAGCTGCACCTCATCGGCCGCTCCCTTCCACACATGCTGCGTGGTCACAGCCTTGCCCGGCTCATACATGCGATGGGTTTCGAAGAAACGGAAGCCCCAGTTCAACAGTGCCAGGCTGTCATCGGCGCGCTGCTTCTCCGAAGCGCCGCCCATCAATACCGCCACCAGACGCTGATCACCGCGCTGCGCCGAACTCAGCAGGCAGTAACCGGCCGCCGAGGTGTGGCCGGTCTTGATGCCGTCAACACTCTGGTCGCGCCACAACAGCAGGTTGCGGTTCGGCTGGGTGATCTTGCCTACCGTGAATTCCTTGATCTTGTTGTACGCGTAGGTTTCCGGGTAATCGCGCACAAATGCGCGGCCCAGCAACGCCAGATCGTAGGCGCTGGACTGGTGACCCTCGGCGTTCAGGCCGTGCGCGTTGACGAAGTGCGAATCCTTCATGCCGATCTTGGCCGCGTAGCTGTTCATCAGCGCCGCGAAGGCTTCCTGGCTGCCGGCGGCATGCTCGGCCAGCGCGATGGCGGCGTCGTTGCCGGACTGGATCGCCATGCCCTTTTCCATGTCTTCCAGACGCGCGGTCTGGTTGACCGGGAAGCCGCTGTAGCTGCCATCGGTACCTGCGCCGCCTTCGCGCCAGGCGCGTTCGCTCATCATCACCTGGTCGTCAGGCTTGATCTTGCCGGTCTTCATTTCCGCAGCCAGTACGTAGGACGTCATCACCTTGGTGATGCTGGCCGGCGGCAGCGGCGCGTGGATGTTCTCGCCCGCCAGCACCTGGCCGGTGGCGTAGTCCATCAGCACCCATGCGGTGGCCGTGGTCGGCACCGGTGCCGGCGGTGTAGCCACCTGGGCCGGAGCGGCAGCGGCGGCTGGGGCAGGCGTCGGGGTCGGCGTTGGGGTGGGCGTCTGGGCGGAGGCCAGACCCACGGCGAGCGTGGTGGCCAGTGCAGCGGCGGCAAAACGGAATTTCATCGGAAAACGGTTCCTGATGGACGAGGAAGAAAAATTCGGGGGGTCATTGTAGGGCGACGCCAGCCAAGCGGCGGCACCCCGGTATGGCTGGGGTTAATCGCGAACCACTTGCGGCAGACCGAGGCCCAGACCGGCAATGCGCCCGGCAAGTTCCGAGGCGCTGCTGCTGTCGCTCGCCGGCACCCGCAGGCGCCACAGGGTACGGCCACCACTGACGATGTCACTGAGGCTGGCCCCGACGATACCCGCAGATGCCAGCTGGCCCAGGGCGCGGGCGGCATTGTCACGGCTGGAGAAACTGGCCACCTGCAGCAGGATCGAGCCCAGCGCGCGCGCGGCCGGATCAGCCGGTACGGTTTTTGGCGGCGGGCCGGCGGCAGCCCTCGCCGCTGCGGCCGCAGCCGAGGCCGTGGGCGGGGTGAACTGCAGCAACTCCGAAGCAGCCGGCAGTGCCTGCACGCTCACCGGTGCTGGCGCTGGGCCGGCAGCGGTGGTCGTGGCCGGGCGACCGGTGGCCACGCGCACGCCGTTGTCCTTCATCCAGGTCTCGAAGTGATCGGCACTGCCTGCCACCGGGCGTGCCGGTGCGGCGGGCAGCTTTTCGACCAGCTGGTCCATGCGGCTGGGCGTCGCGCGTGCGGCCGGCGCAGCCGCACCCACGGCCGTTGCAGCGCGCTCGCGACGGGCGCGGCGGCTGTCGGAAGATGCCTGCAGGTTCTCGCTGCCTGGGGTCAGGCCATGCACTTCCACCCGGCCGGTGCCGCGCTGGGTGATGCCCAGGCGCACTGCAGCGGCGTAACTGAGGTCGATCACCCGGCCGTCGTGGAACGGTCCGCGGTCGTTGACGCGCACGATCACCGATTCACCGTTGTCCAGGTTCGTCACCCGCGCGAAGCTGGGCAACGGCAGGGTTTTGTGCGCCGCGGTAAAGGCGTACATGTCGTAGACCTCGCGGTTGGAGGTCAGCCGGCCGTGGAATTTCTGTCCGTAATACGAAGCGGTGCCCTGCTCGACGTAGCTGTCGACGCGGTCCATCACCTGGTACTGCTTGCCCAGCACCGTATACGGCGACTTGTTGCCCACCGGCGAGCGCGGTTCATTGGTCACCAGCGGCTCGGGGATGCAATTCACGTTCGGCACGTAGTCGGGCGTGGTGTCGTTGACCCCGGGCTTATACAGGCCACCTGCGGTGTAGTTGCCACGCGTGGACAGGTCTTCCTGCGCCTTCGCATAGGGCGAGCCCTCCGGGCATTCACCGCGTGCCGAGCCGTGCCCGTGTACCACTGTCGGCGCGCGCGGCGTTGTACCGCCGCTGGTAGCCGATGCGGATTTCTTGGGAGCGCTGCTGCAGGCGGCCAGCCCGAGCACGATCAACGCAGGGACCAGCCACTTGATGTTCATGCTGGGGGAAGCTCCTTGCCGGCGATGGCCTGGGAGAGCTGGAACACGGCCATCGCATACATTTTGGAGATGTTGTAACGGGTGATTGCGTAGTAGTTCTGGAAGCCCAGCCAATACTGTTTGCCGTCACTGCCTTCCAGGGTCACCGGGGTGGCCTTGGCGTTGACCGCACGCACCGGCGTGACCGGCTGATAGCCGCGCGCGGCCAGCTCGGTGACGGTATAGGTCGGGGTCCAGTCGGTGGGATTGAACTCCTCGAAACCGGCCTGCAGCGTCGCCGGCACCGCCACGGTGCCACCGCGGATCCAACCGCCCTTCTTGACGAAATAATTGGCGATGGACGAGAACACATCGTCGTAGCTGTTGAACAGGTCACGGCGGCCGTCACCATTGCCGTCCACCGCGTAGTCCAGATAGCTGGACGGCATGAACTGGCCCATGCCCATCGCCCCGGCATAACTGCCCTTGAGCGTGGTGATGTCGAGTTTTTCCAGCGCGCTCAGCTCGAACAGTTTGGCCAGCTCATCGCGGAAGAACAGCTCGCGGCGCACTTCGCGCTCCAGCTTGGCCGGGTCGCCGCTGCGCGGGTATTTGAACGCCAGGGTGTACAGCGCATCCAGCACGCGGTGGTTGCCGGCATTGCGGCCGTAACTGGTTTCCACGCCGATGATGGAGACGATCACCTCGGCCGGCACGCCGGTACGTTCCTGCACGCGCATCAGCTCGTCGCGGTGCTGGGCCAGGAAATTGCGGCCGCCGTCGATGCGCGCCTGGGTGATGAACATCGGCCGGTATTCATTCCACGGCTTGACCCGCTCGGCCGGACGCGACATCGCCGCGATGATCGGCTCGCGGATCTGCGCCTGGGCCAGGATGGCCTGGATATAGGCCGGGTCGATGCGGTACTTGGCGGCCGTATCACGCACGAAATTGGCGCGCGCGGTTTCGAACGGCACCGGAGTCAGGTCGACCGGAGGCAAGGCCACCTGTGCCTCGGGTACGGCTTCGGCCGGGCCGGTGCTCGGCTTGACCGGAGTTTCCGCCGGGGCCGGCAGGGGTGCAGGAGACTTCGGCTGGGTTGCGCAGGCAACCATGCCGAGGGTGAGGCAGCAAACCAGGGCGCGTCTAATCATCGGGCGAGATTAGCAGGTCAAAGATGAATTTCCCGCAATAACACCATGAAACACAACAAGATTAAAGCAGAAAGATATCGCGCCCCGGCACATTCATATGCCCGCACATTCGGTCGTGCCAATGAATAGGGGGGTACGGCCGGCGACGCAGCGGATGGGCACGCAGAAACCGGGCGCGGCGGGGCCCATGTCGGTCACGTCGAAAATGGAGCCCCGGTCATCTCCCCATCCCGCTGAGATGACCGGCGCTCGCGCCGGCTTCTGGAGGATCCGGAATGACGGCTCCCCCCGTCATTCCGCCAGTTGCCGACCTGCCAGCTGCCCCATACGGCGAACTGGCCGCCACAGCGCGCAGAGCGCGCCGGTGACGGTGCGTAGTGTGAAGGTTCGGTGAAGGCAGGTGTTTGATCTGGATCAAAGCTCGCAACATTGCTGCACATCAATACGCAGGCCGCGCAACAGCCTTGCGCTAGCCGCCATGCACCGGCCGGTGCGCGCGCACCGCCATCACCAGGCCGAACCCGGCCAGCAACGACACCGCCGAGGTGCCGCCATAACTGATCAAGGGCATCGGCACGCCCACCACCGGCAACAAGCCGGAAATCATGCCACCGTTGACCAGGATGTAGACGAAGAACGCCAGGCCGGTAGCGCCGGCCAGCAGCCGCGAATAGGTATCGCGCGAGTCCACCGCGATCCACAGGCAGCGGCCGATCACGAACAGGTACAGTGCCAACACCACCGCAACGCCGACCCAACCGTATTCCTCGCTGAGCACGGAGAACGCAAAGTCGGTGGTCTGCTCGGGAATGAAGTTCAGGTGCGACTGCGAGCCCAACCCCCAGCCCTTGCCGGTGAAGCCGCCTGAACCGATGGCGATCTTGGACTGGATGATGTTCCAGCCGGCGCCCAGCGCGTCGCTCTCGGGGTCCAAGAACATCATGATGCGGTCCTTCTGGTACGGCCGCAGCAACCAGAACCAGGCCACCGGCGCGGCGGCGGCAACGCCGCCCACGCCCACACCCACCCACCACCACGGCAGGCCGGCCAGCAGCAGGACGAAAGCACCACTGGCCGCGATCAGCACGCCGGTGCCGAAGTCCGGCTGCAGCATCACCAGCCCGGTCGGCACACCGATGATCACCGCCGCCACCAGCACCACCGGAATACGCGGCGGCAGGGGCATGCGGTTGAGGTACCAGGCCACCATCATCGGCAGGCTGACCTTGAGCAGCTCGGCCGGCTGCAGGTAGAACAAGCCCAGGTTCAACCATTGCCGCCCGTACTTGCCGGTGCCCAACACGAACACCGCCAGCAGCGGCAGCATGGAGATGGCATAGATCATCGGCGTCCACGCGCGGATGCGCAGGATCGACACCCGCGCGATCGCCCACATCGCCACCAGGCCCACCGCAAAGCGAGCGCCCTGCGCCATCACCAGGCCACTGCCACCGGCGCTGTCCAGCACCGACAGGCCAATGGCCATCAAGGCCAGCAAGGCAAACAGCAGTGGCCAGTCCAGGCCGCGGCTGAGCCGCTGGCCCATCTCCAATGCCCAGCGCAGGAAATCCCTCATCGACGTACCTCGGTTGCCGCCGCTGCCGGCGCGGGCGCACGGGCGCTGCCCGGGGCGACCGCCGGCAGCGCATCGGGTGCGGCCGGTAGTGGCGCACCCGGAACAGGCGCAGGCGTACCGACCATCACCGGCAGATCGGCGAACTGCGACGCAACCTGCTCACCACGCGCACGCCAGCTGGCATCTTCGGTATCGAACGTCGCCACGCCCACCGCCACCGTGCCGCGCTCGGCATCCAGCGGCTGCAGGCCTTCGGGCATTACCCCAAGCAGCCAGGCATCAAATACCTTGCGCGCGATCGGCGCGGCCGCGGAACCACCGTAGCCACCACCTTCCACGGCGATGGCGATGGCGATCACCGGCTCTTCGGCCGGGGCGAAACCGACAAACAGCGCGCGGTGACGCAGATGCATCGGCAGGCTGCGCGGGTTCAACGCGGCCGTGCCCTTGCGGCTGATGACCTGCGCGGTACCGGTCTTGCCCGCCATGCGGTACTGCGCGCCGGCTGCGGACCGCCAACCACTGCCGCCGGGCTGCATGGTGCCCATCATGCCCTCGCGCACCACCTGCACATTGGCCGGATTCGGGCTGATCGGGCGGCTCGCTGGCTGCGGGGAGGGCATCCAGTCGTGGTCGAAGCCGGCACGCTGTTCCATCACCAGGTGCGGCGTGCGCAGCTGCCCGGTCGCCAGGCCACCAACACCGCGCACCAACTGCAGCGGCGTGACCTTCCACAGGCCCTGGCCGATGCTGGCGTTGACCGTGTCGCCGGGATACCAGCGCTCCTTGTTGGCTTTGAGCTTGGCCGCAGGCGACGGCAGGATGCCGCCGATCTCGCCGGCCAGGTCGATGCCGGTGGGCTGGCCGAAACCGTAGCGGCCGCCCATGTATTCGTCATAGCGCTCGATGCCCATGTCGATACCGAGCTGGTAGTAATAGGTATTGACCGACTGCGTGATCGATTTGCGCAGGTCGGTCCAGCCATGGCCACCGCGGTTGGCATCGCCCCAGCCACGGCTCACCCCCGGCAGGTAGAACATGCCGCGCGACAGGATCTTGTCTTCGGGCCGGCGCAGGCCGCTGTCCAGGCCGGCCAAGCCGAGGAAGGGCTTCACCGTCGAACCCGGCGCCACGCCGCCCAGCACCAGGCGGTTGAACTGCGGCCGCGAAGGGTTCTCGTTGAGCATCTTGAAATCGGCGTGGGAGATGCCGTTGACGAACAGATTGGGGTCGTAGGACGGCAGGCTGACCATCGCCAGTACTTCGCCGGTGCGCGGATCAATCGCCACCGCCGAGCCTTCCTGCTCACCAAACGCCGCCACCATCGCGCGCTGCAGGTCGGCATCGATGGACAGGCGCAGGTCGGTGCCCGACTGCGCCGGCACCCGGCCGATGGTACGGATCGCACGGCCCTGCACATTGGTCTCGACCTGCTCGTAGCCGATCTTGCCGCGCAGCTGGGTTTCGTAGAAACGCTCCAGACCGGACTTGCCGATATGGGTCAGCGCGGCATTGCCCTCGCCCAGTTCTTCCAGGTCCTTGTCATCGACCCGGCCGACGTAGCCGATGATGTGGCCGAACAGGTCGCCGTAGGGATAACGCCGGGTCAGATACGGTTCCAGTTCCACGCCCGGGTAGCGCCAGCGGTCCACCGCAAAGCGCGCCATCTCCTCGTCGCTGACGCGCAGCTTCAAGGTCACCGGCATGAAGCCACGACGCGCCTTGCGCGACTGTTTGAAGCGCTCGATGTCTTCCTCGCTGAGCGAGAAGATCTTCTGCAGCCCCGCCAGGGTGACGTCCATGTCCTGGACCTTGTCGGCAGTGACATCCAGACGGAAGGCCGGCACGTTCTCGGCCAGCAGGCGGCCGTTGCGGTCGTATATCAGGCCGCGCCCGGGCACCACCGGCCGCGCCTTGATGCGGTTGGCCTCGGAGCGGGTGGCGTAGATGTCGTGGTCCAGCACCTGCAGCTTGAAATACCAGGCACCCAGAAAACCCAGGCACAGCACCACGCCGAGGAAGCCGATCGCGGCGCGGCGGCGGAACTGCTCGGCCTCGGCATGGGGATTCTTGTTCTGGCGGCGCGAAGCCATGCGTCAGCGCCCGCGCTTGCCCAGCCGCACCGCATCCAGCAGCACATAAAGCGGCAGCCACAAGGCCATGCCCAGCAGCGGCGCCACCCAGTAACTCCACGGCAGCAGCGGCTCGCCCACCAGCAGGTGGATGGCGGCGTCGATCACCCGGTCATTGAACAACAGCCCGCCCATCGCCAGCGCCTGCTGCGACAGCGGGAAGAAACGAATGCGCGCGCGGAAGCGCTGCAGGATGAAGGCCATCACCACCAGCCGCAGGGCCTGCTCGCCGAGAATGCCCCCAAACATCACATCAGCCAGCAGGCCGATGCAGAACGCAAAGCCCAGCCCGACCTTGTCCGGGGTTTCGATCACCCAGTAAGCCAGCACCAGCGCCAGCCAATACGGGCGTGCCGGCAACAACAGCTCCGGCAGCGGGATCAAGGCCAGCAGCAAGGCCAGCACGAAACTGACTGGCATCACCCAGCCCTTGGTGCGCAGACGACTCATGGGCGCACCTGTGGCGGGTTGGGGTTGTCGCCCGACACCGGTGTTGCCGGCGCGGGTGTCTCGGCAGCCGGCACTGCTGCCGGCGCTGGCGCCGGCTGCTGCACGGTGGACCCGGCGGAATCCGGCGTGCTGGCTGCTGCCTGCGTCGTTGCCGGAACGGCCGGGGCTGCGGCGGCAACATGCGCTCCGGCCACGCCCATGCGGTTGACCGGCGCCACTGCCGGGCCGCCCGCCGCCGCGTCCATCGCCGCATCGCCTTCAATGTGATCCGGCAGCTGCGGCAAGGCTGGCACCGAACGCAGCAGCAGCACATTGCGGCCACGGTCCAGCTTGGCCGCCGGCTCCAGCTCACCCACCAGGAAGGCATGGGTATCGTCCGGGCGCAGCTTCAGGATCTTGCCGACCGGGAAACCGGCCGGGAAACGCCCACCCAGGCCGGAAGTGACGATCTCGTCGCCCACTTCCACGCCCGCGCTGAGCGGAATATCACGCAGTTCCAGACGGTCACCGCGCCCGTAGACAATCAGCCGCACGCCGTTGCGCGCCACCGCCACCGGCACCGCATGGTCCGGGTCGGTCAGCAGCAGTACGGTCGAATGCGCCGGCGTCACCGCGATCACCTGGCCCATCAGGCCACCGGCATCGATCACCGCCTGGCCCACGTGCACGCCGTCGCGGCTGCCCGAATCCAGCACCAGCCGCTGTTTGACCGGATCCAGATCGATGTCGAGGATCGGTGCCAGCTGCACGTCCAGGCCATTGCGCTCGGCCACGTTCAGCAGCTCGCGCAGCTGCGCGTTGTCCAGCGCGGCGGTCTGCAGGCGGGTCAGGCGCGCATTGGCGATCAGCAGCTGGTTGCGCAGTTCGCGATTTTCGGTGACCAGCTGGTTATGGCTGGCCGCGTTGTCCTTGACCGAAGCGCCAACCCGGCCCGGTACGCCGGCCAGCGCCCAGATCGGCTGCACCAGCACATTGGCCTGGGCGCGCAGACGCGACATCCAGCCGCCCTGGTCATCCAGCACGATCAAGGTGATTGCCAAGGCCAGGTACGCCAGCAAGCGTAGCGTGCTGCTGGCATCCCCCTGGCGGGAGGCTACGGGAGGACCGGCGTAAGGGGGCACGACAGAAGGCTGGTAAGAGGAAATGGAGAATCGGGAAAGGGAACGGCGCGACGCGCGTCACGCCGAGGGTACGGGGAAGCAGGCGCTGGAAAATGGACCAGGGTGCAGCACACCCTGCCCCGCCTTCCCGGTTCCCCCGCTCCCCTTGCCTGCGGATCACTCCGGCGCAAAGAACTCGTTGCCGTGCATGTCCACCAGTTCCAGCGCACGACCGCCACCGCGGGCAACGCAGGTCAACGGATCGTCGGCGACCTGCACGTGCAGGCCGGTTTCTTCGGAGATAAGGCGGTCCAGGTCACGCAGCAGGGCGCCACCACCGGTCAGCACGATGCCGCGCTCGGCGACGTCGGCGCACAGTTCCGGCGGGGTCTGTTCCAGCGCAAGCTTGACCGCCGAGACGATGCCCGACAGCGGCTCGTGCAGCGCTTCCAGGACCTCGTTGGAGCTGATCTTGATCATCTTCGGCACGCCCTCGGCGAGGTTGCGGCCGGAGATTTCCATCTCGATCACTTCCGCCTGCGGGTAGGCGCAGCCCAGCTCCACCTTGATGCGCTCGGCAGTGGCTTCGCCGATCAGCATGCCGTGGTTGCGGCGCACGTAATTGGTGATGGACTCGTCGAAACGGTCGCCACCGATACGCACGGACGCCGAGTAGACAATGCCGTTCAGCGAAATCACCGCCACTTCGGTGGTGCCGCCGCCGATATCGATGACCATCGAACCGCGTGCCTCGGTGACCGGCATGCCGGCACCAATGGCAGCGGCCATGGGTTCTTCGATCAGGAACACATCACGCGCACCGGCCTCCTCGGCCGATTCCTTGATGGCGCGGCGCTCGACCTGGGTGGAGCCGGCCGGCACGCACACCAGCACGCGTGGGCTGGGACGCAGGAAGCGGGACTTGTGCACCTTCTTTATGAAGTGCTTCAGCATCGCCTCGGTGTAGGTGAAGTCGGCAATGACGCCATCCTTCATCGGGCGGATGGTGGTGATATGGCCCGGGGTACGGCCCAGCATCTGCTTGGCCTCGGCGCCGACGGCAGCCACCGAGCGGGTACCACCGATGGCGCGATCCTGGCGCACGGCAACGACAGACGGCTCGTTCAGCACGATGCCCTGCCCGCGAACATAGATGAGGGTGTTGGCCGTGCCCAGGTCAATGGACAGGTCATTGGAGAACATGCCACGCAGCTTCTTGAACATCTGGGAAGTGATCCTGACGGGTGTCGTGCCCACGCCGGTTGGCGAAAAAATGGGCAGAAAATGAGGGCAGTTAGCCTATCAACCCACCCCCGCCCGAGCAAGGAAAATCCTAGGGAATTCTGGGCTTTCGGCCAGCCTGGGCAGCTGCGGTACATCCTTGGTTGTGGCCGTGGGCCGCCGCAGCCGGTAACCTTACGCACTTTGGCGCGCAGTCGCGCCGGTCCGCCTGCGCGTGCGCGGCGGCACTTCCCTTTACGTATAGGCCTGTTCGCAATGTCCGCTTTGATCTGTGGTTCCCTTGCCTTTGACACCATCATGGTGTTCCCGGACCAGTTCAAGAACCACATCCTGCCGGACAAGGTGCACATCCTGAACGTGTCGTTCCTGGTGCCGCGCATGCGTCGCGAACTGGGCGGTTGCGCGGGCAACATCGCCTACAACCTGAAGCTGCTGGGCGGCAGCCCGATCCCGATGGGCACCGTGGGCCAGGATTTCGCCCCCTACCGCGAACACTTCGAGCGCATGGGCATCGACCTGAGCCAGGTGCGGGTGCTGGAAGACATGTTCACCCCGCAGTGCTTCATCACCACCGACCACGACAACAACCAGATCACCGCCTTCCACCCGGGCGCGATGATGCGTTCGCACGAGAACCACGTGCGCGACGTGCCGGGCGTCACTTTCGGCATCGTTGCCCCGGATGGCCGCGAAGGCATGATCCAGAACGCGGCTGAATTCGTGGAATGCGGCATCCCCTTCATCTTCGATCCGGGCCAGGCGCTGCCGCTGTTCAACGGCCCGGAACTGCGCGAGTTCATCGAGCAGGCCGACTACGTGGTGGTCAACGACTACGAGTCCAACCTGCTGCAGCAGCGCACCGGCTGGAGCGAGACCGACATCGTCTCGCGGACCAAGGCCTACATCACCACCCAGGGCCCGCGTGGCGCGATCATCCACACCCCGGAAAAGACCTTCGACATTCCGCCTGCGCATGAGCGCCGCGTGGTCGACCCGACCGGTTGTGGCGACGCCTTCCGCGCCGGCCTGATCTTCGGCATCGAGAAGGGCATGGACTGGCTGACCGTAGGCCGCATGAGCAACCTGATGGGCGCGCTGAAGGTGGAACACCCCGGCACGCAGAACCAGCGCTTCGACTTCGCCGAGTTCAACGACCAGTTCAAGCAGCAGTTCGGCTACGGCCTCTAAGAAAAACGGCGCCCACAAGGCGCCGTTTTTTTTAACCCGCACGTAGTGCCGAGCCATGCTCGGCAGGGGCTCTACCGGCAAACCCAACTGTAGTGCCGAGCCATGCTCGGCAGAGGCCCTACAAGCAATCCATCAGCGGCATGGCATTGTTTGTAGGAGCGGCGTAAGCCGCGAAGCTCGCACACCCCCAGCTAGCGCAATCACCTGCAGCCCGGCATTGCCAGCTTCGCGGCTTACGCCGCTCCTACAACAACAGGCTTTATCGGTAACGCTCCAGCCGAGCATGGCTCGGCTCTACAGGGATACTGCGGCCTGCCAATGCTGCAGCAACTGCGCACAATCACGCAGCTGCCATTGCGCCATGCCCGGCCAGGGATCTTCCGGCAGGTTGACCAGGACTGCGGGCACACCGGCCGCCTTGGCGGTGGCCAGGTCGTAGTAATGATCACCGACCATGCGCATCGCAGCCGGCGCCACATCCCAGCGCGCAGCAAAATACTGCAGGCCAGCCGGCGATGGCTTGGGCTCGGCCTCGTCGCGGCCGATGATCTCCCCGGCCGCAAAACACTCCGCCAGCCCAATCGCTGCCAGGGTTACTTCGGCCAGTTCACGCGCATTGCGGGTAAGAATGCCCAGCCGGCAGCCGTCGGCATGCAGCGCGCGGATCAAGGCCTGCGCACCGGGCGCGGCGACCGCCGCCTCGGCCAATACAAGCTCATGCTGCATCAACCAGGCATGGTTGTCGGCGGCCTGTTGCGGAGGCAGCGCGGCCAGGTGCTGCAGGATGTCCGCACCCGGCGGAATCTGCAGCTCGCGCCGGATCAGCTCGAAATCATGCACCGGCTCGGTCAGGGTGCCGTCCATGTCGAACACCCAATGGCGGCTGGCGGCGACCTCGCACCGCTCCGGCACATCAGCGAGCACCGGCCTCAATCCCAATTCGGCATCTGGCTGCCGTCCAGCCCACCCACTTCAAACACCGCCTTGCGGGTGCCGCCGGCCTGCACCGGGAATTCGATCTCGATGACCTTGGCCTTGCGCGCCTGCCGCCACAGCCCACGGTTGTCATCGATGAACATGGCGATGGCCTCGTCGGTATCCGGGCGGTGTGCGGCCATGTTGCGGGCCGGCGCACCATCCACGCTGACCTTGACCTGGCAGCCACGGTAGCAGGCCTTGGCGAAGTCGCTGGACTGCAGCACCAGATAGGCGTGGCGCTTCCATTCCGGGTGATCGCGGAACACCAGGTTCACCTGCTTGGCACCGGTGCTGTCCACCTCGACCCGGTCCTTGCTGTAGATCGCCGCCGAGCGCTGCGTACCGCCCTTCACCGGCACCTGGTTGTAGTTCCACAAGGCCTGCATGCGGCGCAGCTCGCTGGCGGCGGCAGCCTTCTCTCTGACCTCGGCAAAGCCCGGCTCGATGCGCTTGGCGGTTTCCGAATCCGGGTATTGATCAAGCAGTGCGGCGCCGTGGATGCGCGCTTTTTCCCAATCGGCAGCGGTCACGGCGGTGTCGTAGAGCTTGCCGATGCCCTCGGCGTCGGCCTCACGCTTGGCCCGCTCCTGCGCGGCGGCGGCTTCCTGTTGCTGACGCTCGGCCTCCGGATTGCTGCAGGCGGCCAGGGCGATGACGCAGACGGCGCCGAGGATCAGGGGTTTCATCAAGCAGCTCCATGGGATCAGGCGCGCGGTGGCGCGCGGCGATGGACACTGTAAACAAGTTTGGGCGGGGCGTGCGCGCGCTGCAGCGGTTTCGCGCCTGCGTGCGTGCGCAGATCAACGCGCACGCGGCGCCATCATGACGAACGCCAGCGCAGCGCGTTTGCTGTCATTTGCATGCGACACCGCAACCGGCGCCGGCGCTAGTTGCGCCAGCACGGAATCAACGCATTCACGCCGCTGCCGCGGCAATCGCAACCACTGCACAGCAACCGCCTGCCCGCGCCGTCATGCCGCGTCCGGCGGCGCCTGCCGCCACCACCCCGTCGAAGGCGCAGGCTGACGGATATCCAGGCGCTCGCCCATCTGCGGCGCGGTCAACACCACGCCCTGCGCTTCGGCCAAGGCGGTTATGCGCTCGAACGGCTCAGTCCACGGATGCAGGGCAAGATCGAACGTGCCGTTGTGGATCGGCATCATCACCTTGCCACGCACATCCAGATGCGCCTGCAGGCTCTGTTCCGGCTGCATGTGCACGTCCGGCCAATCGGCGTCGTAAGCACCGGTTTCGACCATGGCCAGGTCGAACGGGCCATAGCGCTCGCCGATTTTTGCAAAGCCATCGAAGTAACCACTGTCACCGCTGAAGAAAATCCGCGTATCGCCGTTGTCGATGACCCACGATGCCCACAACGTGCGGTTGCCATCGGACAGGCCACGGCCGGAGAAATGTTGCGCCGGGGTGGCGGCGATCTTCAGCCCTTCCACCCAGGTTTCCTGCCACCAGTCCAGCTGGGTGATCTTTTCCGGCGGCACGCCCCAGGCGATCAGGCGATCACCCACGCCCAGCGCGGTGACGAAGTGCCGCACCTTCGGCGCCAGCGCCAATACCGCGTCGTGATCGAGATGATCGTAATGGTCATGCGAAATGATCACGCCGGTGATCTCGGGCAGTTCCTCGATCGACAACGGCGGTGCATGGAAGCGCTTGGGGCCCATGAACGACAGCGGCGATACGCGTTCGCCGAACACCGGGTCGGTCAGCCAGAAGTGCCCACCAAGCTTCATCAGCATGGTGGAGTGGCCCAGCCGCCACAGGCTTTGGTCCGGCGCGTCATGCAACGCTTGCCGGGTCAGCGCATGCACCGGAATCGCAACGTGCGGGGAAGCATCGGCCGGCTTCTCGAACAGGAACCGCCACCACACTCTGGCGCCGCGCAGCCAGCCCAGTGGCTTGCGCTTGACCGGGTTGTGGAAGCGCCCGTCCCCGTATTGCGGCGAGCGGTCATAGGCAACGACAGCACGCGCACTGGAGGTCAGCAGGCCCATGGACATGGCATTCAGCACCGTCAGAAAAGGGGAAACGCGGCAGGCGGTGACATGGCAACACCGCCCGGAAAGTACACCGCAAAGTCTACTTCCGTTTCGAAGAAAGTAAACTGAACGGTGTAAAATATGGAAATGACCGCCCCCAAGCGCCCCCTCCGCCTGACCGACCGCAAACGCGAGGCCATCCTGCGCGCGGCTGCGGCCGAGTTCCGCGAGCTGGGCTTCGCCGGCACCAGCATGGATCGCATCGCCGCCACCGCCGAGGTATCCAAGCGCACGGTCTACAACCATTTCGCCAGCAAGGACGAACTGTTCACCGCCATTCTGTTGCAGCTGTGGGACGCCAGCCAATCGCTGGAGGCACTCAGCTACGACCCGCTGCGACCGCTGCGCGAGCAGCTGCTGGCCTTGGTCGCGCAGAAGCTGTGCCTGCTCAGCGACCCCAACTTCATCGAGCTGTCGCGCGTGGCCATGGCCGAGCTGCTGCATGCGCCGGAACGGGCACGGCTGATGATGGACAAGCTGGCCGAGAAGGAAGAAGGCCTCACCCGCTGGATCCGCGCCGCACAGGCCGATGGCCGCCTGCGCGATGACATTGCCGCGGCCGACGCCGCTCATCAGCTGCAAGCCATGGTCAAGGCATTCGCGCTGTGGCCGCAGATGGCACTGGGCGCCGCGCCATTGGATGCCAACGCACAGCAGCAGGTGATGCACGACTGCGTGGACATGTTCCTGGCGCTGCGCGCGCTTACGCCCTGAGTGCAGCGCGGGACCTGCAGCCCGCTCCGCCCGCCAGCTGCAGGGAATCATCGGTCGGCTTTGCCGCGGCCGAGTTGACTACACGTGTCGTTACGTTTGACACTGCGCCGGCGACATCGCCGTTCGTACACTCTGCGAACACGCCCACCGGGCCCTTCGCAGACACACGCAACGTGCGCACTTCACTGACATTGTCTTCGCTGTTGTTGTCCGTACTCCCGCTCAATGCCCTCGCCGCCGATCAATGGATCCTGGCCACCGACCTGTGGGGCAACAGCGCCCAGCAGACCTTGAATCTGGACGTGCAAGGCACGCGTGTGAGCGGAACATTGGGCGGCGACCCGATAAGCGGCAGCTTGAACGGCACGCAGTTGAAGTTCACCGCAACCGGCAGCGATGGCCAGGTCTACCACTACGACGGCCGCATCGAAGGCAGCCGCATGCAGGGCCGCAGCGACGAGCCAGACACCAACAATCGCAGAGCGCGTGCGGCGCACACGTTCACCGCATGGCGGGTACCGGCACGGGCAGACAGCGCACCGCGCCTGCATCACTTCAGGCCCACCGACTACTCCAATACCTTCAGCGCTGATCGCGCACCGGTGCTGGTGATCTGGCCGGGCGATTCGGTGCAGACCAAGACGCTGGATTCGGGCGGCGTCGACGAGCATGGCGTCACCCGCGCCTTGTTCGGCAACCCGCAGGTCGGGCCGTTTTTCGTCGCCGGTGCCGAACCCGGCGATACCTTGGCGATCACGATCAACGCACTCAAGCTCAACCGCGATTACGCCGACAGCCTTGACGGCATCGTCAGCCGTTTGAAGACCCCGCGCGTCGCCACCGAAACCGCGGCGCTGGGCAATCCGGTGCGCTGGCAACTGGACCGCGTGCGCGGCATGGCGCGGCCGCAGGATGCGAGTGGTGCGATGAAGAACTTCGAAATCCCGATCAAGCCGATGCTCGGCGGGCTCGCCGTTGCCCCCGGTTTTGGTTACCCGCCGTTCTCCACCGGCGATACCGGCGACTTCGGCGGCAACATGGATTTCAACGCCGTGGCCGAGGGCAACACGGTGTACCTGCAGGTGCAGCAGCCCGGCGCGCTGCTCTATCTGGGCGATGGCCATGCCCTGCAGGGCGACGGCGAAACCACCCAATGGGCATTGGAAACCTCGCTGGATGTAGCGGTGAAAGTTGAACTGATCAAGAAGCACACCATCGCCACGCCACGGGTGGAATCGCCCACGCAGATTATGACTTTGGGGCAAGCCGGCTCCAGCGATGACGCGCTGCGCCTGGCCACCTCCGGCATGCTGCAGTGGCTGCGCCAGTCCTATGCCTTGGATATGTCGCAGGCCACCCAGGTGCTCGGCGTGGCCGCGCAGTACAACGTGGTCAATCTCGCAGGCCGCAGCGTGGGCGTAGCGGCAAAGATCGACAAGGCAGTGTTGAAGAGCTTGCCGCCCGCAGATGCAAGGACCGGCAACTGAGGATTGTGATCGAAATCTGATGGCGGTTACGCCGCATCTCGCGCAGGAAGCCGCCGCGCTCTGGACTGTCGTACAACCTGATCGACAAAGCCGTCACCCTGTAGCGCCGAGCCATGCTCGGCAGAAGCTTCACCGATAGAGCCCCAGCCGAGCATGGCTCGGCTCTACAAAAAAAGCTCCGCGCCGGAAGCCGACGCGCGTTGGACCGTCGTACAACCTGTTCAACAAAGCCCCCACCCTGTAGTGCCGAGCCATGCTCGGCAGAGGCCTCATCGGTAAAGCCACAGCCGAGCATGGCTCGGCTCTACAAAAAAGCGCCGCGCGAACAGCCCCGGGTGCGCTGCGCTTACCCGGGCTACGGAATCCTTGGCGCCCGTGCAATTCCTGCGGTTCACGGCAACACAAAAACAAACGGCGAGCCAAAGCTCGCCGTTTGCGTTGAAGCGTGCGGACGCCGATTACTGCTTCGGCGCAGCTTCCTGCTTCGGTGCGGCTTCGGCCTTGGCGATCATGTCTTCCACCGAGGCGGTGGTGATCGGGTGATAGCCCGGCTTGGCCTTGGCAAACACTTCCTTGGCGAAGGCCAGGCCTTCCGGCGTCTTCAGCAGCTCGGCATAGATCGGCAGCACCAGCTTGCGGCGGCCCACGCGCTGGATGAACTCACCGGCTGCGGCCTGCGCATCGGTGTAGCCGCTGCGGATGGCCAGCGGGTACCAACGCATCGCGATTTCGCCGTTCGGCGTACCGGTGAAGTGGTAACCCTTGTCCAGCGCCGCCAGCTTCTCGATCGGCTGGGTGGCGCCCAGGCCGTCAATGAAGCGCACCCATTCCTGAGTGTTCCACTCACGCGTTACCTGGTTGCTCGGCAGCGCGCTGCTGCCCAGGAAGGCAATGCGCGCAGTGTCCACCACGGCGAAGTTGCGCGAACGCGCCTTGCTGGCGAATGCCGGAATACCCGGCTCTTCCAGCCATGCCTTCAGCTCGGCATCGGTCACCGCCGAAGGGTTCTTCGGCAGCAGGTTCTTCTTCATGTACTCGACGAACTGGTCGGTATTGGCGCTCTGGAACGCATGGTCGTCGAACCAGCCACGCAGGAACGGATCAAACACCGCACGACCAAAACGCTGCTCCAGGAACTGCAGGAACCACGCGCCCTTGACGTAAGCCACCTGGCTCAGCGCTTCGTCCGGGTCACGCTCGTTCAACGGCGGCAGGGCCAGTGCCTGGTCGGCCGGGCTCATGTCCTTCACTTCGTTGAGCAGATCGGTCTGGTCGATCTCGCGCTCCATCTCGGCCATCTCCGTGCCATACAGCGCCTCGGTGATGCGGCCCTGCACGTAGGTGGTGAAACCTTCGTTGAGCCAGATGTCCTTCCAGCTGGCGTTGGTCACCAGGTTGCCGGACCAGCTGTGGGCCAGTTCGTGCGCGACCAGCGACACCAGCGACTTGTCGCCCACGATCACGGTCGGGGTGGCGAAGGTCAGGCGCGGGTTTTCCATGCCGCCGAACGGGAACGACGGCGGCAGCACCAGCATGTCGTAACGGCCCCAACGGTATTCGCCGTACAGGTTCTCGGCGGCACCAATCATCTTCTCGGTGTCTTCGAACTCCTTGGCGGCCTTGGTGACCATGGCCGGCTCGGCCCACACGCCGGAACGCTCGGAGATCGGCTCGAACACCAGGTCACCGGCGGCGATGGCCAGCAGGTAGGACGGGATCGGCTGCGGCATCTTGAAGGCGTAATCGCCATCACGTGCGGCCTTGGGATCGTTGTCGGCGCTCATCAGCACCATCACGTCCGGGCGGCTGCTGACGTGCGCGCTATAGGTAAAGCGGACGCTCGGAGTGTCCTGCAGCGGCACCCACGAACGGGCGTGGATGGCCTGCGACTGGCTGAACATGAAGGGCAGCTTCTTGCCCTCGGTCATGGCCGGGTCCAGCCACTGCAGGCCGGAGGCGGTCGGCGCGGTGTGGTAGGTGATGCGCACCGAGGTCGGCTGGTCCGGGGTTTCGATGCTCAGCTTGCTGCCGAACACCTTGTCGGCCGGCGCGAGTTCGAACTGCAGCGGGGTGGCGGTGCCATCGGCGGCCAGCGCCTCGACCTTTTCAACGCTCAGCTCGCGGGTATCAAGCAGCAGCTGCTTGGCTGCCTTGTCCTTCCACTCCAGCGTGTAGGTGGCGGTACCGCCGATCTGCTTGGCGTCGAAATCAACCTTCAGATCCAGCGCCAAGTCCTTGATGACGACCTTGTCGGGTTCTGCGTAGGAGCTTTCATCGTGGCTGCGGCTGACGGTATTCACGGCGGCGGCGGGCTTCTGGGCGACGGGGTCGACGGTGGGAGCTGCAGGCTCCTTGGCACAGCCGGCGACAAGCGCCACGGCCAGGGGCAGCATCAGGAACGAAGAACGCATTGATCTGGAACCGGTTCAGGGGATAACTGGCGATTTTAAACCCGAAAGCCCGTGGCGGATGCGGCAGTGCGGCAAGCGACTCCCCCGCAGGCTTTGCGGAAGCTGCCGGGATGCGTGAATCAGCTCACGGACCACGGTAGTGCCGAGCCATGCTCGGCAACGGCCTTACCAGCAGGGGCAAAAGCTGAAAAGCCAACCCCTCCCCAGCCCTCCCCTTGGCCTGCGGCCAAAGGGAGGGGGCAGAAGCGTAGTGCCGAGCCATGCCCGGCAGGGGCTTTACCAGCAAAGCCAACGACTAAAAAAACCGCCACCCCACATACAAAAAAGGCGGCCAATGGCCGCCCTTTCCTCAACACACCCGGCAACCAAGCCTCAAAGCTTGTAACCGGAATGGATGGAAACAATGCCCGCGCTCAGGTTCTTGTAATGGCAACGGCCAAAACCGGCCTCGCTCATCATCGCCTTCAGTTCTTCCTGCGGCGGATGCTTGCGGATGCTCTCGGCCAGGTACTGGTAGCTGTCGGCATCGCCGCGCGCGAACAGCTTGCCCAGCTTCGGCAGCACCTTGAACGAATGGAAGTCGTAAATCGGCTTGAACCAGTCCACGGTCACTTCCGAGAACTCCAGCACGCGCGCCTGCCCGCCCACCTTCAGTACGCGGTACATCTCGCGCAGCGCCGCTTCCTTGTCGGTGACATTGCGCAGGCCGAAGGAAATGGTCACCAGATCGAAGCTCTGGTCCGGGAACGGCAGCGCCTCGGCGTTGAGCTGTACCCACTCGAAGCCCGCTACCTGGCCACGGTTGGTCAGCCGGTCACGGCCCACCGACAGCATGCCGGCGTTGATGTCACCCAATACCACGCTGCCTTCGCTGCCGATGCGCTCCTTCAGCAGCACGGCAATATCGCCGGTCCCGCCGGCCAGATCCAGCACCCGGTCACCCGGCTTCACCTGCGCGGTGGCTACGAAGTAGCGCTTCCACAGCCGGTGAATACCCAGGCTCATCAGGTCGTTCATCACATCGTAGTTGTCGGCCACGGAAGTGAACACCTGGCCGACAAGCTTCTGCTTGTCCTTGGCCGGTACATCGCGGAAGCCGAAGTGGGTGGTGCCGGTCTTGTAGGGGGATTCGCTCATGACCACGATTATCGCACCGACAGCCCGGCTGCGGCGCCGGCAGCCTGAATCCGGCCGTTATGATGGTCCGCACAAGCACCATGAGGACCTTGCATGATCACTACCCCGGACTACCGCGCCCTGCTTGAAACCGCCATTGCCGAGGCCCGCCAGGGCCTGGCCGAAGGCGGCATCCCGATCGGCGCCGCCCTGTACCACAATGATGGCCGACTGCTCGGCTGCGGCCACAACCGCCGCATCCAGGAGGATGACCCCTCCATCCACGGCGAAACCGACGCCTTCCGCAAGGCCGGCCGTCAGCGCGGCTACCGCAATACCATCATGGTCACCACCCTGGCCCCGTGCTGGTACTGCAGCGGGCTGGTGCGGCAGTTCAATATCGGCACCGTGGTGGTCGGCGAATCGGTCAGTTTTGCCGGGGGCATTGGCTGGCTCAGGGAAAACGGGATCAATGTGATTGACCTGAACGATGCCGGCTGTATCGAGATGATGGGCCGGTATATCGCCGAGAACCCTGACATATGGAATGAAGATATCGGGGAATAACCCGTCCGAATGTGAACAGCCCGCCTGCTGTCTCATCAGGGAATTAGACGCTGTAGCTGGATCGTAAGACAAAGCACGCTATGCTCGGGGTACAGGGGCACTGCCATCGAGGTGAAGCGATGTATACGACGCCCATCCAACAAAGCAGTCGCCGATCACTCCAGCTGGCTGGGGAGCAATTGCGACAGCAGTACGAACAACATCGCTGCACGGCACCGTTCTGGGATGCTTACCAACAGATTCAACGTGAACTGGTAAGAGCCTTCCCCGAGCATCAGGCCGAGTTATGCAACCGTTTGGCGGTATTTGCCCAGAGTCTGGGCGCGGTTGAAGAGGCTCAGTTACTCGAGCTGGCAGAAGACGAAGTTTAAAGAGAACCGGGCTTGCCCGGTTTTTTTTTGCCCGGTTTTTGTAGTGCCGAGCCATGCTCGGCCGGGGCATTATCGCTGAAGGCTCTGCCGAGCATGGCTCGGCACTACGCCCCCTCCTTTTCGCCGAAGAATTTGCCCCCTCCCTTTGGCCGAAGGCCAAGGGGAGGGCTGGGGAGGGGTTGGCTCTTGAGTCTTTCTGGGCATCGCCAGCTTCGCGGCTTACGCCGCTCCTACAAAGTTCCGGATGTGTTGGGAAAGCCCCTGCAGAGCATGGCTCGGCACTACCTGGCTGGTTTTTTGTGGGAACGGCGTAAGCCGCGAAGCTCGCATCGCTGAAGTCGTCGGGATGTGGATCATCTGAGCAATTGTCAGCTTCGCGGCTTACGCCGCTCCTACAAACTTACAAACCTGCAAAAGAACAAAAGGCGCCTTTCGGCGCCTTCTGCATGTTGCTGCCCTGCCCGCTTACTGCGGCGGCAGGTCGCCGTTCCTGGCCAGTTGCTTGCGGTTGAATACCCGCTGCACCACCACGAAGAACAGCGGGATGAAGAACAGGCCCAGCAAGGTGCCTACCACCATGCCACCGAGCACGCCGGTACCAATGGCCCGCTGCGCACCCGAACCCGCACCAGAGGCGATGGCCAACGGCAGCACACCCAGGCCGAAGGCCAGCGAGGTCATGATGATCGGACGCAGACGATCGCGGACTGCATGCATCGTCGCTTCGATCACGCCCGCACCCTTCTCCAGATGCTCCTTGGCGAACTCGACGATCAGGATCGCGTTCTTCGAGGTCAGGCCCACCGTGGTCAACATCGCCACCTGGAAGTACACATCACGCTCCATGCCGCGCATGGTGTTGGCCAGCACCGCGCCGAGAATACCCAGCGGCGCAACCATCAGCACCGCGGTCGGCACGCTCCAGCTTTCATACAGTGCAGCCAAGCACAGGAACACGATCAGCAGCGACAGCGTGTACAGCAGCGGCGTCTGCGAACCGGCCTCGCGTTCCTGGTAGGACACGGCCGTCCACTCGATGCTGAAGCCCGGCGGCAACTGCTTGGCCAGCTTCTCCACTTCCAGCATGGCGTCACCCGAGGCCACACCCGGTGCGGCTTCGCCCTGGATTTCCAGTGCGGAGACACCGTTGTAGCGCTCCAGGCGCGGCGAGCCGTAATCCCAACGCTGGCTGGCGAAGGCCGAGAACGGCACCATCTCGCCGACGTTGTTCTTCACCGTCCACAGGTTGAAGTCTTCCGGGTTCATGCGGAACGGATCATCGGCCTGCACGTAGACGCGCTTGACCCGGCCACGGTCGATGAAGTCATCGACATAGCTCGAACCCCAGGCAGTGGCCAGGGTGCCGTTGATCGCATCCAGCGACAGCCCATGCGCACCGGCCTTGGCCACGTCGATGTCCAGACGCAGCTGCGGGGTGTCGTCCAGACCGTTCGGGCGCACATTGGCCAGCAGCTTGCTCTGCCCGGCCGCACCCAACAGCTGGTTGCGTGCATTGACCAGCGCATCATGGCCGGCGCCGCTGTTGTCCTTCAGGAAGAAGGTGTAACCCGAGGCGATACCCAGTTCCGGCATGGCCGGCGGCGGGAAGGCGAAGATGAAGGCGTCCTTGATCTGGCCAAGCGCGGCCATTGCGCGGCCGGTGATCGGGCCGACGCCCTGGTCGGCACTGCGCTCATGCCAGTCCTTGAGCTTGACGAAGGCCATGCCCGAGTTCTGGCCCATGCCCGAGAAGCTGAAGCCCTGCACCGAGAACACCGACTCGACGGCATCCTTCTCGTTGTTGAGGAAGTGGTCTTCCAGCTTGTAGATCGACTCCAGGGTACGTTCCTGGGTGGCACCCACCGGCGCGTTGACCAGCGCCATCAGGATGCCCTGGTCTTCGTTGGGCAGGAACGAGCTGGGCAGGCGGACGAACAACAGGCCCATCACCACCGCCAGCGCCAGGAACACCGCCATGAAGCGGCCCGGACGATTGAGGATGCCGCGCACGCCACGCTGGTAGGTGCCGCTGGTGCGGTCAAAGCCGTTGTTGAACCAGGTGAAGAAACGGCCCGAGATACCCTTGTGCGCAACGTGGTGCTCGCCCTTCTTCAGCGGCTTGAGCATGGTGGCGCACAGTGCCGGGGTCAGCACGATGGCGACCAGCACCGACAAGGCCATCGCCGACACGATCGTTGCCGAGAACTGTCGATAGATGACGCCGGTGGAGCCGCTCATGAAGGCCATCGGCACGAATACCGCCGACAGCACCAGGCCGATGCCGACCAACGCGCCGGTGATCTGGCTCATCGATTTGCGGGTGGCTTCCAGTGGTGACAGTCCTTCCTCGGACATGATGCGCTCGACGTTCTCCACCACCACGATGGCGTCATCCACCAATAGACCGATCGCCAGCACCATCGCGAACATGGTCAGCATGTTGATCGAGAAACCCAGCACCGAAAGGATGCCGAAGGTACCCAGCAACACCACAGGCACGGCGATGGTTGGGATCAAAGTGGCGCGGAAGTTCTGCAGGAACAGGTACATCACCACGAACACCAGCACGATGGCTTCAAGCAGCGTCTTGACCACGCCCTTGATCGACACCTTCACGAACGGGGTGGTGTCGTACGGGATCACCGCCTTCAGCCCGGCCGGGAAGTTGGCACGCAGTTCGTCCAGGGTCTTGCTGACGCCCTCGGCGGTTTCCAGCGCGTTGGCACCGGTGGCCAGGGTGATGGCCAGGCCCGAGGCCGGCTTGCCGTTGTAGCGGGTGACGAAGTCGTAGGTTTCCGCGCCCAGCTCGACGCGGGCAACGTCGCCCAGCTTCAGCGTGGAGCCATCGGTTTCGGTACGCACAACAATGTTGCGGAACTGCTCCGGTGTCTGCAGGCGGTCCTGCGCGTTGATGGTGGCGTTGAGCTGCTGGCCCTTCACCGCTGGCGCACCGCCCAGCTGACCCACTGCAACCTGCGCGTTCTGCGCCTGCACCGCGGCGGTCACTTCGCTGACCGATACCTTGTAGGTCTGCAGCTTGGTCGGGTCCAGCCAGATGCGCATGGCGTACTTGCCGCCGAACACCTGGATCGAGCCCACACCCGGCACGCGGCTGAGCGGGTCGACGATGTTGGTACCCACATAGTCGGAGATGTCGTTCTCATCCATGCTGCCGTCTTCGGAGACGAAGCCCAGCACGTTGAGGAAGCCCGAGCTGGACTTGGCGACATTGATGCCCTGGCGCTGCACTTCCTGCGGCAGCAACGGCATGGCCAGCTGCAGCTTGTTCTGCACCTGCACCTGGGCAATGTCCGAATCGGTGCCGCTCTGGAAGGTCAGGGTGATGCTGGCCTGGCCGTTGGAGGAGCTGTTGGAGGAGAAGTACATCAGGCCGTCCAGGCCCTTCATGTTCTGCTCGATGATCTGCGTTACCGAATCCTCCACCACCTTGGCCGAAGCGCCCGGGTAGTTGGCGGAAATGGACACCGCAGGCGGCGCGACCTCGGGATACATCGAGATCGGCAGCTTGATCATGGCCAGCGCACCGGCAAGCATGATGATGATGGCAATGACCCACGCAAAGATGGGCCTGTCGATAAAGAAGCGAGCCATGTATTTCTCCGCTTACTGCTTGGCAGCCGGCGCCGCGGCAGGCGCGGCGGCAGGCTTGGCGGCTTCGGCACCCTTCTCGGTGGCCTGTACCGGCATCCCCGGGCCGATCTTCTGCAGGCCTTCGACGATGACCTTGTCGCCAGCCTTCAGGCCGTCTTCGACCAGCCACTTGTCACCGATGGTGCGGCTGACCTTGACCGGGCGAACGGCAACCTTGCCGTCGGCATCGACCACCATCGCCGAGGTATCTCCCTTGGGATCACGCGCAATGCCCTGCATCGGCACCAGCAGCGCATTCGGGCGCACACCGCTGCCCAGCACCGCACGCACGAACATGCCGGGCATCAGTATCTGGTCCGGGTTTTCCACCCGCACGCGCATGAGATAGCTGCCGGTGGTCGGATCAACGCTGACTTCGGAGAACTCCAGCTTGCCCTTGTGGGCATAGGTGCTGCCGTCTTCAAGCACGATGTCGACCGGCAGTTCCGAAGCACCCTCCAGGCGGCCGGCGGCCAGTTCGCGGCGCAGCTGCAGCAGCTCGGCCGAGGACTGGGTGACGTCGATATAGATCGGGTCGAGCTGGTTGATGGTGGCCAGCGGCTCAGCCTGGCCAGCGCTGACCAGCGCGCCCTGGGTAACCGAGGACTTGCCGATCTGGCCGCTGATCGGCGCGGTGATGCGCGCATAGCCCAGCGTCACATTGGCCGCATCCAACGATGCGCGCGCGGCCAGCACGTCGGCCTCGGCCTGCTTCCAGGCGGCCTGGGCGTTTTCATCGTCCTGCACGCTGATGACCTTGGACTTGACCAGCTCGGCGCTGCGGCGCGCGGCCAGGCGGGCCGCATTGGCGGTTGCTTCGGCACGGGCCAGCTGCGCGCGGGCGCTGTTGGCCTGTGCCCGGTAAGCGGCGTCATCCAGCTGGTACAGCGGCTCACCCGCCTTGACCACGCTGCCTTCGGTAAACAGGCGCTTGGCGATGATGCCGCTCACCTGCGGGCGCACTTCGGCAACCTGGTAACCGTTTGCACGGCCGGCCAGTTCGCGGGTCAAGGTGACGGTTTCCGGCTTCAGCGTCACCACCGTGACCTGGCTAGGCCCGCCTTGCTGCGGCTGCTCGCCGCCGCCCTTGCAGGCAACAAGCGCGACGGATAGTGCGAGAGAAAGCGCGACAAGACGGTAGCGACTGATAGCAGGCATGGGTGAGGAGCTCAATGAGGAAAAGTGGCGCTCGAGGATCGGGCGGAACATGAGATATGCCTACGCATATCCCTCCATACCGCATACGTTACGGGTACAGCCGTGGCAACCGCCACCACTACACACAGCACCGCCACCCTGCAGAGCAAGCCGCGGAAATATACATACATACACGCATGTTTGTAAACGCGTACAATTCAGGCCGGTTTCATCCAGCATTTGCCCACGCAATGGCCAGAAAGACCAAACAAGAGGCGTTAGCCACCCGCGAGGGCATCCTGGATGCCGCCCTGGGCTGCTTCCACGAACACGGCGTTGCCGGTACCTCGCTGGCGGCGATAGGCGAGCGCGCGGGGGTTTCGCGCGGTGCGGTGTATTGGCACTTCAAGAACAAGACCGAAGTGCTGGAAGCGATGATCAACCGCGAGCGTGTGCACTTCATCAACCGCCTGCGCCATGCCTATGCACCGGAACGCAGCACCCCGATCGAGGACCTGCGCTCGGCGATGCTGATTTCGGTAGGCGAGATAGCCCACGACCAGCGCCTGCGCGACATGATGGAAATCATGCTGCGCAATGACCTGTCGGCGGAAAGCCTGGCCATGCAGCAGCTGCAGCGCGACAGCGTCGACGAGGAAATGGATATTTTCCGCCGCGCCCTGCTGCGCGCGCAGGAACTGGGCCAGCTGCGCGACGGCGTCAACATCAACACCCTCGCCCGCATCCTGCATGCCTGTCTGGTCGGCGTGTTGTACGGCGCAATGCTGCAGCCCGAACATTTCGATCTGGAAGGCGACAGCCGCGAAACGATGGACGCGATGCTGAGTTACTACGTGACCCCGGGCGTCTTCACCCCCGGCACCGAACCGCTACCGCTGCCGACTCCCGATCCAGCCGCCTGAACGCCGGTCGCATACGCGTTGTTGTAGGAGCGGCGTAAGCCGCGAAGCAAGCGAAGGCGGAAGCTGAAGCCAAAGCCAAAGCCAAAGCAAAGCCAGAGCACCCCTCCCAACCCTCCCCTTGCCTCCGGCAAAGGGAGGGCTAAATGCCGCAGCAATGCCCGCCACCTGTAGTGCCGAGCCATGCTCGGCAGGGACTTTCCCGGTAGAGCCTCTGCCGAGCATGGCTCGGCACTACAAAAAGCGCTGCACGCGCGGTGCCAAGGGGCTGCATTCACCAGAGCTGCGGCAAAGGGAGGGCTGAACGCCGCAGCAATGCGCGCCACCTGTTCTGCCGAGCATGGCTCGGCACTACAAAGGCCGCTGCACCAACTGCCCCGGGTGCGCTGCGCTTACCCGGGCTACGATGCTGGCTACGGTGCTGCCTACGTGTCGGTGTGGCACAAAAAATGGCCGGTGTCAAGCGTTTAGTGAAATCAGCCTGATGGCCAAAAGTCTTTATGGTGCGCGGGTTTAGCTCAATTTCTGGCCGCTCCGCGAAGCTTCGGCTGTGTGGACTAGGAGCCACATGGGAGCGTCGCGCTAGAGGGCCGAGTCGTGCTGTATCGGAGACGATCTGCCAGCAGACGGTAGTTTTGTTGCACGATCATAGTCCACTCCGCCTCCCTGTGTGTACACGCTTGAACCGGCTCATAGCTGGAACCTCTCGTCAAATCAGACATCGGTTGAACGCGGTTCAGGCGTAGATTTATCCGAGTGGGCCAGCAAGTTGGCGTACATCGCTTGTAGCAAGGGCTCAACCGTGCCGTAGGTAATATCCCATTCTTCCTCGATGAGGACCGAGTACTTCCGCTCGAGGTGCAGTTCATAATCGAATGGAAACTCTGATGTCGTCTCAAGACCTACGATAAGTTGGATATCGTCCGGCAAGTCCCTAGCGATGAACTCGAGTACTGCGGGAAGATTGATGTCATCTTGCGCCTGCTGGTTGGGCGAATCGATGACCACTGGAATATCGTATGTGGCATTAGAGCCGTGCGCCGTGCGCCAAATCGCCGCGTAGTAGGCCAATATGGAGCGTGGACCTCCGCTTCCCGAAAGGTCGGGCCGCCCCGCGAGCTTCATCTTGGATACGTCAATGGAGGGAAGCTTGAGTGCAATCCGGCCTGCGGCGTAAAAGTCTCTGAAGTCGGCAAGGATTGCTTTCGTACGCTTGATGGCCCGCAGATCCTTCATCGTCTCATCCAGCTTGTCGACGGCCAAGACAGCTTCATCAATGGCACCCTGGAGCTGCTTTCGTTCGGCTTCAAAGGCAGCGAAGGCACCCTCGGCACCGATACCTCCGACCACATCTTGGAACTTGAGTTCGCCCTTTCTAGTGTCCAGCAGCCGAGATATCCGAAGGTAGCTCTCGTTGAGCGTAGCGAGTTCGCGAAACGCCTTTTGGCACCGAGCGCGAACAACGGCCGCGTCATCGCGAAGGCGCGCAGCTAGTTCGCGTAGGACACGAGCATCCTCTGCAAACTGCAACAGATCTAGGAATGGCTTTTTGTGCTCTGCGTGACAAGTGGGGCAAATGAGCGGCTCACTTCCTGCCGTTCGAATCCATGCCGCGTCACTGTTGTAAGCCTTTAGCGCCTCATCGGCCAAGCGAGTCTGATGGTCCAAGCTGGTCAGCAACTCCTGCTCGCGAACGGCATCACTCCGGAGCTTCTCTTGGCGAGCGTTGAGGTCGGTGATCTCACGGGTCAACTGATCGATTTCAGCCTCGAAGTTTGCAGCGTTCAGCTTCGGCCCGTGCACCGGCACAGTGCGACTGAAACGGTCCAATGTTCGCTCAAGCAACCTTAGCTCTCGACGGTACTCATCGAGTACGCGCGACTGCTGCCCTTTCTTTGCGCGCGCTTCGTAGTACGCCGGCGGGCAAACGCCGGTGAAGTACTCGAGGATGGCAGTCCATGGCGCTGCGAAGCGCTTGAGGCCAGTGAAAGTGTTCCACTCGGACTGCCAGCTTCCGTCTTGATTTACATAAAAGGGCAAGAAGAAACAGGCAGCGTCTGCCGGAACAACGTCCGACTCGCTCTTACCAGAGAATACTAAATTGAAATTTGTAACTTCACAGAAAACTCTCGTCCATTCGGCGAACTTGCTAGTTGTGGCAACCAGCTGACGGTCTGCACTGAACAGCGCTCGACGACCGTTCTGATGAAGAACAAAGAAGTGCTTCCCGTCGAACGAGAATTCCAAGAGCGAAACGGCATCTTTATCCCATGACTCGAGAGTTCCCTGGGGAGTGGCACCTAGGGTCTCAAACAGACTCCGAATCAGTGTCGTCTTGCCCATGTGGTTCCGGCCCCTGATGAGGTTCTTCCTCGGGTGGAACTTCACGTGGCGAGCTTTCTTGTCCCGCAGTGAGAGCAGCCAGATGTTTTGAAATCGAAAGCGATGCATAGGTCTTGGTTCTCAGGCTACGAACGAGAAGTCTCAGCTCGGGTCCATTCATATCGTCACTGCCCTCATGACAAAGCGCGCCAAAAGCTCTTCGTCCCTAAACTGGCCGAAACGAGCCTTCATCGCGACCAGCGCAGCATCGACGTAGGGCTTTAGATCTGGTCCACATGCGTTTGCCTGCGCCCAGGAGTCACAGAACGCGTCAATCTCGAAGGCTTCAGGCGATGCTCCGGTGAGTCGTTCCGCCGCAGTTCTAGCCGCAGCCATTCGCATCGTCGTAAGCACCCTAAAGTCAAAACCCTCCTGTTGAAGCTTCGTGAGCCAGCTCTCAAAGAGCGCGTTTCGGTCAGGGATGGTTGCAAGTGAGCTGAGTGCCGAGTGGAACTCGGCCCTCGAAAATCCACGTTCTTTAACCAGATCAGCGAACGTCGCACACGTCGCCGTGCGGCGACCTAACGCAGATACCTTCATGACGAGCGACTCTACGAATGCTTGAGCCTGTGCAGCATGTCCGGGACTGCGTTGCGTAAGCAGTTCCAACGCTTTCGTCACTGTCGGCGCCGACGGATCGTCAGGATGAATAGCCACACGGGCTAGTCGCACCCTCTTGAGGTCTGGAATCGGAGCTCCCGCAGCCCCCAGAGTGTGGAGCGCGTCGGTCAGGATCTGCGCATGGTCAGTCGCCAAGTCTGATAGAGCGCACGGCAGCGATGTCGCTGCATTCGCCCCGGAGGCGAGTGGAACGTCGCAGCCAGCGTTTGAGATGAAGATACCCTCAGCCGGCAACTTCTCGAACGCCGTCAAGCTTAGATGGAGCTTACCTAGGATGCTGTCGCCGACCTTGTCGAAGCTTGGGGCGGCAGTAGGTTTCGGTGCGGCGGGAGTGCTGGCAGCGCTCTTAACCTTTTTGGCAGCCTTCGGTCGCTTCGGTGCTGAGATGCCGGTTAGCATCGACCAGGACCAAGTTCCATTGTCCTTCTTCTTTACTTGGTAGATGGCAGCCTTTGTTGGAACGCTGACTGAATCGAGTTCGGTGACGTCCTGAACTGCCTCGAAAAGAAGCAGGAAGTCTGGAGCATTGGACTGCTCCAGTTCCAGCATCCTGAGAACGGCCCACCATCGCTGAAAGTCAACGCCCTTAGCTCCGTGTCCGCCCCCTGTCTCAGTGAGGCCCGGTTTGTTGGCAACCAGCAGGACTTCCGCCGCGCCTGTAGCTATTGTCAAAGCATTCCTCCCCAGACGCCGCAGCTCAGTTGAAGGCAATCCGTTGTTGCCCTTAGCTGAACGAGAGCGTAACAGGGGGGATTCTACAGTTTGTTACTTGAAGTGTGTGAGGAAAATGACAGTTTCCAGCCTGAAGCAGCCGACCAAAAATCTGAAGCGGGCTGCGACTTCTGGCCAAGCGCAGCCGTTATTTTCTAGGTCACGAGCTACTTCCGTCTATATACGATCTCTTTTGAATCCCCGGTCTCCGGCCATGAACGCTTCAAGCATGTGCGGGATCAGCGTCGCCGCATCGACGGCTTGACCATAGGTCTGTGTATGGAGCGATGCGTAGCGGTCCAAGTCCCTTTTCAGGCTGGCGGGGCACAAAATGGTCAGCTTCGTGGACTCCGTTTTGGGGAGCGGCCCGAGCCGCAGCTTCTTGGTCGTGCTCATCGTGAATTCCCTTTATTGAAAAAGAGCGGCTGGTACGGACGCAACACCAGGTCGCGGTTCACGATGATCCGCACCGGCAGGCCCGGTCGTTCGGTCAAGGTGGGTTGGATGTTCATGTTGCGCCGAGTCATCTCTTGCCCAACCTGATTGATGCTGTCCTGGGCGCTATCGCGCCCGGCGATGATGACGCGATCGCCGTCCTGGCGGTTCTCCGGCGCGGCCAGCTCGGCGCCGATGCCCAGCAGCGTGGTCAGTGCCGCACCGGCAAAGATGCGATCCCAATGCCAGTCCACGTCGTCTTCCAGGCCGGCATACCCGGCCGGATCGGTGCCGACGAGGTTGTCGAGCGTGAGCGATGACGTGTCGGGCAGGATGATCCGGTTCCACACCACCTGCACGCGGCTCTGCCCGTAGCTGACCGAGCTGTTGTAGCGCCCGAGGATGCGCGAACCCTGCGGAATCAGCAGGAAACGCCCGGTGGCCGTGTCATAGACCGGCTCCGTCACCGTGGCGATCACGTCACCCGGCAGGTCGGACTTGATGCCCGTCACCAGCGCACCGGCGACCACCGTTCCGGCCATGACCTGGTACGGCGAGGTCGGCAGGGTCAGATTGCCGGAATTACGGGTTTCCGTGGAACCGCCTTTCAGGAAAGCCTCTTTCTGGTCTTGTCGGTTCTGCACGGCGGTCGGGTCGGCCGGCTGGGCCGCCGTCGAGGTCGGCCCGGCGGCCATCGGGTCGAACGCCGCATTGGCGGCGAAGCCCGGCGCGGCGGCGACCTGCGACTGTGCGACCGGCGCAGCCGCCTGCGCACCCGAACGGAAGAACACGGACGAAGCCGCGGCCGCTTCAGCTTCCTTGCGCAGCGCATCGTTGGGGTCATGGCCGGGGGCTGCATAGGCGGCCGTCACCGGCTGCTGCGACTTGACGATGGCCGGGCCGAGATCGCCCGGCAGCGGCGGCCCCAGCTCGGGAACGGCGGGCGGCAGCTTTGAGTAGTCCGCCGGCAGCGCATCCAGTCCTTCGGATTTCGACACGCGATCGACGTTGTAAAGCTCGGTCTGTTCGCCCGCACCGCGCCGCTGCGGTTGCAGCGACCACATCAGCGCGCCGAGCACGGCGATCGACAGGCCGCCGGCGAGGATGGCCAACGTGCGCCGGTTCAGTCGCGTGACCGGGCGCGGCTGGGCGCGCAGCGCCACCGCCTCGGGCGCGATTTTGCCCGCCGCCTGTGGCGCGGCGAGGTCGGGAGTGTCGTCCTGGCTCATCGTCAGTTCCTCCGTGCTACGCCATCGGTGCGCTCGATGCGTACCACGTCGCCACCATCCCCGCCCAAGCGCAGTTCGGCCGCGCCGAACAGCCGATCCACGATGTAATACGGCGAGCGGAAACGGTAGTTCACCAGTTGCCCGTCGCCTTCCGGCCCGATCACAAACAGCGGCGGCAGCTCGCCTTGCGCGATGCCCGGCGGAAACTGGATATAGACCTTTTCGCCGTCGTCGAAGGCGCGCAGCGGCTTCCACGACGGATTGCTGCCCGACACCGCGTAGCGGAAGCGGATCTTCTCCAGCGACAGGCCGGTATCGACCGGCGCGGCGGCGCTGGCCGCCTGCGCATGGCGCTGTAAAGCCAGCATCCGATCTTTCGGATAGTCCCAGGACACCGAGGCCATCCACGCCTTTTCCGTCGAAGTCAGCTCCAGCAAGTACGTCCGGCGGCTGGTGGTGATGACCAGATTGGTTTTCAGGCCCGAGCGAATGGGCTTGACCAGCACATTGACGCGCAGCGCGTCGCCGCTGCCGCTGGACGTGTCGCCGACGATCCAGCGCACGGTATCGCCAGCGGCGACCGTCACCAGTTCCTCGCCGGGCTGCAAGGAAACCACGGTCACGCGCCCCTGCGCGGCATAGACCTGATAGAGCGCGCCGTCGGTGAAGGGCCATACCTGAATCGCGTTGACGTAACCCTCGCGGGTCGGCGCGATGCGCGCCTCGGCATTCGCACGCGAGACACGCACCTTCTCGTCGGCCGGCTCCGGCGCGGCCGGGGCCGTGTCCACCTCGGGCAGCGGCTTCAACTGTGCCGGCAGCGCCAGTGGCTCGGGCACGGCCACGACTTCGACCGGCTTGGGCGGCTCTGGCAGCGGTTGCGCCTGCACCGGCTCATCGAGCGAAATGGTCGGCGGCGGCTTGCCCTGCGAGGCGCAGCCCGCCAGGGCCAGCAGGATCAACGGCAAAACGGATTTACGGAAAAGTGCATTCATGGCTTGGCTCCTTCGGAAGAATCCAGTTCGCGGCTCCACGCCAGGCCATTGACGTAGATGCCCAGGGGGTTGCGGCGCAGGCGTTCTTCGGTGCGCGGGGCTTGCAGGACGATGGACACCACGGCCGTCCACCGCTCCAGCCCGGCGGCCGCGCCATTGACGTAGCGGCGTTCCGTCCAGCGCACGTTGAAAGACGTGTCGCTGGCGCGGACGACACTGGTGATCTGCACCGTCACCGACTCCTTGCCGATGCGCACGAATGGGTCATTTGTGCGGGCGTAGTCGTTGAGCACGGCCGCGCCCTTGTCGGTGGTGTAGTCGTAGGCATCCAGCCAGTTCTGCCGCACAACGATGGGATCGACAGACAGCGATCGCACCAGGCCGACGAAGCGCGCCAGGTGGTGCGCGATATGCGCATCGGCGGGCCGGTACGGCGTGGCGGCTTCGCCCACGGCGCGGACCTGTCCGGCCTGATCAACCTCGATGACGTAAGGCGTCACGATGGACTGCGCCGAGTGCCACACCAGGCCACCGGCCATCAGCAGCGCAAGCACCAGGCAGCCGAACGCCATGAGCCGCCAATTCTTCGCCTGCACGCGGGCCGAGCCGATACGGTCGTCCCACACCTGGGCAGCGGATTGATACGGGGTGGCAGGTTGCGGCGTATCGGCATAGCGCACCTGCGGTCGCTTGAATCGCATGGGGTTCTCCTTAGTGGTCAGGTATCGGAATCGCGCAGGCTCGGGCCTTGCCCCGAGCCGCCGCCGTCGCCACCGCGCAGCGTGTGGGCGGCGGTGGTGGCGGCATGGGTGATCTGCTGGCGGCGGTGCATCCGCTTGGCCCAGGCGGGTTGCTCCTGCTTGGGCGCGCTGGCGGCACCTTCTGCCGCTTCGCCGGCGGTGGCCTGGCCTGCGCCGGCAGCGCCAGCGCCTGTGCCGTTCCATCCGGCGCGCAATGAATCGGCCACCTTCTGCCCGGCAGCGGAAGCGCCGGACGCGGCACGGCGGCCCGCCGCCTGCGCGCCCGTCTTGGCGGCATTGCCAAGGCCAGCCGCCGCACCCTTGGCTCCGCCGCCCGCAGCGGCGGAACCGGCCTGGAACGCCGACCGGGCGTTACCGGCCGCCGACGTGGCGGTACGCGCACCTGCGCCGGCCAGCTTGGCGGCGGCCGGGGCCATGCGTGCCCCGGCCATGGCGGCACCGCCGACGCCGGTGGCGGCGGCACCGATGGCAACGGCCGTACCGGCAGCGCCGACTGCTGCGCCCGCCATCGCGCCCGCGCCAAGCTGCGGCGCACCGGACACGAGGCCCGTGGCGATGCCAGGGCCGAAGATGCCCAGCGCCAGCAAGGCGAGCGAGGCCAGCATCACGACCAGCGCGTGGTCGATGGAAGGCTCGTCAGGGTGAACCTGGAACTCCGCGAACAGGCCCGAGCCGATGCCGACGATGACCGCCAGCACCAAGACCTTGATGCCAGACGACACCACGTTGCCGAGCACCTTTTCCGCAAGGAAGCTCGTCTTGTTCCAGAGTGCGAATGGGATCAGGACGAAGCTGGCCAGCGTGGTCAGCTTGAACTCGATCAGCGTGATGAAAAGCTGTACCGCCAGCACGAAGAAGCAGAGGATCACCACCAGCCAGGCGAGGAACAGCACCACGATGGGATCAAGGTTGGTGAATACCTCGGGGAAGCCGGCCATGTCGCCGATCTGCTCCAAGATCGGCGCGCCTGCGTCGATGCCGGTCTTCGCCAGCCGGCCCGGTTTCAGGAAGTTCTCCATGCTCAACGTCGAGCCGGTGGCCGTCAGGCCCAGGCCGGCGAACGACCGGAACACGATGCCGGCCAGCCAGTTGAAGTTGTTGATGATGTAGGCGAAGGCGCCCACGTAAAGCACCTTGCGCAGGAGCTTGGCGATCACGTCCTCGCCCTGGCCAGTCGCATGGCTCATGGCCCAGTACAGGCCCGCGATGGTCATGTCGATGACGATCAGCGTGGCCGTCAGGAATGCCACTTCGCCTTGCAGCAGCCCGAAACCGGAGTCGATGTAGCGCGAGAACGTATCGAGGAATTTGTCGATGATGGTCACGTCGTTCATGGCGTGTCCTCCGTAGCCGAGAGCGATGCATCGCCGGCCTCATCGGTGGGCGTGTCGAAACTCGCCGGGATCGGTGGCAGGTCGGCCAGCGAGCCGTATTCGTCCGGCCCGGTCTGGCCGGCGAAGAAGCGCCGCCGGAAGGCTTCGGCGGCGGCGCGGCAGTCGTCTTCGCCTGCGGCTTGCCGGTCGGTTGCGCATTGGGCACGCAGCGCCTTGAGCCGCACGGGATCGGCGGCCAAGGTGGCGGCCAGGTCTTCGGCCCTTTGTTGGTCGGACGACTGGCCGCAAGCGGTCAGCAGCACGGCCAGCAGCGAAACCGACAGAACGGGAACGCATCGCATGGCCGCCTCCCGTCAGTTGTTGTAGAAGTTGACGGACTGTGGCGTGTACGGCGTGCCGGTGCCCAGGAAGCGCCGTCGCACTTCGCGGGCGCGCTCGGTGGCCGCCGCCTGCCGCGCCAGTTCCAGCGAGGCCGCACGGTCTTGCGTGATCTGGAGCTGCTGCGCCTGGATGGACTGCTTGGCCTGCAAGGCGAGAAGCTGGTTCGTCGCCTGCACCGCTTGCAGCGCGCCGGTGGCGGACTGGCTCTGGCTGACCAGATCGGCCAGCGCGCTTTCGTCTTGGGTCAGGTTCTGCGACACCTGGGCTTGCATCCGCATCGCGGTGTGCAGGCCGTTAAGCGTGTTTTTCCAACGCTCCTGCGCATCGCGGAACATCTGATCGCCACTGACGGTTGCGGCGTATTGCTCGGGGTACAGACGTGCGAACTCCCGATCCATGTTCGTCACGTCGTAGGCCAGCCCCTGCGCTTCGGCGATCAGCCGCTCGGTGGTGGCGAGCGTCGCGCGCAGCCGGTTGACGATGTTGAAGTCCAGATTCGCCAGATTGCGCGCCTGGTTCATCAGCATCTGGGCTTCGTTCTGGAGCTGGTTGATCTGGTTGTTGATCTGCTCCAGCGTGCGGATGGCGGTCAGCGTGTTCTGCACCAAGTTGACGGGATCAACGAAGGTGAGTGCAGCCGCCGGCTGGGCGAGTATCAGCGAGCCGGCCAACGCGGCGGCCAGCGTTACGGAAAGCACACGGGTCTTCATGGCAGGTTCTCCTGTCGTGGTTGGGAAAGGAAAGACGCCGCCGCCGGCGAGGACGGCAGCAGGTCGGCGGCCCAATCGAGGCCGCGATGGCGCAGCCACGAACCGGCAAAGCCGGGAGCGCCGGCCTGCGTCAGCACGCGCTCTATGTCGCGTTGGTCTTGCGGTGTGGATGCGCCCGCGAACGCGAGCGCGGCCGGCCCCAGGTCGAGGTCGAACAGGCGATTGCCGAGGCGTGATTGGTAGTAGTAGTCGCGCTTGGGCTGCGCAGTGGCGACGATCTCGATTTGCCGACTGTTGAGGCCGAAGCCCTCGTAGATCGTGCGAATCTGCGGCTCGGTGGCCTGCGGGTTGGGTAAGAAAATCCTGCTCGCGCAGCTTTCGATGACCGCCGGTGCGATGGATGACTCTTTGACGTCTGCGAGCGACTGCGTATCGAAAACGACGGAAACCTGCTTTTTTCGCAAAGTCTTGAGCCACTGCCGAAGCCTGGCCGCGAATATGGGATCGTCCAGAAAGACCCATGCCTCCCCAAGAAAAAGCATCGTTGGCGAGCCATCGAATCGTTCTTCCAAGCGGGCAAAGAGGTAGTTCAGAACGGCCAGCACGGCGGCCTTGCTGTGCATGAGTTCTTCCATCTCGAAGCACTGCACATCCGCGTTACCCAGACGGTCGTGGTCTGCATCCAGCAACTTGCCGTGCGGGCCGCCGAGGACATAGGGAGCGAGCGCCTGGCGCAGCACGTTCGATTGCAGCAAGACGGACAGGCCGGTCAGCGTGCGCTGCTCCACGGGCGCACCGGCCAGGCTGCCGAGCGCCGACCAGATGGCGGCCTTCTCGTCGGGGCCGACGGTCACGCCTTCGTGCAGCAAGCGCCCTTCGATCCATTCGGCAGCCCAGGTGCGGTAGCCCTCGCGGTCGATGCGGGCGAGAGGCTGAAAGGCAATCTCGCCATCCGCACTGAGGTCGTAGTGCTCGCCACCCAGGCCCAAGGTAGCGGCGCGTATGGATCGCCCCACGTCAAAGACAAAGACACGCGAGCCGCGATAGCGGCGGAACTGCATGGCCATCATGGCGACCAAGACCGACTTGCCCATGCCGGTCGGGCCGACGATCATCGTGTGCCCCACGTCGCCGATGTGCGTCACCAGCCGGAACGGCGTCGCGCCATCGGTGCGCGTGACGATCAGCGGCGGGCCGTCCAGATGCTTGTTGCGCTCGGGGCCGGCCCACACCGCCGACACCGGCATCATGTGCGCCAGGTTCAGCGTCGAGACGATGGGCTGACGCACGTTGGCATAGGCATTGCCAGGGATGGACGACAGCCACGCATCCACGGCATTGAGCGTTTCGGGGATGGTGACGAAGCCGCGGCTCTGAATCACACGCTCCACCATGCGCAGCTTTTCGTCGGCCACGGCCGGGTCGGCATCGAGCACCGTCACCGTGGCGGTGAGGTAGCCGAAGGCCACTTGATCGCTGCCAAGCTCCTGCAAGGCTGCGTCCGCGTCGGCCGCCTTGTTGCTGGCATCCGTGTCCACCAGCGGCGATTCCTGCTGGAAGATCGTTTCGCGCAGCAGCGCGATGACGTTCTTCCGTTTTGCAAACCATTGGCGGCGCAGGCGGCCCAGCTCCTTTTCCGCCTCGGCTTTGTCGAGGCAAAGGAACCGGGTTGACCAGCGATAGGCAAAGCCCAGGCGGTTGAGGTCATCCAGCAGGCCCGGCCAGGTCGAAGTCGGGAAGCCCCGCACCGACACCACGCGCAGATGCTGGTCGCCCAGCATGGGCGCCAGGCCACCAACCAGGGCGGAATCGGCCAACAGCGCGTCGAGGTGGAAAGGCACCTCGGGCACGCCCACACGGTAGCGCCGCGTCGAAACCGTGGCGTGCAGGTAGGTCAGCGTCTGCGCGTCATCGAGCCAGGCGATTTCCGGCACCACGCCATCGAGCAGGTCGAACACCCGATCCGTTTCCGCGACGAAGGCATCCAGCCGACCGCGCCAGTCCACACCGTCGCCCGGCGCGTGCTCGTAGAGCAGCTTGGCCGCACGAGCGCGGGATTCCTCCGGCGGCAGGTAGGCCAGCGTCAGGTGATAGGCGCTCTCGAAGTGGTTGCCCGATTCCTCGAAGGCGGCGCGGCGTTCCTCGTCCACCAGCCAGGACAGTGGTTCGGGAAACTCCGAGTGCGGATAGTCTGCGGCCGGCCGGCGCTCGGCCTCGATGAACAGCGCCCAGCCCGAACCCAGCCGGCGCAGCGCGTTGTTCAGCCGCGCCGTGGTGGCGATCAGCTCGCCCTGCGTGGCACTGTCCAGATCCGGCCCACGAAAGCGCGCCGTGCGCTGAAACGAACCATCCTTGTTCAGCACCACGCCTGGCGCGATCAGCCCGGCCCAGGGCAGCCAGTCGGCCAGCAGGGCGGGCCGCTGGCGGTATTCGGCAAGGTTCAGCATGTCGGCATCCCCCTACACGTCCAGCAGCGGCTTGTGCTTGATGTGCCGGGCGAAGACCTGCATGAACTGCGGATCGACGCGCGCGCCCCAGACCGCCAGCGAATGGCCGACGAACCAGAGCACCACACCGGGAATCCAGAGTTGCAGGCCCAGCCCGACGGCAGCAGCCAGCGTGCCGTTAGCAATGGCCACGGTGCGCGGTGCGCCGCCCATCAAGAGCGGTTCGGTCAGCGAACGATGCAGCGGCACTTCAAAGCCGGCCGCGAAGCTGTCCGCGCCGCTCATACGACGGCCCCGCCGGAGAAGCTGAAGAACGACAGGAAGAAGCTCGAAGCCGCGAACGCGATGGACAGGCCGAACACGATCTGGATCAGCTTGCGAAATCCCCCCGACGTGTCGCCGAAGGCCAGCGCGAGGCCCGTAGCGATGATGATGATGACCGCGACGATGCGCGCCACCGGCCCCTGGATCGACTCCAGAATGGATTCCAGCGGGCCTTCCCACGGCATCGAGGAGCCGGCGGCCTGCGCCGTTCCGGCCAGGAACAGCAGCAGCGCGGCCAGCAGCAGCCCTTGCCCCGCCGGGCGGGCCAGGCTGCGCAGCCGCGCGAGGCTGGATACGCGGGGAATCGGATTTACGGAAAAGCGGAAAGCAGGAACGTGCATCTGCGTCATGGCAGTTCTCCAGGTTGGTCAGGGGACAAGGAAGGCGCAGCGGCATCGGCTGCAAGGGGAACCAGCGGCAGCTCGGGAAACGGCGTTTCCAGCGCGTCCGCTAGGCGATAGCCCACACCGTCGAAGCCAACGACACGGGCAATGCTTCCGACGCGGCGCTTGCGGCCACGTCCGGCGATGTGGATGACGACGTTGACCGCCTCGGCGATCAGCGCACGCGGCGGGTTCACCGCCACTTCAAGAATCAACTGTTCCAGGCGCAGCAATGCGCCCAGCGCGGAACCGGCATGGATGGTGGCGATGCCGCCGGGGTGGCCAGTGCCCCACACCTTCACCAAGTCAAGGGCTTCGCCGCCGCGCACCTCGCCGACGATCACGCGGTCGGGGCGCAGACGCATCGTGGCGCGCACCAGCTCGGTCATGGAAACGACGCCCGCGCGGGTGCGCAGCGGCACATGGTCGCGGGCGGCGCATTGCAGTTCGATGGTGTCTTCGAGCACCAGCACGCGGTCGCCGGTGGCGGCAATTTCCGCAAGCAAGGCATTGGCGAGTGTGGTTTTGCCGCTGCTCGTTGCCCCGGCGATCAAGATGTTCTGGCGCTCGCGCACCGCGCGGCGCAGGAACTCGGCCTGCCCGGTGGTCAGGATGCCATCGGCGACGTAGCGATCCAGGCCGATGATGCTCACGGCGCGCTTGCGCAGCGCGAAGGCCGGGCCGGGTGCGGCCGGGGGCAGGATGCCCTCGAACCGCTCGCCGGTTTCGGGCAGCTCGGCGGTCAGCAGCGGTCGGCCGCGATGCACCTCCGCGCCGACGTGCGCGGCCACCAGGCGGATGATGCGCTCGCCATCGTCTTCGGACAGTTCCACGCCCAACGGCGCGCGGCCCGACGACAACCGATCCACCCATAAGGTGCGGTCGGGGTTGAGCATAATTTCCACCACGTCCGGGTCGGCCAGCGCAGCGGCGATGACCGGCCCCATAGCCGTGCGCAGCATCTGGATGCGGCGATCCAGCGAAGCTGCGGTGGAAGATCGTTCGGGCGGGGTTTGCGGAACGGCGCTCATGAGGCACGCTCCTGCGCTTCGGCCAGTGCTGCCGCGTCATCCATTCGCGCCCCGAATTCGTGATCCTGGGGGTGCAGTTCTTCCACCACGTCACGCACCAGGCTTCGGCCTCGCAGCAAGTGACGGCCCAGTTGTTCGACGAACTGCTCGAAGCGCGCCTTGCCCTGGGCGCGGGCCGCGTCCTGATGGGCTTCGGGAACCGGCGTGCTGACGGTCAGGAAGTAGCGGATGAACAACGCCAGCGTTTCGATCTGGATGTTCTGGTCGCGCTCCAGGCGTTCGGTCTGCCGCGACAGACGATCCAGCCGCTTGGCGATCGCGGCCTCGCGCTGGTCGCCTGTGTCGGGCGACAGCCAAGACGCCAGCGCCGCCGCGACAATGGACGACTTGGACACGCCTTTCTTGGCGGCCAGTTCTTCGAGACGCTTGGCGTGCTCGGGCTGGATGAACAGGTTGAGGCGGTATTGGCTCATAGGTCGATTCCGTCGTTGGGGTCGAGGGAAGCCAGCCGGGCCGTGCGCTGCATGGCCGGGTCGAGCTGGCCGGGGAAAGAGGCCGCGTAAGGCAGTGGCAGGTCGTCGCCGTCATCGAGCAGCGCCAGGTCGTTGCCTGCGGGCTGCGGCTCGGGGCTGTATTCGGCGACTTCGGATAGCTCTGGCTGGCGGCGCGGGCCGCCGTCATCGGCGGTGCCTGCGCCATCGCTGGACAGGCCCGCAGCCGGGGCCGCTGGTACGGCGGGGATCGCCAGCCCGCTCCAGTCGTCGAGCCGCGACGGCGGCGCATCGGCGTACTGCCCGGCCGCGAGCGCGGGCGGCGGCAAAACGCGGCTCTTGAAGTTGGCGTCGGCGTAGTAGCGCAGCTTCTTGGCCTTGATCGGTGCCACGCTGGACACCATCACCACGGCTTCGTCGGTCGGAAGCTGCATCACTTCACCGGGCGTCAGCAGCGGGCGGGCCGTCTCCTGCCGCGACACCATGAGGTGCCCCAGCCACGGGGCCAATCTGTGCCCGGCATAGTTGCGCTGGGCGCGCAGTTCGGTGGCGGTGCCCAGCGTTTCCGAAACCCGTTTGGCCGTGCGTTCGTCGTTGGTCGAAAACGTTACACGGACGTGGCAGTTGTCGAGGATGGAGTGGTTCTGGCCGTAGGCTTTGTCGATCTGGTTGAGCGACTGCGCGATCAGGAAGCTGCGGATGCCGTAGCCCGCCATAAAGGCCAAGGCCGTCTCAAAGAAGTCGAGTCGCCCCAGCGCCGGGAACTCGTCGAGCATCAGCAGCAGCTTGTGGCGACGCTCGATGCCGTCGCTGCCATCGAGCGATTCGGTGAGCCGCCGGCCGATCTGGTTGAGGATCAAGCGGATGAGCGGTTTGGTGCGGGAAATGTCCGAGGGAGGCACCACCAAATAGAGGGACACCGGCTGCTCGGATGCGATCAGGTCGGCGATGCGCCAGTCGCAGCGCGAGGTGACTTTGGCCACCGTGGGATCGCGGTACAGACCGAGGAACGACATGGCGGTGGACAGCACGCCCGACCGTTCGTTGTCCGATTTGTTGAGCACTTCGCGGGCGGCGGACGCGACAACCGGGTGCGGTGCATCGCCCAGGTGCTTCGTCGTCATCATCCGGTGCAAGGTCAGCTCGAACGGGCTGGCTGGGTCGGACAGGAAGTTGGCGACGCCGCGCAGTGTCTTGTCCTCGCCCGCGTACAGCACATGCAGGATGGCCCCGACCAGCAGCGCGTGCGAAGTCTTCTCCCAATGGTTGCGCTTCTCCAGCGCGCCCTCGGGGTCAACGAGAATGTCCGCGATGTTCTGCACATCGCGCACCTCATGCGCGCCACGCCGGACTTCGAGCAGCGGGTTGTAGGCTGCTGACTTCGCATCGGTCGGGTTGAACAGCAGGCAGTGGCTGAACCGGCTGCGCCAACCTGCGGTGATCTGCCAGTTCTCGCCCTTGATGTCATGGATGACGGCCGAAGCCGGCCAGGACAACAATGTCGGGACGACCAAGCCGACACCCTTGCCCGAGCGAGTGGGCGCGAAAGTCAGGACGTGTTCCGGGCCTTCATGGCGCAGATACTCGTTGCGATACTTGCCGAGGAAGACGCCGGCCGGCTGCGTCAGCCCGGCCTTGCGAATGTCATCCGCTTCGGCCCAGCGCGCCGAACCGTAGGTCGTGACCATGCGCGATTGCCGCGAGCGCCACACCGACATGGCGATGGCCACCACCACGGCCAGCAGTCCGCTGCCGCCCGCGATGGCCCCGCCGATGTCGAAGACATGCGGCGCATAGGCATCGAAGAAGAACCACCACTCGAACAGCCGCCAGGGGTGATAGACCGGGGTACCAAAGAAATCGAACCACGGCGAGCCAAGGCGTACTTGATAGCCCAGGGCGGCGGCTGTCCATTGCGTCGCACTCCATATGCCGGCGATCACGATGCCGAAGACGGCGGCGATCTGCCCAAACAGCACGCCCTGAGCTTGCATTGACTGACCTCCGATTTCTCCTGCGCTGATTCCCCGTGGAAAACGCGGCACAAAGGCGTGCCGCAGGCGTCAGGATCGGTGCCGGTTCAGTGCCAGTCAAAGACCGTTATCGGAAGAAAGGTCGAGTAATTGGAAAGAATTAGGGCCGCATCGAAAGAAAGAAAAACGCCGCAAGCGAAGGCGCATTGCGGCGTGTTGAGCGGAAAAACAGAAGTTTTGTGGCGAATCGTCTGCAATCAGAACTTGGGCGGCTCCTTCGGCGGTGTGTATGGCGTATCGCCGTCACCATAAAACCGCTTACGGGTGGCTTCGGCCACCCGGTTGCACAACATGTCGCCCAGCGTGGCACGACCAGTCCTGCACTGCTGGCGCAGCTCTTTCAGGCGTACGGGATCGGATGCCAGTTCTTCAACACTCGGCACGTCTTTCTTCTCTGTCCTATCCTCCGGGCCGCATCCTGTCAGCACCACAACCAGCGCGAACGCAAAGGCCGTCTTCATGATTCGGGCTTCTCCAGGGATTCGGGATCGTCGTACGGCATCGGCTTGTCAGCTTCGGGCGAGCCAATGGCCTGCACCCGTTCGATGAACTGAGCCGGCGTTTCAGCCGGACGAGCGGGCAACAGACGATTGATTTGGATACCAACATTCGGACCTCGGCTGACGAAACGCAGCCGACGTCAACAGCATTCCAGTTTTCGATGAGTAGCAGTCCTTCGCATGCATGGCAACATGCTGCGAACGGGTTTCACGGTCTCATGACAATGCGGCCCAGCGGCTTGGCCGTTTCCGCATAGGCATGGGCCGCAGCGGCCTCCGCCAAGGGGAATGTTCGGTCAATGACGGTGCGTATACGTCCGTCGGCAACAGCCTGCAAAAGCTCGTCCACGGTTGAACGGACAGCAAGTCTCTCAAAAAGCGGCCCCATGAACACGCCCGAGAGCGTCTGGTTGGCCTGCATGGCTGGCCACAGATCGACAGCCAAGTTGCCACCACCAGCATTGCCGACGAAAACAAGATGTCCCTCGGGAGCCAGCGCAGCAAGAGAATCCTGCAGCGTTGTTCCCACCGGATCGACGACGAGGTTGGTGCCAGCGCCATGGGTGATCTGCCGGACGGCGTCTACGACGTCATGGGCAGTACGATCCACGACATGGCTGGCGCCGAGTTCAATCAGCCGGCTGCTTCGCTGCGTTCCACTGGCCACGGCGATGACCGTGGCACCGGCTTGCGCGGCAAGTTGGACGGCGGCAAGGCCCACGCCGCCGGCTGCCGCCTGGATGAGGACAGTTTCTCCGCGTGCGAGTCCGCCGCGCGCGAAAAGGCAGTGATGCGCCGTCCCGAACGAGATCGGCAATACCGCCGCATCCGTTGCATCCACTCCATCGGGTATGCGCCATGTACGCCCCGCTGGCACAGCCCAGAGCGCAGCATGCGAGCCCTGCATGTCAAATGCCGTGACCCGATCCCCTACTCTGCGGCTTGTGACATTCGATCCGGTCGCCACCACTGTGCCCGCCGCCGCGTATCCGACAACCCAGGAAGACTGAGGTGGCGGAGTCGAGCGGCGGTTGATCAGGTCGCCACCTTCAATTGAGATCGCCTCAACGGAAATCAGTACGTCGTTAGGCCCGACGGTTGGGGTGGGAATATCGGCATACCTCAAGACGCCGGGAGCTCCCGCCGCGTCATAAACTGCTGCTTTCATAATGGTTCATCTCTGTCGTCGATGCGTCTGATCAGTAGCGAGCGAACGCTTGAATTGTTAGGCGACATTGCTCAGGGCACGTTTTGACAGCCATGCATGAATCAATCCGGCCTGAAAAAACTGCACGGAAGGTTCGAAACCTCCAGCCTCAATTATTGATGCAATCTTAATTGGCGGAAGAACGCCAACATCATTGGCATACGCTTTGCGCATGCGGTCTATCCCCTCAGGTGAAATATCTGACGATGCCATCATGCTCATCCAGGCGCGAAGCAATACTTCATATTCTGGCGATACCACATCCGAAGCCAAATCAGAACTAGCAAGAATTCCTCCTGGCTTGAGTTTGCTAGATATTTCCCGAAAGAATCCTGATCGCGCTTGCTGGTCGAGAATGAATTGAGACACCAGAAAGCAAGTGGCCGCGTCATGAAGCCCAATGGCAGGGAGCGAATCAAGATAACCTTCGTGGAAATAACAACGAGACGTAAACCCGTCCTCCTCTGCCCGTTGTCGGCAACCATCAAGCATAGGGCCGGAAGGCTCTACTGCAGTAAACCGCCATGCAGGATACTTCCGAGCAAGGTGGGCCAACTCCGCTCCTGTTCCCACTCCGACACAGAGAATTCGTGCGTCAGCAGGCAACTCGGCAAACAACGACTCAAGAAGGAGGTACAAGCAATCTTTGATCGCTGCCGTTTTGGCCCACTGCACATCGTAGCTAGCGGCCTGTTGATCGAATATTGCCTTAATTTCGTCTTGATTCATTCTTTTCTCCGCATTCTTGCTGCCTAATACGATTTTTATTCAAGCATTATCAAAAACTGTAGATCAACAACCAAATACTATTGAAGATGGCATGTACAACGAACCCAGGCCAGATGGATTGAGTCCTGCGAAACAAGAAACCGGTTAAGAGGCCGACGATAAAGGCATTTAGCAGGACAACGCTAAATCCATGGACGACTGCAAAGATCATTGCACTGCCCACCACTCCGGCCCATGCGCCGTATCGGTTCAGTGCATTGGCGATAACGCCACGGAATAAGGCTTCCTCACCCAGCGGCGTCAGTATGCCCCCCATGAGGATTAAGGTGAGGAGCATCATCGGGCCATCCCGTGCCGCAGCCTGGAAGTCGCCCTGCGTGTTCTGCTCGGTGACGAACAGGAAGTACACGTGCTCTGCCAGAACGCTCAACCCGAATGCGGCGATACCCAGCACACCACCCATGGCTAGCCAACGCGACCTCGCGGCTTTGAATCCGAAGGCCTGAAAGTCTCGAATGCGCAGCGCATATGCAGCCAGTAAGGCGAGCATGCCAGCAACGCCATTCGTCGCCATCCCCACGATCCCACGCCAAGCAGCCTGTTCGTCCGGGATCAGCACGAGTAACAATGCGATCAGCAGAAGCAGCAACAGGTAGCTAATCAACGCGATAGCGATTTCTAGCCACCCTAATCCATTCATGGCGTCACCACTATGACAACAGCCTGGCCAATAGCGGCAATGGAGTCGTTGCGCTTGCTAATGGAGGCTTCGATTTCTACCAGATAGATCGCCACGACGATGGATGCCTGTGCGGGCGGCCACATGACGGTCAGCGCCATGGTTGGCAAGAGTTGCATCGCCTTCTTCATAGTTCTGATTCCTCATCAGGATCAGGCATATTTCCTGGCATTGGCCTGATGATTTCGGGTGACTCGATGGCCTGCACACGCTCGATGAAGCGAGCCAGCGTCTCTGAGGGCTGTGTATCCAAGCGCAGCAGGTAGGTCGTTAGCATTGGCGAACGACCAGCTAATGGTCTCGCGACGACACCCTGCTCTCGGCTTGCGGTGATGAGCGCGGCACCAGTAAGTCCCAGCGCGAAGCCGGCCGATACCAGCGCCATCATTAAGTCGCAACTCGATACGCGCTCTACCACCATCGGTTCCATGTCCACACCGCGCAGAACGCGATCCACCTGCCGCGCATGGCCCTCGCATGACTGCGGATCGGACAACACCAAGGGATAGCGCAGCAATTCTTCCAATGGGATGCGCTTATGGACCAGCAAGGGGTGACGCTCCGGTACAGCGACCATCAGCGGATCGTTCCAGACAGGCGAGACAACGATGCCATCGTCGCCTTCATTGGAACGGGAAAATCCTACATCGTATAGATCGTCATGCAGGCCCTTGATCTGCTGCGAAAGCGGCACTTCGGTGAGGCGGATTTCGACTTCAGGTTCCTCCTGCCGGCACAGCGCTAGCAGGGCCGGCAAGCGCGACGGCGTGATCCCGTCCGACAAGGCGACACGCAATTGTCCATCGAAACCATTGGCTACCGCCTTCACACTGTCACGCGCCTGTTGCAAGGCTGCGAAGACACGCGGCACATGATCCAGGAACCGTTTTCCCGCACGGGTCAGTCTAGTGCTGCGTGTGGTGCGAGCAAACAGCAGCACGCCCAGTTCTTCTTCCAATTCCTTGATCGCACGCGACAGCGGCGATTGCTCGATATGCAATCGCTCAGCGGCTCGGGCGAAGTGGAGCTCTTCAGCAACGGCCAGGAAGCAGCGAAGGTGGCGAAATTCCATCTATGTGCATCCTCCTATCTTTCTGGTGCAGCCTATCTATGCTTGCTTCCTGCACAGCGCTTCTTCAAGCTTCTCTCGTCCCACTCCCATTAACCATGCACGCAACGAGACAAGTTCAGGATTGATCTCCCGCATCAAATCGAGGTCTACTTCCTCTGAGAGAGGGCCATCTTGCAGGCTTGACGCCATATGGGCCAGATCGGCGTTGGAGGCCAGAACCTCGTCCGGGAAACGGAAATAGTTGATGGGTCTACCTGCCGCTTCCGAGAACACAGCCTCCAGCTCAAGGCCCGTCACACGATCACTGGCGATCTTCAACGTCTTGCCGGCAAACCGCGCCTTGTCCACGAACATCGCTGTAACGATTTTCCCGATGTCTTGCACGGCAGTGAGCTGGATGGAATGATTGCGGTGGATCAGGGAAACCAACCGCCCTTCATCGAGGCCGAAGCCAGGTCGAACAAGCATCTCCATGAAGATCATGGGACGGATGATGGTGGTCGTCAGCGGCAGTTCGCGGATGTATGCTTCGATACGCGGCTTGGCGTCGAATCGCGGGACGCCTGTCGGTTCGTCGCCAGCGCTTGCGCCCGAAGAGTAGATGAAATGATCGACGTGGCTCTTTGCTGCAAGGTCAGCGACGCGTGTTCCATAACGGACTTCATCTTCTGCCGACAGGTTGGCTGGCATCACACTGAAAACGCCGTGCGCATCCTTCATGGCTGCCGTGATGACGTCGGCATCTTCCAATGATCCTTGCACGAGCTCGGCGCCTGCCTCACGCAGCGCAACTGAGGCAGGTTCGAACTGGTCTTGCACAAAAGCGCGAACAGGCCAGTGGACCTTCAGCAGCGCCTTGGCCACTGATCCGCCTTGCCGGCCGGTGGCTCCGAAAACCAAGATAGGGCGATGTACTTCGGTCATGATTCAGCTCGAAAAAAATGAGAATGTCGTATTCTTTCCTCTATCTCTGAATTGCGGAAGACGGCACTTTTTTTAACCTCAGGCACAAAAATGAAACTCTTGGACCAAGCAGGACTGGACTACCTCAGTGAACGTCTTGAAGACGATTCATCATTCCAGCCGATTCCCTCCAACGGAATCTGCACGCGACTCGGTGATAAATGGACCGTACAGGTTATCTGGCGTCTGGCCATCGCAGATGATCGTCGCCTGCGGTTTTCCGAGATCAAGCGCGAGGTGGAAGGCATCACACAGCGCATGCTGACGCTGACCTTGAGAAATCTGGAACGAGATGGCTTGGTAGAACGCCACTATTTTCCCGAAGTACCTCCGCGTGTGGAATATGAGATCACGGATATGGGGAAAAGCATGTTCCATGCGCTGGAAGGCATCAACTTGTGGATCAGAGAAAACCTTCCGCGTGTAGAGCAATTGCGTCAAACCTACGATACCAACAAGCGCTGATGCATATTTGGGCAGCAAGCCTTACGGGTGCGGGAGTTAGGGTAGTTTGGCAATCACCTTAATCTCGAACTGGAATCCGTAAAGCCACGTCACGCCAACCCCGGTCAAAGTAGGATAAGGCGCTTCTCCCCAGTATTCTGGAAGGACACTCCAGATAGCGTCGAGGTTCGACTCCGGATCGACGACAAAGAGGGTTACGTCAACCACGTCACTGAATGTGCAGCCCGCCGCCATAAGAACAGCATTAAGGTTATCGAATGCCAGCCTGATCTGCGCTTTGAGGTCAGGTTCAGGCGAACCATCCTCACGGCTGCCAACCTGGCCCGAAACAAACAAGAATCCGTTGGATTTGATGGCCGGTGAATACCGGTTGCGCTCATAAAGCGCCTGCCGATCGAGGGGGAAAACTGCTTCGCGTGTTGTCATGTTTGTGCCTTTGCAATAGCGAACTCTGGCCAATGAACAAAAAAGGCACTTTACAGGTGCTGGATCGGGTGAATAAACAGGCGACTCTGTTCATCATTGTTTGTAAAATACAAACAATCTGCGGAAAGAGAGGATGAAGAATGGATCGGTTCGACGCGATGCGCGCCTTTGCTCGTGTGGTGGAGGCGGGTAGCTTCACAAAGGCTGCCCAAACACTTCATATGAGCAAAACCACGGTGACGCAGCTCATCCAGCAGTTGGAAGCACGCCTGCGCGTCAAGTTGCTCCATCGCACCACCCGCAAGCTCGGTGTTACTCCCGATGGCGTGGCGTACTACGAGCGTGTTGTCCGCCTTTTGGCAGAAATGGAGGATGCCGAAACCAGCTTGTCCAGTGCGGCGATCACGCCCAGAGGGCGACTCCGTGTGGATGTGCCCAGTCCGCTGGCCCGCCTCGTACTGGTGCCGGCGTTACCGGATTTCCACGCGCGCTACCCTGATATTCAGTTCGACATGGGCGTGAGCGACCGAGCGGTGGATCTGATCAGCGACAACGTGGATTGCGTCTTGCGTGGTGGTGAAATCAACGACCAATCCCTGATCGCACGCCATGTCGGCGATTTGCAAATCTCCGCCTACGCCGCACCGAGTTATGTGAAGCGTCTCGGCACTCCTGCGAATCCGCAAGAGCTGGAAAACACCGACCATCGCATAGTGGGATTCCTGTCCTCACGCACCGGTAAGATTGATCCTTTGGTACTGCACCGTGAGAGTGAACGTATTGAAATCAGGAGCAGCTATGTGCTCGCAGTGGATGATGGCAATGCCTACCTCGAAGCGGGGTTAGCGGGGTTAGGAGTGATTGCGCTGCCCACTTATATGGCGGCAGCACATCAGGCTTGTGGCGCTTTGATTCCGTTATTTGAACAATGGCGGTTTAATCAAATGCCGCTGTACTTGGCATTTCCACCGAACCGCCATGTCAGTGCCAAGCTGCGAGTTTTTATTGATTGGATCATTGATCTGATGCAGCAGCATGCCCTAAATTCCAGCAATCAGCGACGACATCCCTGCCCCTGATTTGCTCCTCCTGCAGCGGTATCAGTCGCTATGCAGCCGACTTTTTAAATCGAAATTCCACGCTGCCGTCCGACTTCCCAAGACACCCCATTACCGCGCACCATCGCAGAGATCTGCTGCCCCAGCCGCTGTTCAATTACCGGCCGCCACGGTACCAAACTGAATCCCAGGCCATCGTCCAGCATCGCGTAGCGACCGCTGGCGAGCATGACCGAACGCCGGTAGGTGCCGGCCACGCGGTGACCGTCGGCGACGGGCCGATGCTCCAGTCCGGTTTCGGCGGCAATGTCCTTCGCGGTCTGCGCCAATTCCCGATTGCGCAGCGTAGCCAGCAGGTTGCGCGCCAGGATCACGCGCTGCCCACGCCGCTCGGCCAGCCCCTGTTCGGCGAGGAAGTCTGCGCGCTGTTGCAGCGCCTGTCGGGCTTCGCCGCCGAAGCCCAGGTCGCCCAGACCCTTGCCGCCGCCGATCAACTGTTGATCCAGCCAGGTGGCGCCGATCACGCGGGCCTGCCGCTCGATCGACAGGTGCGATTTCAGCTCCACCGTCACGCCGCCCAGCCGCTGCGCGTCGTAGCGGCGGCCACGCTCGGCCAGGTCGTCCGGCACCTTCCATAGCCCTTCGGCTATACGCTCCACGATGCCGGCCCGGCGCAGAGCTTCCAGCCGGCGAACATGGGTCGCGACGACTTCCTGGGGGTCGCGGCCGGGCTTGGCGCGGCCTTGCTCAATCGCCAGGTGGTGATCGGTGCGGTACAGGCCGTCGCTCGCCAGCGCGGCGATGTTCTTGTCGGCCGCCCGCACCTCGGCGGAACCGCGTGCCTCCACCACGGCGCCGGTGGGATAGTTCGCCAGCTCGTCGCGGGCATTGAGCGCGACGTAGTGGGCCTTGCCGTCCACGCCGTCGATGACCAGATAGCCGCGGTCGTGCAGCTCGTCGGCCAGCCCCTTGGCAGCCACGCGGCCGACGATGGTTCGGCCATCGTCTCCTGGCTCGAACACCGCCAACTCGCGCGGCTGGCCGCTCATGGCCCGCTGCATAGTGCGGATGATGTCGCCACGCTCGCCCAGGGCGCGCAAGGTCTTCTCCGCGTCCGCATGGACGGCCCAGGTGCTGGGCTGTGTTTCGTCGGCCAGGCCCAAGCGCTGTAAGCGTTGCAGACGGCCGATCAGCAGCAGGCGCTGGCGTTGCAGCCGGGGTTCGTTGAAGCGTTCGATCTGCACCCGGCCATCCTCGCCGGCCTCGCGCTGCAACGTGCGGTCGAGGCTCGTCCACCGCTCCTGATCCACCTCGCGCTGCAAGGTCTGCTGGATCTCCAGTTCGGTGCGCGGCCCCAGCCATTCGGTCGCCAGCTCGGCGGCCCGGTGGCGGAAGCCGTGGGCGATATAGTCGCCGGCGATGATGAGGTCTTTGCCGGTGTCGTCGCGTCCGCGCACGATCAGGTGGGTGTGCGGGTTGTCGGTGTTCCAGTGATCCATTGCTACCCAATCCAGCCGCGTGCCCAGGTCGGCCTCCATGCGGTTCACAAGTTGCCGGGTGTAAGTGCGCAGGTCGTCCAGCTCCGAACCGTCTTCCGGGGACACGATGAAGCGGAAATGGTGCCGGTCGTCGGCGCAGCGTTCCTTGAAGGCGTCTAGGTCGGCTTCGTCGGCCTGTGGCCCGTAGGCCCGGCCCGGTTCGCCATCGCGGCCCGCGCCATCGCGCTCGATGTAGCGCAGGTGCTTGGCGAGTGACTGCGGGCTGGCCCGTTGGTTATTGACCAGCAAGGTCTTGATGGTCACGCGTCGCGACATGGGCGTGAGCTTCGCCCCAGCGAAGCGCGCCACCGTGTGGCCGCGCCCCAGGCGCGAGCCGGGGCGCTGGCCGGTGCCGGCCGCCCCAGGACGGCGCACCGCCGCCTTGCCGCTGCTGGCCTTGCCAGCCTGCTTGAGTACCTTGGAAACGAAGCTCTGGCCCTGGCTCTTGCCCCGGTTCTTCGGGGCGCTGGGGCGCACCCGGAAATCGTCGTCGCGGCGGTCGGTCATCGCTGTTCTCCCTGCAAGCTCTGGCGTGTCCGGTCGTGCGAAGCACGCGGACATGCCTGCATTGACGCGGGCCTCGCGCCACAAGCGGCACGGCGGCGAAGCCGCTCCGTGCCGCGCAACCCCCATGTGCAGACTGGCTTTCGACGCGGCCCGGTGCCGCGTCCTTTTGTCTTGCCTTCCGCCTTTGCCCCTCGCTGTCGCTCCGGGCGTCGGCGGCCCGGCGGCGCTGCGCTGCTTGCAGTCAGCCCGCCGGCGAACGCGGCGATGGCCGCAGGCCGGGCACGTTCGAGGCAAGACGCCTGCACGCTGGACGGCTGCGCCGGAGACAGCGCGAAGTGCGGCGCGGATACGCTCGCACTGCACGCGCGACGACACGGCAACAGCAGCCGGAACGACATGCCCGATGGCACGATGAGATGCACGGCAACGTGCAGCGAATCGACGGCCATCATGGGCGTGTCTCCAGCCAGACCGGATGCGCGACGCCGATCACGGCGGATGCGCTGACCGGGCCGAAATAGCGGCTGTCGAACGACGCCGGATTGGTCACGCTCAACAGGAACAGCTCGCCCGGTTCGAGGCGGCGGCAAAGCTGCAAGGATGGCAGCGGCCGGCCCAGCCGGTCGGCAGGCAGCGCGGCGGCCGCAGGCTCGCCGTCGATGCGTACCTGACCAGCAACGATGCAAACGTGCTGCGGCGCGACTGCGCCCACACGTTTGAGCAGCGGCACGCGCGTCGGCAGGTAGCCGCGCTGCGCGGCCAACATGGCGGCCTTGGCGGGCAGCGGCACCAGCACGATGCTGCCCACGGACAGCGGACGTGGCAGCGAGGCAGTGCGCGGGTCGAACAGTTCGATTCGATACCAACCGATCGCCACGCTGTCGGACGGGTTGTAGGTCAGGCGCGGTAGCGGCGACACAAAAGCCGCCCAGGCCAGCGCAGCGAGGCCGACGGCGGCGAAGCCCGCCAGCACGATGCGAGCGCGCAGGCGCGAACGAGGACTCGGCGCGGCGCCGGTTGTGGAAATGGCTGTCATGTGAATGTCCTCCCGGCCAGCCAAGCGGCGTGCCGCTCTGCGGTGTATTCGGGCAACGGCGAGCGCGCCGCAAGCCGGTTGGCGAGCGTGCGCCAGTACGCGGGAGACACGGCGGCCGGTGCGATGCCCAGCGCCTCGATGCCGTCGATGCGTTTCAGCACCGCGCGCACGTTGGCATCGCCTTCGGCGTGCAGCAGCAGGCGTGCGCCCGGCTGCACGCCGGGGATGCGTTGCGCAGCATCGAGCGGCGTGGCGGCCTGCATCACCATGAGCTGCCAGCGGATCGTGCCGTAGTCGTTGGCCTGCCAGCGGATGCGGCAGAGCATCGCGTTCGGCAGGAACACGGCGCAGCGCCGCCAGCCGTCCAGGCGAAGCGTGCGCGCCGGTTCTCCAAAGCGCAGGTAGAGCTTGAAACGGGCCTCGATGTAGGCCAGTGAAACGCGCGTCAGCGGCACGTTGCCGGCCTGTCCGGCGAGTGCCGAAAGCGCAGGCAATTGCGTAACCGGTGTCGCGTTCGCGGCAGGCAAGGCGGATGCGGTCATGGTGTGTTCTCCCTGTGGTGCTCGGGAAACTCCCGCTCCAGCAGGGCGCGCAGCAGGTCGGCCACGGTCACGCCTTGCGTGAAGGCCGAGACCTTGATGCGCGCCCGCATGGCGGGCGTGATGTCCAGGGTCAGGCGCGCCGTGTAAAGGTCGCCTTTGCCCAGCGCATCGGCATCGCCTTGGCGAATCCACGCTTCTGCGTGCGGATTCGCTGGCGGACGTGCGCCGATGCCGACGCGCTTGCCGCGTGGTGGCTGCTTCGCCGTCATGTCGGCCACCGCAGCAGTTCGTCCACCAAGGCGGTGATTTCGCGGGCGGCGGCGCTGTCGGGTGCCGTCTCACGGGCGAGCCGGCCAGCGGCCACGCTGTCGGCGAACACGATGCGCTGATGCACTTCCGAGCGCAGCGCGGGCAGCGGCTGTTCTGCGAGCGATTGCCGCGCCTCGCGGCCGATGATGGTGGTGCTGACGCGCCGGTTAATGACGAAGGCCGCGCGCAGCGCAGGCCGGAACACCTGCGCTTCACGGATCAGCGCCACCATCTCGGCGCTGGCCCACACGTCATAGGGGCTGGGCTGCACCGGGATCAGCACGCGCTCGGCCGCCAGCAGCGCGGAGCGCGCCAGGGCGGCGATGCGCGGCGGGCCGTCGATGATGACGTGATCGGCCCGTCTGGCGAGTTCTGGCGCCTCCTGATGCAGCGTTTCGCGGGCAAGGCCCACGGTGCTGAACAGCCGTGGCAAGCCTTGCTGGCTCCGGCGCTGCGTCCAGTCCAGCGATGAACCCTGCGGGTCTGCATCGAGCAGGACGACATGCTGGCCGCGCAGCGCCAGTTCGCCCGCGATGTGCGTGGCGAGCGTGGTCTTGCCGACACCGCCTTTCTGGTTGAGCAGAGCGAGAATCATGGCGCGGCCCTCCGTGTTGGAAAGCCAGCCTTTCGCTTCTGCATTCCGTGCCGTTGGGTGGTTGTCCACCGAAGCGGTGCTTCTCTACTAAAAGTTAGAGAATTTAAGTTAGGAATGTTAGAGGCCGGCGAAACCCAATGCTGGCGCGGGTTTGCGGCCAATTTTGTTGCCTGATAGCACGAGGATTTGTTGCCTGATAGCACGAGCCTTCTGTTGCCTGATAGCACGAGTGAATTAACAGGTTTTCCCGCACTTATCCCCGTGCCGTGGGCGGCACGGGCCGGAAGGTCAGCAGCTCGGTTTTCTCGCCGGGCATCCGCTCGATGCCCAGGACGTAGCCGGGCAGCGACTGCCGCGCCACCAACGTGCGCAGATCGGCGGCGAAGTCGTAGAAACGCGCCACGCTGCCCGACTTGCGGTACAGGTGCTGGAAATCGAACTGCCAGCCGTGTTCCTGCCGCCCGCCGTGCTTGCGCACCAAGCGGTACAGCCAGCGTTCGATGCCGCCAGTGAGTCGGAAATACGTCGGGTCGATGGTCAGTACCAGGGCGGCGTCCACCACGCCCGCATAGAACCAGTCCGGCAGGATCAGCTCGATGCCCAGCGGTGTGCCGCTGGCGTCGGCCAGTTCCTTCCACTCGTTGATCCACGAGAAGCGATGCAAGCGCCTTCCCGTGGTTTCGCGGATGGACGTGGCCACCGTGGTCGATTGCAGCCGGTCGAGCGCGGCCTTGAGACGCTGGTAGTCGCGCAGCGACGTACCGCGTCCGATGAAGCGCAGGATCTCGTAGGGACGCACCTGCATCAGCCGGGATGGCTTGATGCCCGCGTCCTTGGCTTCGACGATCTGGCTGGCGGCCCAGATCAGGATGTCGGCATCCCAGATCGTCGCGATGCCGTGTTCCTGCGTCCCTTCCACGCGGATGGTGATGCCACCCGCCCGGAAGTCGATCGGTGCCGTGCGCCGCGACTTGGCGAGCGAGAAGAACGGAAAGGCCATCAAGTCCTGGCTGTCGCGCGGCGCCATGTCGCCCGGCAGCGCGCGGAACAGTTCGAGCTGTTCCCGCTGCTGCGCTGGTCGCTGCCGCAGCGGCAGCGATGGGCTGGACATGGCGATGGCCATCGGCGAGCCAGAGGTCAACGGCCGTCACGGTAGTCGCCCGCGTGCCGCTCGGCATATTCCGGGTCGGAAGTCGCATCAAAGCTGCGTGCATCGGCCCAGGCATCGAGGTCGCTTACAGCGTACATGACGCGGCGGCCGAACTTGCGGAACTTCGGCCCGCCGCCGATCACGCGCTGTTTCTCCAGCGTGCGCGGCGACAGCCGCAGGTAGTCGGCGGCTTCGTCGTTGGTGAGATAGCGTTGGGGCTGCGCGGGCGCAGCGACAGCAGCGGCGGCAGGCCGCAAGGGAGCGGGTCGCATGGGATGGTCCTCCATCAAGCCCGGCCACACCACGCGGCCGGATAGAGGCACTTTCAAGAAAGATGGGCTTCTTGCTAAGGGACGAAATGCAGGGGCTGCAAAACGTCCCCCTTACTGCGATGCAACCGGCGGAAGCTGCGCCAGGCTGCGATAGCCACCGCGCATCAGCGCCTCGCCACGCCGCACCAGCCGACGTACACGAGCGCGCACAGCGCTGTCCTTGTGCCAGTCGGCCACGACGGCATCCACGCCAAAAAGCCCTTCGGCCACCTCACGCAAGGACGCGCCCGCCAGGGTGCCGTCGAGCGCCTGGAGCGTGTTCAACTCCAGCAATGTGGCGAGTGTCGGTCGTGGCCGTGCCATTCCCGCGGGTAAGGCGTCGCCAGCGGTGGCCAGCTTGTCCAGCTCGGCCGCCAGCGCCTGATAGCGGACGCAAGGTGTGGTGCAGGCTCGGATGGCATAGGCGTAGGCCATGCCATCGGCCAGGCCGGGAGCGATCACCAGCCGCAGGCAGCAGCCCGGCCAGCGTGCCAGCACCACCAAGCGCTTGCCATCGTGGATCAGATGCTTCTGGCCGGGAATGCGCCAGAACGCGAAGGCCGCCGCATCCGGCGGCGGGTCGGCGTCCGGGTAGAGCTGCACGACGGCATCATGGTCAGGGAACCAGGTCGGGTGCGCGTCGCGCGCATCCAGGGCAGGATCTTCCAGCAGGCGCAGTCCCCAGCGTCCGGCGGCCTCTGGCTGTCGGCGACGGCGCAGCCAGTCGCGGCGGTAGTCGGGGTGGCGGCGCAGATATTCCCACGCCAGCGCGGGGCCGTCGAGGTGCAGCGTGTAGAGATACGCGGCGGTTGGATACCAGTGTTCGGCGCTCGGGTCAGCCATGACGCAACCTCCTGTCATTCAGCAGGAACGTCGCCACGGATTCCGCCATGCGGGAGCTATCGAGTCGCCATCAAGTCGTCATCGAGATCGGGGTAAGCTGTAACTGCTGGTGTCAAGACTGATTCGCTCCAGGGCATTGCGGAAATCGTCTGAATGCGACGGCTGCGCCGCCACGAAAATGGTGCGCAGCATGGAGCACCGTGCAGCAGCCCGCGCCAAAGATCATGACTGTTTCCAGCAGAAGCGCACCGCTTCGGTGCAAGAGTGTGGATTTAGACCTTCCGGGTCTTGGGTAAGACTGAAATAGTCAGAATGCGCTGTCGTTGGCTGGGGTTGGTCAGTCGGTGATCGAGCCGTTTTCCTCGGCCAGCCGCAGGTACTCCGACAGCAGCCGCGCCGGCTGGAAGTAGCGATCGCGCATCACAGGTTGCTTGTGCGGCCCGACGATGGACGCCAGATCGGACAGCTTCACATGGCCCAGGCAGGGCATGCCTATTCCCAAGTCGATCAGCCCCCATGCCGTATCGCCATCGACCGGATCGAGCGCGGCCAGCAGCCAGGTGGCGTGCGCGTCAGGAGTGAACAGCCGTACCGTCGGCATCGGGTCGATGCTCCGACCAGCGGTGCGTGCCTCGCCGACGGCGAGCAGTTGCGCCCGCTGTTCAGCGGTGACGAGCGGCTGTGTCATGACTCGAATCCCCACGCACCCGAGCATGCACGGATACGATTTTCCACCGAAGCGCGGAACCGCTGAAGCGGATGCGTGCTTTGGCGAGAAAGCACGAAGGCACAAGCCATCGAATCCGTATATGCACGGAAACGCAGAAGCGGAATTGTGGCGGTCAGGAAAGGCACGGACGCGACTCCCGATTCCGGCGAAATCCGCAGTTGCGGATTTCAGCAAAGACATAAAAATGCACACTATAGATTGTAGCCCTATAGGGCGCAACAGGTTGTCATTCTGGATTTTGGGGAAAGTTCAGAATGACAGCGTTCAAGCCATCGTTGCCCGATGCACTGCGGCGGATCAGAAAGGCGCGTGGTCTGAGCCAGGAGGCGTTCTCGGATGTGTCCAGCCGGACTTACCTCAGCTCTCTGGAGCGAGGGCTGAAAAGCCCAACATTGAATAAAATTGAAGATGTTTGTGCCGTGCTGGATGTTCACCCACTCACGCTTCTGGTCCTTGCGTATGCAGGTAGTGATCCAAAAAGCGTCCACGAACTAATGGATCACATTGCTCGGGAAGTCTCATCATTTTCCGATCCTCAGAATAAATAAAAGGAGGTGAGTCGTGTTCAAAATTACCGGACTGGATAAGCTTCAGAAAAACCTGAAAGATGCGCAGCGCGCCTTGAGCGAGTTGGACGGCGAACTGGGAGTCGTAAACTTTGATCCAAATGATCCCGCCAGCATTGAGGGCGCAATTCAATCGGTCAATCGAATGATCGACGAGCGCTTAGGGGAATATTCTTCGAACCCTATCGTTGGCCCTCTCGCAGAACAAATGAAGGAAAAGTATCGGGAGAGTATTCTTGAAAAAGCGGCCGAAGCTAGATTGAAGTCGGACGGGGATGAGTGATGGCTAAAGACTTATTCTCGGAAATAAACAATGCAGTTCTAGACTTGCAGTCCTCACAGCTTCAAACGTACGAAAGACCTCTCAAAAAATTGGCTCAACTGCTACGACATCCCGACCTTGAGCCATACAACGCCGAGCTCACGGAAGGTCTCGACGTTGAGGCGTTCATCGCTGAAAGTGAAAAGACCGGGGGCAGCATGGTTGGAAGCGCCCAGCTTGCTTGGCCAGATGAGCCCAAACAGGCGCTGGGGTTGACGTTGCTTTTAATCGAAAAGCTGGCGGCAGATCCCGGCTACGCTACCAACTTCGGACACCATTTTTTCTATTCCGGAAAAAAGGTCATTGCTGGAATCCACGCACTTACTGGTCAGCTAATCATTCCCTTTGTGCGAGATTACAAGAGTTATATCCAGGCCAAGGGGAGCACGGATGCCATGTTAAAAGCTCAATTTTCGCGTAAGGTCTTTATTGTTCATGGTCACGATGATGGTGCTCGTGAAACAGTGGCACGATTTCTTGAGCGAATCGGGCTTGAAGCCATCATCTTGCACGAACAGGCTAACCAAGGACGAACGATTATCGAAAAAGTGGTTGCTCACAGTGACGTTGGTTTCGCAGTAGTTCTGCTTACGCCAGACGATGAGGGCTGCGTAAAAGGAGGAACGCCTGAGCCCAGAGCCCGTCAGAACGTGCTTTTGGAGTTGGGGTACTTCATTGGTCGCCTGGGCAGAGACAAGGTATGTGCTCTCAAACGCGGGGCGGTGGAAATTCCAAGCGATTTCGCCGGTGTCGTTTGGGAGACGATGGATAGCGGCGGGGGCTGGAAACAGGCACTTGCGCGTGAGCTTGAAGCTGCCGGTCATAGCATCGACTGGAATAAGGTCATGCGTGCATAGAGTTGCGCCCCGCCGCAATGGGCGGGGCGCGGTGGGCGGCCGTCAGGCCGCCTTGGGCTTGCTGCGCGACCAGATCAGGTCGTGCGTGCCGTCCTCGTTCTCGATCAGGCGGGCATAGACCGTCGCCGGGAACGAAGGGTCATCGAGCGAAACCGACAGGTACGGACGATCGGCCTGGCTGGTCTTCTTCCACGCCGCGCCGATCTCGTGGCCGGCCGCCTGAAGGTGGAAGTCGGGGGCGTTCTCGGTGTCGCCCTTGTCGTTGGGAACCAGCTTGACCTTGACGTTGAGCGTCAGGGTGCGAAGCGTGCCGGTGAAGCCGTCTTTCTCTGCGGTGAAGGTGCCGATGTTAGCCATGATGTTTCTCCTTTCGGGTTGAACAAGGTCGCGCCAGTGCGTCCTTGTTGTGATCCGGCCGGCGGGGGATGGGCTGGCCGCACCGCGCAGCGGTCGCAACACCGTGGAGAACCTGGAAGCGAAAACAATTTTTGCCGCGAGGAATGCGCGCAGCGCAGGGGAAATTGTTTTCGCTGGAAGGTTGCGGCCATGAAGCCCAAGGCGCAGCCGTTCCCTCGCCAGGATTCACGACAAGCCAAGGACGCACCGGCCGCCCGCTCCCGAATGGAGACGTGGCCAACTCGGCATCCCCGCGTGACGGCTGCACTGGCTTGTGCTCTGACGCGGGCAAGGTCAATCTCCCAACGACAGGCGAGAACGCCCCCGCCGCCGCTTGCGGCGACGTACTTGAGGCGTGGCGTGGAAGTTCCATAGGCAAGGCCGGGCGGCGTGTCGGTGAACCGCCCTTCGTGACGTAGAGGCGCGAGCCGCCAGCGTCGAGGACGGCACGCCTTGGCACAACCTGCCGCAGCAAGCCGGGGCGTAGCCCCACAAGCTCCGCCCATTGCGGCGGGGAGCCATCGAAACCTTGCCCGCGCCAGCGGGCACCGATCGCCGTACCGCGCGCAATACACTTGCGCGCGCGCCGTCGCCGCCTGGTCGAAGGCGGCGACGGCGCGATTTTGCTGTGGACGTTGAAACCGGGCGCGGCAGACCTACCGCGCCCGGTTTTGGTGAAGCCCCGGCGCATCACGCCGGGGCCATGCTGCACCCTCACGCGGCGAGTGCGTGGGCCTCCACTTCGTCGGCGGCATCTTCCGACGCATCCACGTCCTGCGCATCTTCCTGCGGCTCCGTGTCGTGTCCGCTCTTGAACACTGCGGGCATCCAGCCCGTGCCATCGGCCAGCCGTTCCGCCTCGCTGGCAATGTCGGCCTTCTTCAACTTCGCCAACCGGGTAGCGTGCGACGGCGCAAACTCGCCCACGGCTTCCAGAATCACCGCCTTGGAAACGTGCTTGAAGTAGCCTTCGGCGGTGGGCTGCCACCATGCCGCCATGTCCAGTCCCACGGCCTGCGCCAGTTCCGCGCCCGGCTGGTGCGCCGTGGCGCGGGACGTCACCACGTCCACGGTCGCCGCCACGCATACCGCCAGCAACCGCACCAGTTCGCCTTGCTCCATCGCCAGCAGCACGCCGAACAGTTCGGCGCTGTCCTGCGGCAGCGCTTCGCCCGCAACCTGCTGCAACTCGCGCAGGGCCACGGCGGCAGGCGAATCGGGCCAGTCGGGGGCCATGCCTTCCAGCCGGTCTTGCACGGTCAGGCGCACGCCCAGCGGCAGGTCGCGGCCGTAGTGGCTGTCCTGCAAGACGGTCTGCACCATGCCATGCACTAGCGCGGCCAGCGCGACTTGCGGATGCCGGGCGACTTCGATTTGCAGCGCGGCGGTACGGTGCGCGCTCAGGCGCTGCGCCAGCCGGTCGGACAGGCTCGCGGCTTTGGGCTGCTCGGCGTCCTCGCCTTCGTCGTCGTTCCCGGCTTCGCCTTCCGCGCTGCCGAACCCCTGCCGCAAGCGTTCCAGCGTGCGCAGCGCCTTGGCTTCGGCTTCGCGCAGCAGCCCGCGATGAATCACGGCTTCGCCGCTGCGGTCAAGGGTGACGATGGCACCGGCCACGGCGCGCACGTCCGGGGCATAGCCCTGCAAGGCTTGCTCCACGGCTTGCAGTTCCCCGGCGACCTGTTCGCGGCGCGGTTCCAGCGCCTCGGTCTTGTCCTCGTCCTCGGCGTCATAGGCTTCTTCCAGTTCGGCGTCGATCTTATCGAGGCGGGTTTGCAGCGATGCGATGCGGCGGGCTTCGCGGGCGCTCGGTTCGCGGCGCTGGCGCGGTGCGTTCTGGAACGCCTGCCGCTCGGCGTAGCTCATGTGCGGCACGGCTTCGACCCACGCCCAACCCTCGGCGCGCACGTCCCCGGCCAGTGCATCCAGCTTGCCGCGCACCAGCGTTTCCAGCAGCACGGCGTCGGTCAGGTAGGTTCCGGCATCGCCTTCCGCGAACAGGTCGCGGCGGAGGCCGCCGCCCGCCGCCGTGTAGGCGTCCAGCCCGGCGAAGCGCACCAGCGGATGCGTGGCGTCGATTTCGCGTTCGGTCAGGCGTTCGCGCAGCACGGATGCGCCACGCTGCCATTCGGGCGCACAGTAGAACGCGGCTTCCTGCGCGGCGTGGTCGTCGGTGATGGTCAGGGCCATCAACTGTTCCAGCGTGACGGCTCCAGCCCGGTAGTCGGCCAGCAGGCGCGGCGAGACGTTGGCCAGCTTCAAGCGGCGCTGCACTACCAGCGGGGACACGCCGAAGTCGGCGGCAATGTCTTCGATGGGACGGCCTTCCTTGACCAGTGCGGCGAACGCCTCGAACTGGTCGGCCGGGTGCATCTGCTCGCGCAGCAGGTTTTCCGCGAGGCTGACGGTACGGGCCGAAGCGTCCGGCACCAGCAGGCAAGGCACCTCAAAGTCGGCGGCGATGCGCTTCTTCTTCGCCAGCAGCTTCAATGCGGTCAAGCGGCGGTCGCCGGCCACCACTTCGTATTGTTCGCCATCGGCGGCGAGGATAACGACAAGGTTTTGAAGCAGGCCGATGCGGGCGATGCTCGCAGCCAGTTCGGGAACGGACAGGCGCGGGGTCTTGCGTGCGTTGCGCTTGGAACGGCGCGGCAGCAACTGCGAGAGCGGAACCAAAATCAGGTTCTTGGTCGGGTCAGCCACTTCCAGCGGCGCGGCGGTGGTTTCGATGGCGCGGGTTTCGGTTTGGGTAACGGCGTTCATGGTGATAACTCCTAGCGGTTGGGATGCAGCAGCGAGAGAAGCGGCAAGGGCTGCTGCCTGCCCCTGCCGCGTGGGGGGGTCAGGCTTTCAACTGGCGCATGCCATCGGCCAGCAGCCAAAGCGCACGGTTGAGGCGGATGTTTTGGTCGATGCCCTGCACCGGGCGGGTTTGCTGGCGGCGTCCGTTGGCGCTGCGCCCGCGCAGGCCTCCTTGAGTCAGGTTCTCTTGCGTGCGGTTGAACACGCTCCACAAGTCCGGGCGGCGGTCGTCGAAGCGGCGCGGCATCAGGATTTGCGATTCGGTGATGGGTGCGGGCTTGTCGGGGTCGTCGTACTTGAGGGCCAGCGCGGCGCGGGCGAACACTTCGGATTCGCCATCGTTCAAGGTGATGGCGCGCATGGAATCGCGGGATTCCTTCACCCGGTCGAAGCCGCTCAACACTTCGTAAGCGCCTTCGATGACGTGCCCGGCCACGTCGCCCTTGTGGGGTACGCGCACATCGGCCACGGTGTCGCCGAATACCAATCCGTTCTGGCAGACAAAGCGCAGCAGGCCAGCCAATAATTGATAGCTGCTGGTGCCGTCGTGCGAGTTCAGCAGGACGATTTCATTGGCTTCTGCATCATTGATCTGGTTGGCATGGCGCAGCCGGATCATGTGCTTGGTGAAGTCGCGGCGGTCTTCGTTGCGCACTCGGGTCTGCGCCACCATGAAGGGCTGGAACCCTTCTTTGCGCAGTTCCGCCAGCACAGCGGCGGTCGGGATATAGGCGTACCGCTCGGAACGGCTTTCGTGCGGGGCGTCCGCGAAGATGGACGGGGCCACACGGCGGATTTGGTCATCGGACAGCGGGTAATCGCTGCGCAGCGACGGGGAACGGGAAGCGAATCGGGATGCGAGTTGCATGGCATTGCTCCTGACGAAAAGGGTTTGCTGTTCAAACCGCACACCGGATTCCTAGATTCGGAGCCCAGCCTTTCGGCTGTTCGGTGCGGTCGGCACGAGGAACCCGGTTGGCCCTGTTGCCACCGTCTTTCCTGAGTTCATCGCCCGCGACGGTCAGGAGCGCGCGGACGGGGGCCGTCAAGGAAACAAGTGCAGGGTTGGTGCGGCCCGCAGGCGCAGCCGAGGACACGGCCCTGCGCGCCTTGACGGCACACGGCCGCGGGCTACAGTCGCGAGCAAGGTGATGAAGTCAGGGGAGACGGCTGGACAAGGCAACGGCCATCCCTGTGTGCCGACCGCACGCAAGCGAAGCGCGCAGGCCCGAAGCTGGAAGCCGGGCCGGAGGCGTCAGGGATGTGGAAGGCTGGCGATAGCCAGTCCCGTCAGGGATGAGCGAATAGCGAACCTGGAGCAGCGCGGTCTGCGAAGCGGAGACGCAAGCATGTGTTTCGCTTAATATCTATTTGTACACGCTATTGATTTTCGCGATGAAGTGACATCGGCTTATGAGACACGGGCATCCGTACTAGGCTGCATTTTTGATTAACGATTTGAAGTAAGGGGAGGAGTAGATGTCGAGGTCATCTTCATTCGATCAATCTTTTTGTATCAAGACGCTTGAACGCGTGCTATGGAAGAGAGATTTCCTCGGGGTTCCTGCTGCTGGTCAAGCTGCCTTGCGAGACCAGCTCCTCAGTCAAGCACTTATATCTGCCATTTCCCATTTTGATCCCCCATCCGCACCTCTGACAGGCTTTCCTCTTAAAGGGAAAACTGTTTATCGCTTGGCCAGACATCAAGACGAGCTGGTGGAGCGAAAACTTCGACTGAACTTAAAGAGGTGTACTTCACTAGCCGTGGATGGGCGATCTCAGATCGTCAAAAACCTCAAGCTCCTTTTAGAAGAAGGAGTTCCCTATCGGGTTTATCGTCTGGATATTCGATCATTCTTCGAGTCTTTCCAGAAGGATCATGTCCTTGATGCTGTTACCAGCATCAAGAATTTGAGTCCGCATAGCAGAAAACTAATCGAGTCTCTGCTTAACGCCCATGCTGCAATTGGAGGCCGTGGCGTACCAAGGGGGCTGTCTATTAGTGCTGTCCTATCGGAAATTTTGATGCGGGATTTCGATCAGAAGGTACGCTGGGCCAGCAATACATTTTACTACTCTCGCTATGTCGATGACATAATTATTGTCTCGTCGGCAAGAGAGGAGGAGAAAGATTTTCTGCGTGATTTGTGCACTTGGCTTCCTCCCGGACTTGAATTAAATCCAGATAAGAAAAATATTGTCGCAGCGGCGGCCAGGGTGGAAAAGCAAAGTTCCGCAATCGCGCCAAACCTCCTTCAGTTCGACTATCTTGGGTATCAGTTTTTGGTCAAAAATCCCACGAAACAGGAAGCGGGAAAAACGAAGGATGGGGAGCTTTATCGAAAAGTCCACGTGGATATTGCAAGGAAAAAGATCAAACGAATGAAAACAAGAATTGTTCGATCATTTCTAAGCTATGCCAAGTCGAATGACTGGGGATTACTCCGTGATCGCGTAGCATTTTTGACGCAGAATTTCAGTGTTTACAACCCGAAAGCTGGCGGGAAGAAAATCGCTGGAATATATCATAGCTATCCATTGGTATCAGAAGGTGCTGCCGGTCTGAAGGAATTGGATAGATTTCTGAGAAATGCAGTGCTCTCGAAAAATGGCCGAGTTTTTCCGATAACGAATGTAATGCTTTCTGCGCATCAGAAACGTCAATTGCTAACGCGAAGTTTTGCAAAGGGGCACAGTAGCCGCAGCTTCGTTCACTTCTCGGCGACAAGAATATCTCAGATCCAGAGCTGCTGGATTTACTAGGGCGATAAAATGAAGAAAAATAGAATTCGTCGCAGCGACTACAACAGGGTTCTTATTACTGAGACTACCCCATTTGAAACCCCAATCGTTTTTTCAAATGATGGTCTCTATGATCAGATTGCCGCCCTAGATAGCGTCGGACACGTGCAACGTGCCGTCATCAAATCTCTGGTTTTGTATGAGGGGGTCAGTAAACCACCAAACTCGACCATACCATATACATATAAAATCAAGAAGGACTCAAAGAGCTTTCGGCGTCTTGCTCTATTGCATCCAGCTTCTCAATGGAAAGCCAGGATCTTCTATGAAAAATATGAGCAACTAATAATTCATTATTGCTCAATAAGTCCGGCATCTATCCGCGCGCCAAAAACGGTTGCAAGCAGCTTTTATTCAAAAAGCTCCTGGGAAAATATTAATAAATACAAAACCGGCTCCATCGCTCTCGATGGTCTCGATAGATATGCCAAGCATGCGCCCTCATTTTTTTCGTATCGAGGATATGACCGTCTGTATAAATTCTTCAACTCGAGAGATTATCTTGCACTGGAGAAGAGGTTTTCTTTTTTAAAGACGCTTGATGTCACAAAATGTTTTGACAGTATCTATACACACTGCCTTTCCTGGGCAGTTAAGGATAAGCCCTTCACAAAATCGCATGTCTCTGTCTCCTCGACCTTTGCCCAAGAGTTTGATGGGGTCATTCGTCACGGGAATCATAATGAAACCAATGGAATCCCAATAGGGCCTGAGGTGAGCCGGGTATTTGCTGAGATACTATTTCAGGAAATTGATAGAAGGGTAATTCAATCGCTAGCGGATTTAAAATTCAAGCAGGACTATGAATTTCGACGCTACGTAGATGATGTTTTTATATTTGCTCGAAATGAGTCCATTGCGAATAGAATTCATGATAAGTATGCAGACGTTCTAATTGATTTCAATCTTCATACAAATACAGCAAAGTCAACATGCATAGGGAGGCCGTTCTCCTCATCCAAGGCAAGGCTTGTCTATGATGCTGGGCAACAAGCCAATTCATTTTTTGACAAGTTTCTGGATCAAACTGGGATGGGGGTGCTCAGCCCCAGAGAAATTCATAACACGTGGAAATTAACCAAAAGCTACATTGACTCAGTGAAGGCTCTATGTCATTCAAATGACGCGACCTACGATGAGATTGCCTCGTTCTTAATTTCAGTAATTACTGAGCGAGTCAAGAGGCTGGTGAATCATGATGATCCCTCTGATGCCATCCAAGATAGTGGATATGTTGATGCGTTTGTTGTGCTGCTCGATGTGTTGTTCTTCCTTTACAGTGTTGCTCCCTCGGTTGGTGCGTCGTACAAACTTAGTACATCCTTGATTTTGGCCGCACGATTCAGCAAGAAACATCTATCCGCCGGATATCCAACCGTACACCAAAAGATTTTCGATCTAACCTGCTCGTTACTGCATGATCAATGTGGCATGAAACATGCCAGCGATATTGAAGGATTTGTACATCTTGAATCATTTAATATCGCGCTAGCAACGCGGGAGCTGGGGGATAATCACCTGTTGCCACCAGAGATTATTGATGAGCTTTTTGTTAGTGCGGGAAAATTGACATACTTTACCATTGTTGCCTCTCTGTTCTATGTGCGAGATTCCAACATGTACCAAGGGTTGCGAAAGAAGCTTTTGGATGCGGCAGTGGAAAAACTATCCGATCTTTCTGATATTTTGATGAATAGCGAAAAAGCCCACCTCCTACTCGATCTCCTTTCGTGCCCCTACGTGCCTGATAAGCAAAAGACCACTTGGATAAAAAGCCTATTTAAAATCCTTCAATTTACCCAGCCCAGCAAAGCGGATTTTCAGGTATTTTTGGCAGGTATTAGTACAAGCCATGCGCAAGTGGATTGGAAGGATATTGATCTCCTCAATTCTTTAGAGAAGAAGGAGCTGAAGCAGGCGTATTAGGTTACACTTCCCCTCGAAGGAAGGGTGTCCCCTCATCTTCTACTGGTTCACCAGTGGCTGAAGCCGGTTCTCGCAAGGGCGCCATTCAGCATCGACTCATGCGTATGGTCAGCAATGGCAGGAAGTACGGGGCGGTGCTTGAGCGGTGCAGAAGTCGCTTCGGTGACTTTTGCATCCACACACTCAGTGGGGCCCCTTCCTTCACCTCCATTTGTCGAAGCAAAAAGGGGCCGAAGCCCCAGGATCAGATCAAGCCTCGCTCGGCAAATGACTCCGTGGCGCTGCCCGCGACGATGACGTGATCGAGCACCCGCACATCGACCAGGCCCAGCGCCTCCTTGAGCCGTTGGGTCAGCGCCCGGTCGGCAGCGCTTGGCTCCGGGTTCCCGCTCGGATGGTTGTGGCTGACGATCACCGCTGCCGCATTGAGCCGCAGAGCCTCTTTGACCACTTCGCGCGGATACACCGAAGCACCGTCGATGGTGCCGTGGAACATCTCCCGGTATTCGATCAGCCGATGGCGCGTGTCCATGAACAGCAACGCGAATACCTCATGCTCGAAGCCGGCCAGCTTGGTGCGCAGGTACTCCTTGACTGCCGCCGGAGAAGTGAACTCGGCACCGCGCTGCATCTTCCGGTCGATCACGTGGCGCGCCGCTTCCAGAATGTCGTCGGCCGACGCCGGCAGATAGCGCCCGTGTGCGTCGCGCACCAACAGCGAAAAATCGGATGAGGAAAAGGACAGTTGCGACATGATCGTACTCCGGTTGCTCGGGCGGAATTGCCCGGAACCGTGGCCAGCACGGCGCAGCGCAAGCAGTCATGGATCGAAGACGGCCGGCAGGCCGCAAGCGTGCGAGCACGCGCAGTCATTGACGGCGAGAACGCCGTGATACGGTGAAGGGAACAGCAAGACCGCCTACACCCCACTCAGCCACACACCCGCCGTTGGCAAGTGCGCAGCATGCACAGGCCCGGATCAACGATCCAGGCCGGAGGCGTCAAGGGGTCAGCGCCGAATGGCTGTGATTCGGCACGAGGCACAGGGCATAGCCCGCGAGCACGACGGCGAAACGCCGGAACGCACGACTATGGCTTGTCGTCCTTGAGGGAAAGCGCTCCGCGCGATTCGAGCAGGCGCCGCGTCTTCTCCAACTCTTTTTGCAGCAACTCGGCATCCGGCAGTACCGTCCGATAGTTGGCTGCCATCACCTTGGTCGGCAAGCCATCTAGCGCATACCGCGCCAGGGCATGGCCTTTGTCTGCGCACAGGATCAGGCCCACCGGCGGATTCTCATCCGCATAGGCCCAATGCTCCTTGGCATAGTTGCAATACATATGCATCTGGCCCACGTCAGCATGGGTCAGACTGCCTAGCTTCAGGTCGATGATGACCAGGCAGCGCAGCTTGCGATGGAAGAACAACAGATCAACCCGATACCAGGTCTGATCGATGCGCAACCGACGTTGCCGCCCAACGAAGGTGAAGCCTTCCCCCAGTTCCAGCAGGAAGTCTTCCAGCCGCTGGATCAAGGCCGCTTCCAGGTCGGATTCCGAATACTCATCCTTGAGGTCGAGGAACTCCAGCACATACGGGTCTTTGATCGCGTCATTGGGCGTGACGACATCCTCGGGCTTGGCCACCGAGCCCTTGACCAGCATCGCTGCCTTGTCCTTGGACAAGGTCGTGCGTTCGTAGAACTGGCTGCCGATCTGCCGGTCGAGCTGGCGCACGCTCCAGCCGCCGCGCAACGCCTCTGTCTCGTAGAATCGACGGGCATGGTCATCTTTGACCGACAGCAGCCGGACATAGGCCGACCACGGCAAGGTGAAGACCTGGGCCAGTTCGGAGAGGTCGAATTTCCGAGACACTGTCTGGGATTTCTCGGCAGGCGACTCATTTCCCAATTTCCCAGACAGTGTCTGGGAAATCTCAGGCTGGGGGTATGCGAGGAAGAAACGCCGCATGTTCTCCAAGTTGTTGACACCGAAGCCACGCCCGAATCGGGCCGTCAGATCGGCGGACAACTGCTCCATCAACTGCTCGCCGTAACCGGCCCGCCGCCTGCCTTTCTGCTCGGCTTCGACGATTCGGTGGCCAATCTCCCAATAGCTGGCCGTCATCAACGCATTGACACTGCGCGCCGCTGCCCGGCGCGCCGCATCCAGCAGTTCCACAATGCCACCGTGGATGCCGGCATAGCCGGCCGGTACGGCAGCAGGTTTCCCCACTGCCGCAGGCGTCTTCCTTGTCATGCTGATGCCTCCATGGAACGGGATGCCCCAGTAATCGCCAGCCGCCGATTCGCCACCAGTTCGGCCGCCTCCCGCACCGGCTTGTCTTCGGTATGAACATAGTGCATAAACATCGCCACGGTCTTGTGACCTGTGAGCTTCATGCCCACCTTGGTTGGCACGCCCGAGTTGGCAATGTCTGTCGTCGCCCGGTGGCGAATGCCGTGCGTGCCAACGTGTGGAACGTCAGCGGCCTTGAGCACGCGCGTCCAGCCGCCGTAATGCTCACCGTGGGTCATGTGCTGGGTCGGATCGTTCGGCGACGGCAGGACGTAGGGGCAACCTTCCCGGCGAGGCGCGGTAGACAGTAGCCGATAGGCTTCTTCACTCATGGGCTTGGAGATACCGCCGGTCTTGCTGTCGGGCCAGACAACGCGGCGCTTTTCCAGATCAACCCAATCCCATTCGAGTGGACAAATTTCGGAGCGGCGGGCGGCAAACTCGAATTGCAGGCGGATTGCCAGCGGGATGACGTAGCTCTCCAGTCCTTCCGCCTCCAAGTGCTCCAACTGGCGGAAGATCCGCACCAGTTCATCGTCCACGATGAGCCGGGTTTCCTTGCCAGGTGGGTACATCGGAACGTGGCGGCATGGATTCGTGCCGTCCGGGCGCAGCCCCCACACTTCGGCCAGGTTGAACATCTTGCGCAGTACGCCGAAGGTGCGATTGGCCTCCGCCTGCTTGTAGGCCAGCTTCTTCATCAGCGTCGCCACGTCAGGGCGCTTCACGTCCTGTACCTTCATCCGGCCCATGATCGGGATGATGCAGCGGTCAATGACGCCCTGATAGCCGCGCTGCGTGCTGGGCTTGTTACGCTGTTTGGAGTAGTCCTCCATGAAAGTGTGGCAAAACTCCTTCATGGTCGGTGCCTTGCGGGCGGCATTCTTGGCTGCGCTCGGGTCGCCGCCCCGGCGCACCTCGGCCAGCCATTCCTGCGCCATTGTGCGTGCCTGATCGACCGTCAGTTCCCCGTACTGGCCCAGGGCGGGCTTGCGGCGCTCGCCCGCGTTCGAGCGGTACTGGAGCATGAACACCTTGCGGCCCGCCGGGGTGATCTTGCACAGGAAGCCGGGCACCACGGTATCCCGCAGTTCGATGGCCTTGTCTTGGGGTTGTGCCGCATCAACTGCGGACTTGGTGAGCTTGATCTTCGCCATGATGACTCCTCGGAAAGCCCGGTTTCCAAGAGCCGCATGGGAGCCACGCGAAGGGAAGCCGGGTCAAGTTTCGGAAAGCACCGGCATATGTTGAACTCGCCTAAGTGATTGATAAACCTGCTGTATCGAGCCTTGGCGTAGTCCAGCGAATTGCGGTACTGGAGTCATCGTGAAACAAAAAAAACGGCGACACCAACGTGCCGCCGCTTCTCACCAACCCAAACCAACAATCACAGAATATAGCGGCTCAGGTCCGGGTCCTTCACAAGCTCACCCAGGTGCTTGTCCACATACGCCGGGTCAATCGCAATGCTGTCGCCATCGCGATCCGGTGCCTCGTAGCTCAGCGAATCCAGCAGGCGTTCCAGCACGGTGTGCAACCTACGCGCACCGATGTTCTCCTGGCGCTCGTTGACCTGGAATGCAATCTCCGCCAGGCGATCCACGGCCTCGGCGGTGAAATTGACCTTGACGCCTTCGGTCGCCAACAAGGCTTCGTACTGCTTGGTCAACGCCGCCTTCGGCTCGGTCAGGATGCGTACGAAATCATTCTTGCTCAGTGCACCCAACTCCACACGGATCGGGAAGCGCCCCTGCAACTCGGGAATCAGATCACTGGGCTTGGCCAGGTGGAATGCACCAGAAGCAATAAACAAGATGTGATCGGTCCTCACCGTGCCGTACTTGGTCGACACGTTGGAGCCTTCCACCAGCGGCAGCAGATCGCGTTGCACGCCTTCGCGCGATACATCGCCACCGGACGAACCGGCGTCGCTGCGCTTGGCCACCTTGTCGATCTCATCGATGAACACGATGCCGTGCTGCTCACAGGCCTCGATGGCCGCAGTGCGGATATCGTCCTCGTTGACCAGCTTGCCGGCCTCTTCCTCGATCAGCAGCGGGCGCGCGGCCTTGATGCTCAACGTGCGCTTGTTCGACTTGGCGTTGCCGAGGTTAGCGAACATCGACTTCAGTTGCTGGCCCATTTCCTCCATGCCCGGCGGGGTCATGATGTCCATGCTGACGTTGGCGGAAATTTCCAGCTCGATCTCGCGCTCGTCCAGCTCGCCGGCACGCAGCATGCGGCGGAACTTGATGCGGGTTTCATTGTCGGCCGCCGAGGGTTCGTTGCGCGCGGCATCAGCATCAAAGCCGATGCCGACGCTGCGGCGCGGCAGCAGCGCATCCAGGATGCGGTCTTCGGCTTTTTCCTCGGCTTGGTTGCGCACGCGCACCTTGGCCTGCTCGCGGTACAGCTTGACCGCGGTATCAGCCAGGTCGCGGATGATCTGTTCCACATCCTTGCCGACGTAACCCACCTCGGTGAAGCGGGTGGCTTCAACCTTGACGAACGGTGCATTGGCCAGCGTTGCCAGGCGGCGCGCGATCTCGGTCTTGCCGACGCCGGTCGGGCCGATCATCAGGATGTTCTTGGGCATCACCTCGTTGCGCAGCTCGGTGGGCAGCTGCATGCGACGCCAGCGGTTGCGCAGCGCGATGGCCACCGCGCGCTTGGCATCGTGCTGACCGACGATGTGGCGGTCCAGCTCCTGCACGATCTCGCGCGGGGTCATGGTGGCGGACGAAACTTCGATCTTATGGTTCATGGGGTGCTCGCAGTTGATGGCCGAAGAGCTCAGAGCTCTTCCACCACTACGTTGGTGTTGGTGTAGATGCAGATACCGCCGGCGATGTTGATTGCCTCGGTGGCCACACCACGCGCATCCAGATCGGTGTGCTTGAGCAGTGCCCGCGCCGCGCTGAGCGCGTACGAGCCGCCAGAACCGATCGCGATGATGCCGTCTTCCGGCTCGATCACATCACCAGTGCCGCTGATGATCAGCGAGGTTTCGCGATCCGCCACCGCCAGCAATGCTTCGAGCTTGCCGTAGCGGCGATCGGTGCGCCAATCCTTGGCCAGCTCCACCGCTGCGCGGGTCAGCTGGCCGTGCTTCTCGAGCTTGGCCTCGAACAATTCGAACAGGGTGAAGGCATCAGCGGCGGCGCCTGCAAAGCCCGCCAGCACCTGACCATCACGGCCAAGCCGGCGCACCTTGCGTGCGTTGCCCTTCATCACCGTGTGCCCCAGGGTGACCTGACCGTCGCCAGCAATCGCCACGTGTTCACCGCGACGCACGCAGCAGATGGTGGTGGCATGAAAAACATTCGGGTTCTGACTGGGGTCCATACGGCCTCCGGAATACTGTTCACCGGTAATGGGGCCGGTGAGCGCCGCGATCAAGCCTCCCCCCCACCCCGCCAGCGACAGCCACCGTTCAGAAAAAGCCACCGGTAGTGCCGCGCCATGCTCGGCAACACCCCTGTCGCCGCCCCCTACCGTTGTGGGAGCGGCGTAAGCCCCGAAGCCAGGAATACATCAGATTGCCCTCATGGCTATGATTCCAGCGCTACCGCCTTCGCGGCCGACGCCGCTCCCACAAACGGGATCACAGCGTCGCCTCGATGGAAAGCAGCCCGCTGTCCGGCAACCTCAGGCCGACGCCCAGCCACCCGCCGCTGTCGGATTGATCAAAGGTACCGTGTCCCCCGGCGTGGAGCGCGCAATGGTATCCATGGATGCGGCCAGCCAATCGAACAACTCCCGGAAACCGCCTTCCTTCAATTTCAAAGGCGCACGTACGGAAATCTGCGCAAGCGTCGCCATGTCCGCGCCGTCCATGCCAACCGCGAAGAACTGGAAATCCTTGTCGGCCTCGCCTTGCCTTACCAGCGCGGCGGCACGTTGCACGCTGTCGCTGGGTGGGCTGCCGCTGATCAGGAATATCCACGGCCGGTAGCAGCCCAGGCCATTGGCCGTGTAGTACGCCCTGCGCTGTCGCACCACCTCCACGCCATGCTCGACCGCAGCGCCGATCGGCGTGTCCGCCGTGCTTACCAGGAACGGCGGGTAGAACCTGTCCGCCGACATGAACTCGCTGAGCGTGCGCGGCGGGCCAAAACCGACGATACCGACATCAATACGCTGCGCGGTCTGCGCGTTGGCATACAGCGCCTGTTTGAAGTGCATCAAACCGGCATTGAGCTGGTCGATACGCGGCCCACTCATTGCCGCCGAGGTATCCAGCAGCAGCAAACAAGCGCAGCGCGTGCCCTGTGCATCGGCCGCCCCGCCGACATCGTGTGCAACTCCATCGTGCATCGCGGAATCTCCTTGTCCTGGCCGCCAGTCTAGTCGCAAACACCTGCGGGCCACAGCGGACAGCGCGCAACTGCCGTAGCGCCGAAGGCGTGCCATGGCGGCGCCGTGTAGCGCACGACTGGCACTGCAGGCACCGGCCTCACTTGATCAGCAATGTACGGATCTTCCCCTCGCTCAACATAAACACATAGTCCAGCGACACCGCGCCGCCGGGGAAATTCCCGGTCACCCTGACCTCGACGCTGACGCGGTCATCGTGCTGGAGGAACTTCACGGGCATCGCCTGGAACTCATAGGCCTTGCGTGTCTGTGCGAGCCACTGCCGTATCGCCTCCATGCCCTGATGCTGCTGGTGCTCATCGGTCACCACTGCATCCTTGCTGAAGCAATCTTCAACCTGCACAGCGGGGTCGCCGTTGCTGAGCGCGAAGTAGGCGATCACCGCCGGGGGCAATGTAATGGGCATGCACGGAACTCCTGATGGTTACCGGCAGTGTCACCCCATGCGCGGTCGCCTTCAAGAACGCAACAGGAAGCAAGCGACTGCCGGTGAGCGCGATGCCCAGCCGCTGCCAGCGTTTTCCAATTCATGGTGCTTCCGATGTAGCGCGAGCCAGCCCAAGGTATGGGGTTGAGCCAGGGTTAGCCGATCAACCCACACCCACCACGCCGGGCGCGCGCTCCGCGCGGCACGCATAGCACCCGTATCGGGCGAAGTGCAGGTGCACGTAGGCAATAGCGGCATCGTCGAAGGCATGCTGCAGCCAGTCCGCGACATAGCGCCCATCGCAGATTTCGGCCGCCACGATGCGGTCCGCCGCGTTGTAGGCACGCAGCGACATCAGCCGGCGCTGCACCTGCGCCGGCACCTCATCCGGCGCCAGCGCTGCACGCCTTGCACCACGCTTGACGAAGATGGGTCCACTGGCGCGATACGGCGAATCGGCGGGCTGATGGAGATACGACAGCAACAGCAGCTCATCGCCCACGTCGGCATCGACAAGGCTTACACGGCAGGGAAAACCCGCCGTCGTGTTGGCGGTTACCCGCGCCATCTGCCGCGCCGCAAGCGCGGTGTTGTCCAGCTGGAACAATGCATCGAACGGTGTGGCGCCAAGGGCGTGTAGAACGAAAGAAGCCATGGTGGAGTTCATTGGTTGGAAGCCTGCAGCATCCACGTCAACAGATGCTCAGGCTCGCCATGATCGGACGTTGCAGTTCTTTGGCGCTGGCGGCGCCGGCCAGTGTTGGTAAAGCAGAGCGTTGCTGCTCTTGAGCACCATGGGAAGGCCCTTGCCGAGCATGGCTCGGCACTACAGAAGACGCGCTGTCGCGTGTGCCGACAACAACTGCGCTCACTACTAACGCTTGGGCTCGCCACCGCCACCTGCGATCCATGCATCCACAGCTTGGGTCACCACCGTCATCGGCATCGCGCCGTTGCCGAGGATCAGGTCGTGGAAGGCGCGGATGTCGAACCTGTCGCCCAGGGCCGTGCGGGCATGCTCGCGAAGTTCAAGCAAGCGCAGTTGGCCCATCTTGTAGGACGAGGCCTGCCCCGGTTGCACCAGGTAGCGGTTGATCTCCACCCGCACGTCAGCCGGCTTCATGCCGGTGGTCCGCTGCATGTAGTCCGCCGCCTGCTCCGGTGTCCAGCGCTTGCGATGCAGGCCGGTGTCCACCACCAGCCGCACCGAGCGGAACATCTCCGCCTGCAGCCGGCCCAGGTCGCTGGCCGGGTCCTGCTTGTACACGCCCGCCTCGGCCATCAGCTGCTCGGCATACAGTGCCCAGCCTTCGCTGAAGGCACTTGGATTGAGGCTGCGGCGCAGCAGCGGCAGGTTGGTCAGGGTCTGGCCGATGGAGATCTGGAAATGGTGACCCGGCGCCGCCTCGTGGTAGGTCAGCGTGGGCACGCTCCAGCGCGTATTGGATTCGCTGTCCCCCAGATTGATGAAGAACGTGCCCGGCCGCGAACCGTCCATCGCCGGCGGATAGTAGTAACCGCCCGGCGAGGTCTTCTGCATGTGAGCAGGTATCGGCTCCACCACCAACGGTTGCGTGGGTACGCGCCCGAACCACGCTGGCAGGATGGGCTGCAGGTCAGCCAGGCGCTGGCGGATATCGCCCAGCAACTGCTGCCGGCCGGCGTCGCTGTCAGCATAGAGGTAACGCGGATCCTGACGCAGCTGCTGGATACGCTCGGACACGCTGCCTTCGCGCAGTCCCAGTTCGACAAGCCGCGCATCCATCGCCTTGTCCAGCCGCGCTACCTCTTCCAGCCCAATCGTGTGGATGGCATCGGCATCCAGATCGGTGCTGGTATACCAACGCAGCGCTGCGTCGTAATAGGCCTTGCCCTGCGGCAGCGCCCACACACCTTTGTTGCCCAGATGACGCGCCTGCAACGCCTGCACGTCGGCAAGCAGGCGCCGATAACCGGGATTGACGGAACTCTGCACCGCAGCCGTTGCCTGCGCGATCAATTCGCTGCGCCGCGTGGAAGATAGTGCCGGCACTTTGTCGAGTTTGCGCTGCAGCGATTGCACCCACAGGCTGTCCTTCGGTGCAGGCGTGAGCAGCGTGACGAATTGATCGGCCGCACCCTGCAATGCCACCTCCGGCGGCACCACGCCCTGGCCTGCCTGCATATCAAGATTGGCGCGGACCTGATCCAGCTTGTTGCCCATCGCCTGCAGACGGGCGATGTAACTCAAAGCGCCGGCTTCATCGCTTACCGCGTGCTGGTTGTCCATGAACTGCGGCAGGTTCACCGGCAGGCTGAACAACTGGTCCACCGCATACGTACTGCCACCCACCGGCAACCATGACGCCGCCCACGGCACCGCCATCAGGTCGATCTGCGCCTGGTAGAACCAGCGCGCCAGGCCGTCGCTCAGGCGTTGCTGTGAATCCAGCGGCGCGCCATTCCAGTGTTCGATCGCGGCGAGATTGTCGGATAGAAAACGGCGATTGAGCGCGCGCCGCTCCAGCGAGACATCGGTTAGTTGGCTGGACAGCGCGTCCAAGCCATCGCCGCTGATGCCGAGCATCGTGCGCAGTTCGGGATCGGCATTGATGGCAGTCAGGGTCTGCGCATCCAGCAGCGCATTGAACGAGGTTGGCGCGGGCGTGCTGGCACTGGGCGGCTGCGCATGGGCGACGGACGTCGTGCTCATCAGCACCGTGGCCAGCGCTGCGGCACGCAGCACAGGCAGGACGAAGGGAGCATTGAGTGTCGGCACGGGCAATCTCCGGAGCGGGCCAAGGCAGGCTCCGCGCAGATTACGCCAGCCATGTTCCACTGCAACCGCTGCAGGTCACACCTGCGGCGGGCGATCCCTCAATCCAGCGCTCAGAAAGCCGCTACTTCAGCGCCCGAACGGTCATTCCGCCCGCACCAGCGCGAACCAGCGATAGACCAGGTAGACAACCGCCCCCAGCACCGGCACCAAGCTGATCCACAAAGGCAGCTTCAGCACGAAGAACAACGCGGAGAAGCAGACGAATGCGAGCATCGACAACAGCAGCGCCCAAACGTCGAACAACGCGGTATCCGCCGCATCCTTGCCCAAGGCATTCGCAGCCCGGCTCCTGCCTTCGCGCTGCCTGCGCAACAGCCAGATATCTGTCACGAAATCCACAATTCCCTCAATCAACCCGCGGAGCAGACCAGACATGGTGGAGCCTTCGCAGCCTTGATGAATACGCGGATAGTCACCGTGGGCCGCGGGCGCGTCAAGCGAAACGCATGATCTGTGACGGCCTGCCTGATTCAAGCCCCTTCAACCAAGCCCGAAGCACCATGGGCGCTTCATGCCTCCGCCCGCAGACGCTGACTTCCCCGTGGCGGCATTGCGCTCAGTGAGGAGCCGATGGTCCCAGCTCCTGGGCCAGCCCGATCAGTATTCCCTCGACACCGCGGATGTAACAGAGCCGATAGGTATTCTCGTAGTTGACCACTTCATCGACCACGGACGCAGCCAGTTTCTTGAGCCGCTCCAAAGTGTCGTCAAGGTTCTCCACGGTAAACATGACGCGCAGGTAGCCCAACGAGTTCACCGGTGCTGTGCGGTGATCGGAGGCGATGGCCGGGGCTTTGAAGCGTGAGAGCTCCAGCCGGCTGTGGCCGTCGGGTGTGCGCATCATCGCAATCTCGACACGCTGATCACGCACGCCAGTAACACGGCCCGCCCACTCGCCTTCGATCGGCATGCGGCCTTCGAGGCTGAGACCGAGCTCGCTGAAAAATTCAATGGCGGCGTCCAGGTTCTCCACAACGATGCCGATGTTGTCCATGCGTTTGACCGTCATAAATACCCCTCGGTGCCATGCACCCGAGTTAAACCGCGATGCGCGACGCCAGGCTGCCGCGTACGGCAAGCCTACACCGTAAGAAGCACCCAGATGAACACCTGGCTTCGCGCACTGGCGGCGCACGCGGACCATCATCGCGGTGGATGCGAAACGCGGTGCGCCACCAGCGTTTCGGGCCGGCAAGCCTGGAGCCGGTGCCCAACCGCCCGCAAGCAACAAATCCGGCCTGCAACGGGCACATCGCAGGACTCCCCCGTCGCATGACACTTGCGCAAGACGGGGCCAGCGTCTAATCCTCAACGCAAGTTCAACCCCCCACCACGAGACCGCCAACGATGCGCAGCGCAAGTTATGCAACAACAGCAAGTTCGCGACGCTGCCATGGCCGCATATCGCTCTTCCACGTTGCCATGGCGGCTACCGCACTGCTGTTGCTCGCACCCTGCGCGATGGCCAGCGCGCCCGCTGTCGCGGTGACGGTGCAGGACATTGCCCCCGATGTTCAGGCCCGTATCGCCCAGGTGGAACAAAGCCTGACCACACCGATAGCCATCAAGGGCATCCCGATCCAGCGCATGCGGTTGCAGGAGCGCATGGCGTTCCATCAGGTGCCTGCGGTCAGCATTGCCGTCATCAACAACGGGCGCCTTGAATGGGCCCGCGCCTATGGCGTACTCGATACCCGCCAGCGCTTACCTGCAACGGCCGCCAGCCTGTTCCAGGCCGGATCGGTCAGCAAACCGATCAGCGCAATGGCGGCGTTGCGGCTGGTCGAACAGGGCAAGCTGTTGCTCGACACCGATGCCAACACGCAGCTCCACAGCTGGCAGATACCCAGCAACGAATTCACCCGGCAAAGCCCGGTCACGCTGCGCAAGCTGCTCAACCACAGCGCAGGCATGACCGTGCATGGCTTTTACGGCTATGCCCGCGGCGAGCAGGTCCCTTCACTGCTGCAGGTACTGGATGGCGCGCCGCCGGCCAACTCGGCGCCGGTGCGGGTAACAACCACACCGGGCAGCGAATGGAAGTATTCCGGTGGCGGCTACAGCGTCGTGCAACTGATGATGATCGAAGCCGTCAAGCAGCCATTCCCCGCGTTGCTGCAGGCATTGGTGCTGGACCCGCTTGAAATGCACGACAGCACCTTCGCGCTGACCCTGCCCCCTGCATGGCAGACGCGGGCGGCCACCGCATACCACGGTGACGGCGAAGCGGTTGCCGGCAACTGGCATGTCTACCCCGAATCCGCAGCGGCCGCGCTATGGACCACGCCTACCGACCTGGCCAAGGTTGTGATTGATATCCAGCATTCGCAGGGGCTTTCATCCGGAAAAGTACTGTCCAACGCCACGACCACCACCATGCTTCAGCCCATTCTGGGCGACTACGGGCTGGGACTGTTCATCGACAAGGCAGGCGACGGCATCCGCTTCGGCCACTCTGGTGGCACCGATGGCTTCCGCACGCAGGTGTATGGCCATACCGGCACTGGCCAAGGCGTTGTGGTGATGACCAACAGCGACAACGGCGCGGGGTTGATCGACGAGATCCTGGCCAGCGTTGCCGCCGTTTACGACTGGCCGGACCTCAAACCGATCGAAAAGGCTGCAGCTGCTCCCAATGCAGTCACCAATGCGGCCGTCGCTGGCGAATACAAGATGATGGACACGCCCGTGCACATCATCGCCGAGGGCAACCGCCTGTACTTCCAGAACGATTTGTTCGGCGCCGCGCGCATGGAACTGTTCGCGCAATCGAACGGCGCGTTCTTCATGACGGCCAGCGATATGACCATCGACTTCCACCGGCAAGGCAGCAGCAAGGCTAGCGGCTTTTCGCTGCTGCGTTCTGGCAGCACCTATGAGGGAACAAGGCAGGAATAGGACGGCGCAGGAGCAATATTGATAGAAGCACGCGCAGACAGCGGTTTCGAAATCAGGACCCTCAGCGCATCAAATGCGGGCCTGCCCCAAATGCCATCGTCCGATATTTGGTGCTGCCTGATCCGATACCCAAAGCCGGAACGTATCTCTCCAATCGCTGTTCTCGATGGCGGGAATACCATCACACGCCGCATCTGTGCGGCGTGGCCGGTCGGTAGCAGGCTATGGATGTGCTTCAATCCGCTTCCGGATGCTTGATAGCTGCCATTCAATATCAGATGGGCAGTCCGTCAGGCAGACCTCCGTATCGATGAAATCGCTCTTGCGCGGCGCCTTGCTATAGCCCTTGGGGCGATCACGCAGCAGTACGCCTAGTGCGAAATCCACCGGTCGAATCGGGTCATCAAAATCGGCATAGAAAAAGTAATCGGTGACTTCGCTGTTGTAGCGATCCTTCATTTCAAACGGCTCACCGTGGGTGAGTCGTTTGTTGATGGTGACCCGATCCGAACCAATCGTAAGCGGAGAAAATTTTGGTGAGATGTCCCGAATTGCGCCACTGTACCTATCAGCAGGCGGGGCGGCTGTCCCCGCACTTTCGTCCTTTCGTGCGAACCGGCAACTGATGCCGCCGTTGGCCATCTGTTCGCAATCAACGGTGTACTGCTGCGGGCGCAACAGCGGGACAAGTCGAGGCAGATGGCGGCCTGATTCATCAATGGAGAAGATGCTGGGTTCGTCGCGGGAGTGGACTTCGACATCAGGATCGAAGCCCGGCAGGTGCATGAGCCGCCAGCGAAGCTGGGTCTCCCTGTCCAAGTAATAGCCGTCGTCACTGAATTGATACAGGTCGTTCTTGATCCCACTCAGCATGTACGCGTTGTAACCGACCAGGCGGTCCAGCTCAAGTTCATCCTCAGGCGTCATCAGTTCAGAGCCAACATAGGAGCCGTCGGATTTCTCGTAGATGTAGCGGGTTCGCCATTGGTCGATGGGAATCAACTCGGACTCGTGAAAGAACTCCCGCTTGTCGTACCAGTAGATATCGTTCGTCATGGGTACAAACTGCTCCTGCGGATCGCTACTGAAGAACCGTTCACAGTAATGACGACTGAGCAACACTTTCTTCCCCCGCCTTCTATCAACAAGCTCAACCTCAGACAGGTCGTTGAGCTGCGGACGTACCAGATCTCGTGCATTTTTGTAGCGATGATACCTATCTGCACGACTGTAGATGGCGCAATGAGCCCCTCCGTGCTTTGGGTCTTCATTCCAGCTGCGCTCGAACTGCGCTGCTAGCACATTCTCATGCTGGCCAAGAAGAACCAGTGCAAGCAGCAAAGCGGTCACTTTGAATCGCGGCTTCCAAATGCTCATATTCTTCCCGGTTACCAAGTAAGCCATGGTCTTTCATCTCCTCTGCCGTTAGCCTCCGGAAACACAGACGGCGGCGTCAACGCTCCCTGTTGATTTGGGCCGATGTAGCCGGCTGTGTCGCGCGGATCCAGCGCTCTGCGGCTCATGCAGGTGATGTGCAGATGATTCAAGTGATGGCCATCGGCACTATGAGGGTATTCATCAAACTGGTAGATGTGCTGGGCACTGTTCGCGTAGCGGTGTTCATACAATAGTGTATTGAAGCGCCTCGCCAATGCATTGTTGGCAACACGATTTCTGTTGAATTGAAACTCCGCCAACCTATCATTGCGTGCGTCTACTGCAACAATATCGAGTGCGTCACCCAGCTTGTGCAGACAGGAGCCCAGCATCGGGCGCCACATGCCGCTGATCTCTACCTTGTTCACGCCTGCTTCCGCGCACGCAGACAGCAGCATCATGTAGATATAGGGGTGGTTCTTGGCCACGATCTCGACTTGTGACAGCCCGGTGTATCTGCCCGCATTGTCACAGAAGCCGACTTGCAGTTTCAGTGTGAGATCCAGTGGCGCAATGATGATCTCGCCGCCTTGTGAAAAAGCTCTATTAGGCAACGGAACATTGACGATCTGCCCGCTATAGAACGGCTCCAGCAGCTCAGACCAAGATAATTGCATGCGCAACGGCGAGGGAAGGGCTGCCGCGTTGGCCGCAAGAACGGCTGCCGGCAATGTGAGCGCCGTACGGTATTCTGCTGCTTGCCCGGCATTGATCTTTCCGTGCTGCTCGGCCCAGTCAATCTGACCGCGACTCGGCCTCGCTACCTGGTACCACGCCCCCAAACTTCCGTCCTCATCCGGAAGCGTCAGGTTGCCTGTAATCAATGCACGGATGCCCTGTACTGAATAGCTCCGTGTGCACAGCGCCCAGACCTTGCCATTCAATATGGCCGTGCGTTGCAGGCCATTCCCTTCGGTTGCAAGCAAGTCCACTATGGACAGATCGAGCCTCAACGACGTGGTCTCCGTGATGGTCACGGTCGTTAGCCCTTCGGCCGCAGGACGCAAGCGATATATCACCATATTTGCTGGATCCCTTCGCCATTCGTCCCAATCACCATTGGCCACCGCGCCGAAGACAATACCAACCGAAGCCACCCCGTCGACCGCGATCTCCACCGTTGACACCTGGGTTTTCGAACCGGTGAATTTTGCGGGTTCGTTGAGCCCCTTGCCGGCGTGCAGGACTTCGAAGGTATTCGCATCCACGATCAGATACGGCAAGTTCTTCAGGTGGTTGTCTTGCCAGCCGCCCCCATCTGGCACGCGGGGCACGTTGTTGATCACATATTTCACCCGCTGCCTGCCTTGGCGCAAAGTCAGCGTTTCGCAGTGATTCTCTGATTGCGGCGCGGTCGTTGCCGTGGCGTTGAAGGTCAACCGCACTGTGGCAACAAAGGGCTTGTTCTCGGGCTTGCTTTGCACGCTTTGCCCTACAGAGCGACATTGCCCCCCAGACGGTGGGGCGATCGCCACAGAGACAGCAACCTGGCCGCGCGTTGTGATCTTGATGGTGCGCCCATCTGCCGCGGTTGTGCCTTCACGGCGGGATGCTTCCTGCGCACCAACATCCGTCCACTCCAACGTGTAGCGGCGCCCTGCAATCATGCTGTTCTGCATATCCACCACCCGAAAGCACAGGTAGTGCGGGGCGGGCGGCGGGGCGGGCCTGTTGGCTGGTGCAGCAGCTGGCTGATTCATTCTTGAGCGCCCTCGATTTGAAGTGTTGCTCGCGTGCAGCATTCCTCATGGCCAGCCATTGAGGTGACATCCGGGTCATCTACCTCCCAGATCTCGTTGTCAGCGAGGACGATCTTCAGGTTCTCAGGCTTGTCACTTCGGGCGACGATTGAAGTAACGCCGTCTGCGCCGGTGACGGCATCCTCATAGGTTCCGTCCGCTCGCAAGATGCGGATCGCCTGCTTGGCAATGGTCTTTCCTGCCTCATTTTTGAGCGCGATACGAATTTCAAATGGACCGCGTGCCAGAATCTGCATTGGCAATGCCGGCATCGCCACAGGGCTATCGCTGCCGCCCAGGAACGGATGATCCCCCGCCCTTACCTTGAACTCCCCAGGGCAGCTGAAGGTGATATCACCACCCTCCAAGGTGATTGCGCTGCTACCGGCCTGCAGCGCCACCTTGTTCTTCGCGATCACCTCAATGCGATTGTCGGTTGCGGTGATGGTGAGTGCCTGCTCAGAGAGCACTTCTAGCTCACCGTTGTGCGCCTGCAGACTCGCCGGGCCATTGGCCGCGATCAACCGTACCGGCCCATATTGCGCGAACAATGAAACCTCTCCGCCAGAGACGGTGGCGAGGGTTTGGCCGCTGCTGACATGCAGGTCCTGTTGTACGGTGATTTGCAGGTTCTGGCCGGCGTACGCGATTGCGCTTGCCGGTGTGGTCCAGGCGATGTGATTGGGTGCTTCGGCCAACAGTATTGGTTTGGCGAAGCGCTCAACCGGTTCATCGCCAGGCTTACGGCCATCGCTGGGTTTGAACTGCGATTGGCCGTTGACCTCAGCCTCAAAGCGACCCTCGGCGCGTGGATCCGCCAGCTCGCGTAACAGGCCGGTGCTCTGCCATGCCGTTAGTCCGGGAACCTGTTGTTGCTGCAGGGTCTGCTGCATCTGCTCCAGGCTGCGTTCGGCGCCTTTGAGCTGGGCGACGACTTCAGCGTTGTCCATCACGGTGGATGCGGCGCCTTGCTGGGCACTGGCCGACAGCAGCATACCTTCACCCGCATGCACATTGCCCCAGCCCTGCGTTGCAAGTTCGAAGCCTTCGCCGCGCAGTGCGCCGCGTGCCTTGTTCTGGTGTTGGATCAGATAGCCCAGTTCCAAACGACTGTCCGCCAATGAGCTATGCAGACGCGTGCGCAGCTGACCGGGCGTGTCGTCCATCACCCATTGCTGGGTACCGCTGCCATCGTGTGCTTGCGTATGCAGGCCGCTGAGCACACCGGGGTGCTGTGCCTGCGCATCGATGCCGCCGCCGAACGGCGGTGCGACTTCACCGTTGTAAAGCTGCCCGGTGATGCGTGGTTGGTCGATGTCGCCGTGCAGGAATTCCACCAGCACTTCGCTGCCGATGCGCGGCAGGAATGCGGTCCCCCAGTTGGGTCCGGCTACCCATTCAACAACCGGCACCCAGCTGCCACTGCTGTGATCGCCGGGTGCGTGCCCGGGCTGGCTGCTGCCGGTGTCCGTTATGCCGCCAGGATTTGGCACCCTGCCGCGCTGCCAGTTGAACTGGATACGCACCTGATGCTCGCGATTGGGGCTCAGTGCTGCATCGGCGACGCCAACCACCCGTGCGGTCTGCGGGCCGTGCAGGCTGGGGCGATCCTGCGGCAACGCCCGCACTGGAACTGCGGCATCGGTGGCGAGGAACTGATTGCGGTAGCTACCGCGTTCCAGTTCGCTATGCCCGAGCAGTTCGGCGATGCCGCTGTCCAGATTGTTGACTGCGGCGTGCTGCACCACCAGCACCTGGAATTGCTGCGCCTCGTGTTGCGGGTGCTGGACCAGGGTGAAGCGATTGCCCGCCGCCAGGCGACGCTCGCTGCCGCTACCGCTGTACAGCAGCTGTGGCACGCGCAGTGCATCCAGGCGCGCTTGTGCTTCATCCTGCGCCCAACGGGATTCGGCAAAGCGGCCAGCACGCGGCTGTACGTAAACCTCTAGTGCAGGCAGCTCCCCGGCCGCCGCGCTTGCCTGCGCGGAAGCGGCTTTGATCTGTTCGCCATGCCAACTGGCCACCGCGCTGCTGTTCGCGACCAATTGCTGGCGTTCGCCGAACGCGGCAATGCCATCGGTGGCCTCGGTGGCTGCAATGCGATGGAAACGCACCGCACCTATGTCCGGAAGCTGCGCCTGTGGCCCAAACACCACCAATGTGTGACTACCCTCGCCGTCCTGCGCCTGCTCAATACGCCAGACCAAGCCAACCTCTGCCAACAGGCGGGTAACGAACTCCCAGTCGGTCTCGCGGTATTGGGTAATGATGGGCCGCTGCGGTAGCGCGGCTTCCACGTCGAAACGATAGGACGCTTGCGGGTAGTCGGCGAAGATCCGCTCGCAGATGCCGCGTACATCCATGTCCTGGAAGATCACCGCGTTGCGGCGCAGGCGTAGCAAGGCAGTCCAGGGTTCAAGCACCAACTGGTACCGCGCCAAGCCGCCGTCACTGCCCAACTGCGCCACTTCAGTGCACAGGCCGTGCCATTGTCGCTGTGCACCGCTTGCCATCCGCAACTGCAGCGTCAGTGGCTGTTCCAGCCAAGGATCGACATCCAGAAAGGCATCGGTGGACAGGCAATCGATTTGCAGACGGGACGTGCCGCAGATGCTTTCCTGCCCTTCGAAGCGTTCCACCACCAGACCGTCATGCGGCCCCTGTAGCTGGATCAGACGATTGTGGTGCGACAGGGACGCCAATGAGGCGAGCAATGCCGAGTGTCGGATATCCATATCGACAGACTCTTGATCAGGGCGAAATGCGCGCGATGCTTCCGGCTATCGCGAGCGCGGCCCGATTAGGCCATAGCACTGAACTGATTTGACGCTGAGCCGCTACTTTTGAGACGTTTCTCGTGAAATCTGTCAGTGCTGCTGACCCTGCTTGTCCAACCAAGTGTCGGTTTGGATGAAGCAACACCCTCCTCTGATATAGGCCTATCCATCAGGGTGGATGCGCGCAACAACTGAAGGCTACGGGCGAACTCATTCGAGATGAGTGACAAGGCTGTCCGCTGCCACCCAGCAGCGGGCAATCCAGCTCAGCTGCAGCTACTCAACCACCCGCTTGCGCAGCATTTTGTAGCGCAGCACTCTCAGCCTCCAAGCGCTGAATGATCGCTGCCACCACGCCACGGGTGGATTCCCAGTTCATGCCGGTGATCAGCCGGCCATCAACTTCCACATGCGATGCGCCCCGCGCGCCATGACTGAACCGAGCTTTGCTGCCGCGCAGGCGCTGTTCGATCGAGAACGGGTAGGTCTTGTAATAAGCCGCGCTCTTGTCCTCGTAGGCATCTGGATAGCCGGTGACACGCTTGCCGCTGACCAGCGCGGAGCCGTCTGACAGGGTCAGGTTCACCAGCCCTGCACTGCCGTGGCACACCGCCGAGACAATGCCGCCCCGTTGCTCGTAAATGCGCACCGCCAGCCATTGCATACCGGGGTGCTCGGCAACGCCGTACATCGCGGCACTGCCGCCGATGTACATCAGCGCGGAATAGTCGCTGGCCGTCACCTCGTCGGGCCGGCGCGTGTTGGCCAGCGCCCACATCAGATCGGCATCGTAGATGCCGGCTTTGTGCTCGGGGTTGCTGGTGTCGATGTAGGCCAGCGGCACGGCTCCGCCTTCGGGGCTTACGAACTGCACGCCGTAGCCGGCCTCGCGGAAACCGGCATAGGCGCCCACCAGCTCCAGGAAACTGTTGCCGGCGCTCAGGCGGGTGCCGGGCATGGTGTCCACGTTGGACACCGCCAGCACCACCTGGCGGCCATGGGCGGGCGCGGTTTCGCGGGTGGCTGTCTTGCTGATGATCAGCCAGCGCCCTTCCAGCTTCTTCAGCAGGAACAGATCGACGAAGCGCGCCTGATCCTTGCTGACCAGAATCTCCGCCTTGGCCGTGGCGATATTGCCGTCGACCTGGATACCGAGCAGGCGACCGACGCGGCCGTTGAACAGCCCCGGCTCCTTGCCGAACCAGCTGGTGTACTCGGCGATGCCCACCTCGCGCATGCCGTCGGTGCCCTGGCTCAGGTATAGCCGCGCATCGGGATGGAAGGCCCGGCTGAGCCGATCGCGCTGGTTGTACGAACTGCCATGCAGATAGTCCTGGATGACCGCGGAGATCTCCCGCTCATCCGAAACCGGTTCGGCATGCGCCAGCCCGCCGAACAACAGCGCAAGGCTGACCACGGCGAACCATCTGACAAGACGTGCTGGCAGTGATATCGCGCCGGCAGCGGCCGGCTGGGAACGCGTTATTGACATGAAGAGACTCCGGAGGATAGGTGCCCCGAAGTCTGCAGAATCCCTTTACGAATCAATCTACTGAAGCGCGTTTACGGACTCACCAAACACGTTTCAGGAGCCCGCCACCAAGCGCGACTGGGCCTGCCGCCACGCCGCGGGGGTCGTCCCTTCCACCTTCTTGAAGCTGCTGTAGAAGCTGGAGGTGGACAGGAAGCCGGACGCCTCCGCCACATCGTCCATCGATGCCGACGCCTGTGCACGCAGCAACTGCTTGGCGGCCTCGATCCTGACCTGCGCCAGGTAGGGCTTGAAGGCGGTCTTGAGGTTGTCGTTGAGCAGCTGCGACAGCCGAGCCGTGGGTATGTTGAGCCGCTTGGCCAGCTTGGCCAAGGTCAGGCCAGCATCCTTGTACAGGCCCTCGTCGGCCATCAGCGTGTGTAGGGTGCGCAGCGTTCCCTCGGCTTCGCTAGGCGCGATCTTGCGGTCACGGTAAGGCTCGGCGACCGGAGCAGGCCTACGCCGGGCAAGCGCAACGCTGATGCTCAGGTACAACACCAGTGAAAACGACAGCGCGCCGACGATGTACGACGTCAAGCCGGAGGTGGCATAGGCCAACCAGATCACCCCCACGCCCACGATCACCGAGAGCACATGGCTTCGGCTCAGCGCACCGGGTGCCGTATCGGCGCGACCTTGCTTGCCGCCGCGCAGGAACAGCAGCGTTGCCACCAGCAGGCATGCCAACCAAATCAATTGAATGGAGGCCCACACTGGCCCAGCCCACAGGCTGACGTTCTCGGTATAGGGCCAGGCGGCACCAAAGGCAGTTGCCAGCACCAGCATGCCCAAGGCGATAACCGCATCGTTCCGGGTTTGCCGGCCATCGGGATCAAGCCAGGCCCGCACGAAACCGATCAGGCAGACGCCGATGAAGAAACAGGCGGTCAAACCGACCTGCAGAACCAGCTTGGAGACATCGGGCCAGAAGAAGACCAGCACGGACTTGCCAGTACGCAGGCTCAACATCAGCACCAAGGCTGCCAGCCAACGCTGGGCCGGCCTGACGGGCTTTCGGCATAGCAGGTAGACCGACAACGCCGCACCGTTGAAGACGCCCAGGCCGGCGAAGAAGAACAGCAGGTAGGAGGTCAGCATGGGTGAGTGGGTGCTCGGAGGGAAGCAATTGGATGTGGGAAATTCAGTGCGTCGAAGTATGTCCGCTTCGGGCTGTGGCGTCATGGGGCAACCAATACCCAAGCGAGCGTCTAGAACAGAAGAAATCGAAGTGCAGCCTCAACCAGGAGAACATACAGCGCAATAAAGAGGAGCCTTCATAATTTCGAACCCAACCATGACCGATAGCCATCTGCAATCGATCCCATGCTGACGACCACATCCGCCCACTCTGACGGCCGTTTTCGAGGCATGTAATGACCTCTACTTCGCCTGCCCTAGAGCTAGATTTCTATTCCGCAGCTTTCAAGCCAGCACTGAAGCAACTGTCGATACCTTGGCTCGCAGTCACACAACCAATCTTCGCTTCTAAGCAGGCCGCCCAATACAATGCCGACGCTCCCAAGTAGTGTTTTCTCTTTGAGAAAAGCAACATAAAAATCAACCGGGCTCATCCAACTTGGACTTTCGGCATTTGACCCTAAAAGGAATGCATCCTGAGTTGATGCGATGGCCGCAACATCGCGAATATCGGCAAGAATCTCATTCCGCTTCTTGTCCCGGGGATCAAAGGGATATCTCCTCGTCACAACAATTCTGTCGCATCCGGATAGAAGACGATTCATACACTCGTTCGCAGCGCCAAACATTTTGCCCCTCAACCGTCTGGTTCCCACTCGCCGAAGCACGACTATACAGCCGTATGCAGATCGCCCGGCCTGCAGTGATCCATTGGAAATCTGCTGACAAACCCTCTGCCCCACGCTATGTTGCGGCCTGAAATGGAGGTTCTTGCATGGGACGTAGAAGACGTCAAAGCGGATTGGATGTTTTGGCCTCAATGCCGTGGCCGGTAGGCATTGCTGCTGGCATCGTCGGCTTTGCAGCGGTTGGCTATGGCGTTCCGTGGTGGCTGTCGCGCAAAGGCGGGATGTTGGCACAGGGACTTACCGGACAACCCGGCTCGATGTTCATGATATTGGCTGGGATGCTGCTCGGCCTGTGCTGGATAGCGGCGCTGAAGTCCTATCTGGCCGCTCGTAAACGCCGCCGCTTCCTGGATACGCGCACAAACCTGGACAGCCTTGCCGCCGGCGGTTGGCGCCAATTTGAGCAACTTGTTGGAGAGGCATTCCGGCGCCAAGGCTACGCCGTTGAAGAAACCGGTTTGGGCGGCCCCGACGGCGGCATAGACCTTATTCTTCGAAAAGACGGTCGCCGTACTCTTGTCCAATGTAAACAATGGAAACGCCAACAAGTAGGCGTAAGCGTGGTGCGCGAAATGGCCGGGCTACTAACCCACCATCAAGCCCACGCGGTCAAGATCGCCTGCATCGGCGGCTTCACTCCGGATGCGGAGGCGTTCGCACATGGAAAGCCTATCGAACTGATCGGCGGAGAGCAGTTGCTGGAAATGATCCAGATGGTGAAAGCCGCGGACATTTCTCCCTTGGCGACAAATCAGCGCAAGGAGCCGACGGTGCCGACATGCGCTGATTCGGAACCCAAAGCCCCTCCCTGCCCGCGCTGTGGTGGCGCATTGGTGCAGCGGATGAACAGTCGCACTGGGCAGCGCTTCTTGGGCTGCAGCAGTTTTCCGAGATGCAGAGGTACGGAGGGACTCTAACCATACGAGCCCATAGTGATACCTCGGCTCTACGGTCTGTTTTGGAAAACTCGAAGAAGCACCACGGACCGCTGGCCGCCGACCGTCAGCCTACGCACTTGCCACGCTCTTCCAGAAGCGGATACGTGGCATGGCTCGATTGTGAGCTCTGGGTGTGCCTAGGGAGCCGGGGCGATACATCCACGCACGCCCCAATCGCCTCGCGGAGAACGGTGATGATTTCGACGCGGTGGTGATCGGATCAAAAGGAAGAAGCCCG